>JAUBOG010000028.1:0-25870 GCA_036700105.1 Microcoleus occultus BM001215583
GGGCTAGGGGGGATCGGATTCTATGCAGCCTCATAAAAAATTGGTATAAAGTCCTGAATGTGAACCAGATATAATATCATTGCTGTTCTGTTTCGGGATGGATGAGGGCTAGTATTTGATTGAACTGAAACTCGTTAGCTAATTCAGCCAGAGCATTTCCTAAAGATGAATCGCGATCGCAAATTCGGTCAATTTCGATCAGTATTAATTCTAAATCGCACTCAATTGTGGCTTTCTCTAAAGCTGCCAGCCAATGGGCCGGTAAAGCTGCAAGAGTCTCTGGAGTCAGAGGCTTTATTTGAGTTGACTCGGTGACACTTTCCATCTCATCGTAAATGTAACGCACTCCGAGATGTTTTTGCAGGGTGGCAAAGATTTCTGTATCTCGAAAGGGTTTGTGGATAAAGTCATCGGAATCATCTAATGCAGTAACGGTTCGTATTTCCTCGGCGCTAGCGGCACTCACGGCAATAATGGCGGTAGTTTGACCTTTAACGGTGGCTTTAATCCGTTTTGTCGCTTCATGTCCATCCATCGCGGGCATCCACATATCCATAAAAATTAAGTGCGGCTCAAAACTCGACCATATTTCAATAGCTTCTATACCGTTGCTGGCTTGTTGGAGCTCAAAGTCAAAGCCAGCGAGGAGTTCGATCAGCAGTTGGCGGTTGTCGGATCGATCGTCCACAATCAATATACGATAGCGCGGCTGATTTGGTTCCAGGGCGATCGCCCGACGCGGTGGCGGTACGGGAGCGATGGTGGTGGCATCAACGGCTGTGACGGGGATATCAAACGCAAAGGTGGTGCCAGAGTCCACTTTGCTGCGTACAGTAATGTTGCCGCCCATCAGCTTGATAAAGTGTTGGCTGATGGCCAGCCCCAAGCCGGTTCCCTGCTGAGATGTTTCCCCTGTTTTGGTTTGCACAAAGGCTTGAAAAAGCCGATCTAACTCATCAGAGGCCATGCCGGAGCCTGTGTCTTCTATTTCAAAATACAATTGGTAATTACTGATTGGCAATTGCGGATTTTCACGCTCCATAACTGCACTTACTCTTACCGAAATGCCTCCTTCTTTCGTAAACTTAATGGCGTTATAAAGTAGATTAATTAAGACTTGGTGCAATTTTACTCGATCGGTTTGTACGTATTCAGGAATATCGCTAGAGCAGTTAATATTTAACTGCAATTGTTGTTCCCGCGCCTGGAGTTGAAACATTTCTTCCAGTTCGTTCAGCAGGCTGGTTAATTTAAATTCTGTGGGGTTGAGGGTAATGCGTCCCGCTTCTATTTTGGCTAAATCTAATACTTGATTGATCAGACTTAATAAGTGTTCTCCGCTGCGGTTGATGATGCGGATATTTTCCTGTTGTTCGGGATGGAGGTTGCCAGAGCGCTGCATCAATTGGGAGAATCCCAGAATTGCGTTGAGGGGAGTGCGGAGTTCGTGGCTCATGTTGGCCAGAAAAGTGCTTTTGGCGAGGTTGGCGGATTCTGCTGCTAAGGCGGTTTGCTGGAGTTGTACTGCTTGCTGTTGAGTGGCTTCGAGCAATTGAGCTTGTTGCAGGGCAATTCCGAGTTGAGTGCTAATTTGCCGCGCTATATTGATTTCTGGTGGGCGCCAAGTTCGAGGTGCAGAATTTTGATAGCTGGCGAGCAAACCCCAAAGTTGACTGCCGCAGAATATGGGAAAAATAATGTAGGCTCTGGCTTGACATTGCTCTAAAATCTGCACGTAATAAGGACTAAAGCCAGAGGTGTATATGTCTTCAACCATGCGGTAAGGAATGCCTCGATCGTACATACCGCCTTGATTTGTTTGTAGATAGGTATCCGGCACTATTCGATCGAAGGTTTGCAGGGTTTTTGCAGCGCAGGGAAAGTCTCCTACAAGATCGTTTGGCAAATTAAAATTGTTGGGTTTTTGGATGAGAGATATCCAGCCGCTTGCCATTGACTCGGCAACAAATTCGCCGCTCCAATCAGGATTGAAACGATAGATGGCGACTCGATCGCACTTGAGGGTTTGTCGCAGTTCTGAGGTTGTGGTGGCGAATATTGTGTCAATATCTAAGGACTGACGGATGCGATCGATGCTGCGGCCGATTGCTTGTTCTCTCTGGGCGCTTTCTCGCAAAGCTGACTCGGCTTGTTTGCGATCGGTAATGTCCATGACAGTACCGAACAAACGGATCAACTGCCCTTTTTCATCATGAATCGGTTTGCCTCTAATTTCAATGTAAATGAGCGAGCCATCTCTGCGGATCAGGCGCAGATCGAGTTCAAAGCTTTGTCCCTGCATCGCTTGCTCGCGAACCATTGTGAGATAGCCCGATCGATCTTCTGGATGAAAACGCTCGACTAATTGTTCGGTTGACAGCGGTTTTTGAGTCGGATCGAGCTCAAAAATGCGATAGAGTTCTTGACTCCAAGTGGTTGTTGCTGTGGCGCTATGGTGTTCCCAACTGCCAATCCGGGCAATTTTTTGGGCTTCTAGCAGTCGGGCTTCGGCAAACTGGCGATCGCTGATGTCGCGGGCTACCCAAACCGCAGAGCGATCGGACAGCGGCGAAATTTTAGCAGCAAACCAAACTTCTTGATTGTTAATCTGCAGACTGTAATCAAAATTAATAGTTTGTTGGGTTTCCAATGCCTTTCTAACTTGAGCGAAATAAATTTCCTCGCTTTCGTCTTGAAAAAATTGTTCGATGATGGAGTCGATTTGATTGCTCTGATAGTTGTATTGAAAAATCCCCTTACTCGGTATAATTTGGATCGTTTTTTCTAAAGGCTCGAAAATCAAGATCATATCTGCGATCGACTCGAATATTTTCAGAAATTGCTCCGTCGAAGTGTAAAGTTTTTCTTCGATCAATTGGCGGTCGGCAACTTCATGCTCTAATAATTCGTTAGCACGAGCTAAGGCGCAGGTACGTTCTGCGACTTCGGTTTCTAAAGTGCGGTTGTAGTCAGTTAAAAGTTTTTCAAATTGTTTGCGCTGTGCGATTTCCGAAAAAATATGGATGGCATAAATAATGTTTCCGCTTTCGTCGAAAATTGGCGTGGCGCGCACCTCAAAAGGAATAAATTCCCCATCTCGATCAAGTTCTAAATCTTCAACGAACACCGTTTCGCCCTGCAGCGCTCGGAATGCGGGCAGTTCTTCTGTTGGATACGGCCGGTTTTGGCGGTAGAGCTGATAAACTTCTGCGATTTCTGCTAAAGTCGCCTCGGGGATATTTTCTAGGTTGAGCAAACGCTTGCCCGTTTGGTTTAAATACACGATTTTCCCGGAGGTATCGTGAATAGATACCCCTGCTGGTATGGCTTCGATAAATTGCTTGAGTTGGCTCTCGCTTTGCGCTACAGCTTCATTTAAAGATTTTTGGTCTGCGAAAGCCTGTTGCAGTTGCCCTGCCATTAGATTGAAGGAATGGGCGAGTTCTCCGACTTCATCGAGGCGTCTAATTTCTAAAGGTCGATCCCAGTCGCCTTTTGCCACATTTTTGGCGGCGGTATTCAAGCGCAAAATTGGTTTTGTTACCCAGCGGGAAGTCGAGGAGCCGATCGCGATCGCCAGCGCCAGGGTAGCGGCTGACAACCACAATGTATTGCGGGTATTGGCGTCAAGGCGATCGGTGAAATCTGACTCTCGCACCGCCACCACAATCAACCAATCCCAGCCGCGGGCATTTCGATAGGGAGTGATGCGGACAAACTGCCGCGAGTCCTTGCCCGTCAGAGTAAATTGCTGGGATGTTTGCAGGGTGCGGAAGTTGCCAAATCGGTTGGCGAGTTCCCTCGCAATATCTCGGGTGCGGGTATCGCTGCTGTTGATTGCTAACAATCGCGCCGATTGCTTTTTTCCTGGCTTCACAAAAGGTGTTTTTGGTGTTGGTGCGGCAACCAAATTGCCCGATCGCTCCATAATAAAAGTGTGTCCCGATTTAGAGAAATGCAGGCGATCTAGAAAAGCGCTGATTTCCGATGGTTTAGAATTATCGGTGAGGCGATCGCGGGTACGCTCTCCTACTTGTTCGATTAACTGATAGGCTAGATCCTCGATCGCGGTTTGACCGCTTTTGAAAGAAAGATAGCTGATTAGCCCGACGGCGCTGACTGTTTGCAAAACAAAGGGAACAATCAGAACCGCTCGCAGGGGAAGCTTGCACAAAAGCTTGGCAACTGAGCGGTTGAGGGGATGAATAATGGGCATAGGATCGAGCAATTGCCCTCGTGGGAGGTTAATTGTTTTGAGTTTTTGACTTTCTTAGTTTAACTGGTTTAATTTGGTGCTGAACTGGGACGAAGAGAATCTGCTGAGTACGGGTAGACAATTGATATTAATTCCGCATTTTGTCAATTAAAATCCTCGGCGGTTGGAAACGGCGTTTGTACAAACAACCGGGCGGCTGGAAACGGCGTCTACACAAACGATGTGAAGAAATGCCGCGTCTGAGCGATTAAAAACCCGGCGGTTGGAAACGGCGTCTACACAAACGATGTCCGCCTCTGCGGACGAAGAAATGCCGCGTCTGAGCGATTAAAAACCCGGCGGTTGGAAACCGCGTCTACACAAACGATGTCCGCCTCCGCGGACGAAGAAATATGGAATTTGAGAGAAATGTGCGATGGCTTACGCCCCGCTACGCTACGACTCTTCAACCTGCGTCGGCAGGTTTTGTTTGTATAGACGCGGTTTCAACCGCCGGGTTTTGGAGAGAAATTTGCGATATTAATTCCGGTTACTGGGAATTTGTTAACCGGGCTAAAACGGCGGCGAAAAGAGCCGGATCGATCGGCTTTGCTAAATGTTCGTCGTAACCGGCCCCGATCGCCCGATCTCGGTCTTGTTCGCTAGCATAAGCTGTCAGGGCCACGGCCGGCAAGCGCTTGGCTGTGCCTGATTCGGACGATCGCACTTTGCGGATCAGCGAGTAGCCGTCTTCAACGGGCATACCGATATCGCTGACTAAAATATCCGGCGGCGACTGCTGCAAAATCTCGATCGCCTCTGCAGCCGAAGCAGCAGCCGCCGCAGTCGCGCCGCACTGCGCGATCGCAGCCACCAAAAACTCGCGGTTGTCGGGTTCGTCGTCAACTACCAACACCTTGACACCGGCCAACATACCCGCACGCATTTGAGGGATTTTCCTTTCCCCTCTCAACTGCGGCTGCTGGCTGCGGCGCTGTTTGAGCGGCAGTTTCACCGTGAATGCCGCACCTTTACCTTCACCCGGACTTTCGGCGCGCACAGTGCCGCCGTGGAGTTCGACTAAGTGCCGGACGATCGCCAATCCCAGCCCCAAACCGCTGTCAGCCCTAGTAATCGAGCCGTCTGCTTGTCGGAAGCGATCGAACACGTAGGGCAAAAACTCCGCAGAAATGCCTTTTCCGGTGTCGCTGACAGTAATTTGCACGCAATTGGGAGATGGAGAATCGGTAACAGCTAACGCTTCCAAGCGCAGTCGGACTGTTCCTCCCGAAGGCGTAAACTTGACGGCGTTAGTCAGCAAATTCGAGACTATCTGCTGCAACCTCTGGGTGTCGCCCCACATCAAGCCGACTGCGGGGTCAAATTCTTGGATCACGGTGACAGACTTGGCCTCGGCTGCAAAACGAACTGAATTGAGAGCAACTTCGATCGTCTTTACGATGTCGAACCAGCCGGGTTTGAGAGCAAGTTTGCCTTGAATGATCCGGGAAACGTCGAGCAAATCTTCCACTAACTGCGCCTGCACCCTCGACTGGCGCTCGATCGCTTCCAAACCGCAAGCTAAAGAAGCTTGGGTGTACGGACGGCTGCGCAGCATTTGCGCCCAGCCGAGAATCGCATTTAAAGGGGTGCGCAGTTCGTGGGAAAGAGTGGCTAAAAACTCGTCTTTGAGGCGGTTGATGGCTTCTGCTTCTGCGCGGGCGGCTTGTTCGCGATCGAGCAACCGAGCGCGTTCTGCTTCCGCTTGCTTGCGGTCGCTGATATCGGCGACGATCGACATGCAGTTAATATTGCCCTCGCCGTCGCGGACTGGAGTCGCCCACAAACCGATGTCGATCGAGCTGCCGTCTTTCCTTTGGCGCTGGGTTTCCACTCCGGCGATCGCGTTTCCGGCGCGAATTCCTTTCAAGTTCGCCATGAATTCCTGCCGCTTGTCTGGGGGAATGCTGGGCACGAATTGACCTACCGCCTCTGATTCTGACCAGCCAAAAATCCTCTCGGCGGCTGGGTTCCACATTTTGACAGTGCCGTCGCCGGCGTCCAAAACGGTAATTGCCAGGGGACAAGCCCGGATCAATGCTTCTAAAGTTTGATTGATTTGCGATCGCGCTGCTTCTGCTTGTTTGCGATCGCTGATATCGACGTTCACGCCGATCGTCCGCCAAGGCAAACCGCGATCGTCTTCAAACACAGTCGCCCTGCAAGCCATCCAGCGCACATCCCCGTCAGGGCGACAGATGCGGAACTCCATATCTAATTCTTCCCCGGAGGCTACCGCCGCCTGTACCTGCTGTTCGGTAGCAGCGCGATCGTCTGGATGCACCATCTCCAACCAACTTTGATAGCTGTCCAAACTGCCGGCCGGCAGCCCGTACAAAGCCTCTAGCTCGGGCGTACACGCGACCTGGCCGGTTTGGATGTTCCATTCAAAAGTTCCGATTTTGCCTGCTTGCTGGGCGATTTGCAGCCGTTCCTGATTGTTTTTGAGTTCTGCTTCCACCCGCGATATCTCGGTCAAGTCGATGTAGAATGCGACGATCGTCTCTGGGGCGCGATCGTCCGGGCACAGGATCGTCCCGCCCATCAAAATCGGCACGCGGCTGCCATCTTTGCGGAGGTACTCTTTCTTGAAAGGCGTTGCGACTCCCCGATCGCGCAGTTCCCCGGCCGCCTTGGCGTCGAGGTGGAGGTATTCGGCGGGGGTCATCCTGTCCCACCGCATTTGACCCGAGAGCAAGTCCGATCGGGTGTAGCCGACCATTTCGAGCAGGGAGTCGTTGGCGTAGGCGATGCGGCCGCTAAAATCGCCGATCGCGACTCCGAAAATATTTGACTCGAACAGCCGCCGGAACAAAGATTCGCTTTGCTGCATTACCCGTTTTGCTTGCTTGCGATCGGTGATTTCGGCAACCACGCTGCTGACGCCCAACAGCGTTCCCGATTCATCGATCACGGGGTAAAAGCTGACTTGCCAATCCCGCACAACTCCTGGCTGCTGAAGCGTTTCGGCCTTAATTTCCAAGTCGAGCACGGGGGTTTGCGACGCCAGCACTTGGCGGTAAATCGGCTCTACCATATCGGCGATTTCGGGAATCGCTTCCCTGACGGTGCGCCCGATGTGATCGGCGATCGTCCGGCCGTTGATCTGAGCGAGGCATTTGTTGATGCGGATGTAGCGCAAATTGGTATCCACAAAGGACAGCCCGACCGGTGTGGTGTTGTAAACTAAGTCGAGTTCTGCTAGTTGGCGGCGGATGCGTATTTCGTTTTCTCGGAGCTGGTTTTGGGCAAGTTTGCGATCGGTAATATCGAGTACGAAGAACGATCCTTTGTCCGTGCATCCTTGCAAGTTTCCGCCCCCGATTAAAATTGGGAAGCGCGTCCCGTCAGAGCGGATGTATTCTTTTTCATAAGGCGCGCAACTTCCCGATGCTGCGATTTGGGCGATGGCGCTGCGATCGAACTCTGCGTATTCTGGCGGCGTGATATCGCACCAGCGGATCTGTCCCGAAACTAACTCTTCCCTCGTATATCCGATCATTTCCAGCAAGGCGTCGTTAGCTTCAGTAATTTCGCCGCCGGCATCCCAGAAACCGATGCCGATCATGTTGGATTCTACCACGCTGCGGCAGCGCATTTCGCTTTCTTTCAAAGCTAATTCTGTTTGTTTTGCTGCGGTAATTTCTGCGAGAATTACCCCGGCTCCGATTATTTCTTCCCTTTCATTTTTAACGGGGTAGTAGTTGGCTAGCCAATGGCCGAAATAACCCGGTTTCCCCTGAGATTCGCCGCTGATTTCTACGTTTAAAACAGGCCGGCCGGTTTCTAAAACTTGCTCGATTATCGGTGTCAATTGGGCGGCCGATTCGGGAAACAATTCGCGGAATTCTTGCCCGAGATGCTGTTCGGCGGGTAAACCGTTGAGTTCTGCTAATACTTGATTGATGCGGATGAATCGCATTTCGCGATCGAGAAAACAAATCCCTAGGGGAGATGCTTCTAACAGCGAGTCAATTAAGGCGAAGGATTCCGATGTTTGGGATAGTGCTTGTTGGGCTTCTGCGTAGAGTCTGGCGTTGTCGAGGGCGATCGCCACGCGGTATGCTAAATCTTCTAGCATCGCCATGTCTCCTGCGCTGTAGCGGCGGCCAAACTTTGAGGTAAAGCAAGTGATCGCGCCCGTTACCCGCCCGCGAGCTTTTAGCGGTACGCAAGCGTGAGAACCGATATCGAGCGATCGCAGTATTTCGATTTCTGCTGCATTTTCGGCTCCCGCTGCTAAAATCTCCTCATCCACTTCGGCAATTAGTTCCGATTTTCCGGTGCGGATTACCAGCGGATAGCCGTTGACAGCAGCAGAGGCGATCGGGCTGCGGATTCTCAAGTTATTAATAGTATCAACCGCAGAGGGTTCTGCGTGAGCCGCAGCGGCTCGGCGCACTTTTGAGTCGGTTTCGATCAAATGAATGCAGCACCCGTCCGCGATCGAATTTACCGCTAATTCTGCGACATTTTGCAGCACCGCTTCCCCGTCAAACGCCGCAGCTAGTATTTTACTGACTTCTGCTAAAAATGCCGATCGCTGCTGTTCTACTTGGGCTTTTTCCCGGGCTGCTTGCTCGATTGTCAACTGCAATCTTTGAGTTTCTGCAAGTTTGAGTTCTGTGATATCGCGGGCGACAATCAAGGCCGATTCTGCTGCACCGTCAGCATCAAATTCTGGAACTACACGAGATTGATAACTTCTCAAACCGTCGGTTGATGGTGCCTGAAATTCGATAATTTCTTCTCGCCCTGTTTCTAACACTTTCCGGAGAGTTTCATCCCACTTCTGGCACAGTTCCGGCGGCGTTCCCAACGCTTGACTGGTTTTGCCGAGGAAGAATGAAACAGGTTTTCCTTGGCTTCTGGCAACCGCTTGATTGACATAAGTATAACGCAGTTCTTTGTCGGTGCGGATGATCGCATCCGGCGTATTTTCTAGCAGCGTTCTCAGTTGCTGTTCTCTGGTTTCCAAAGCTGCTTGCGCTTGCTGTCTTTCGGTGACATCTCGCACCGTTCCCACATATCCGATGAGTTGACCGGAGTCGGAGAACATCGGCGAAGAACAAACGTTAATCCAGCGGACAATCCCCTCTGGTGTTTGCAGGCGGTATTCGATCGCATATTCCCCGCCTTCTCGAATATAATCCCGCCATCGGGCCAATACGCGATCGGCGTCTTCCGGGTGAATGCAATTCTCCCAACCGCCTCCTAAAAGTTCTGCCGAACTCAAGCCGCAAATAGCCTGAGTGCGAGGGTTTGCATAGGTGTAGCGCCCCTCAAAATCTGCCATAAAAATGCCGAGTGGCGAACAGGAACTCAAACAGCGAAATCGTTCTTCTTGAGCTTGCAGCGCTTCTTTAGCTACTGTCAGTTCGGCTGTGCGCTGTTTGACGCGGTTTTCGAGCTTGGCGTAGGATAAAGCTAGGGCTATTTCTGCTTCGGTGCGATCGGTAATATCGATGCCGCTTGCTATTACATATTCTACCAAACCATCGCGGTCTAGCGTCACGCTATTCGACCAAAAAATCAAGCGTTTTTCGCCCTTTTTAGTGCGCCAGTAGTTTTGATATTCGCTGTACAAAGGTTCGGATTTTAATTTGGCAAAAACTGTTTGCACAGACTCGGTTTCTTCGGGAATTAAAAATAAATCCCAAACCGATTTATTTACAACTTCAGCAGCCGAGTAGCCTGTGGTTTTTTCGCAAGCTTGGTTGAACCGCACAATCCGTCCTTGGCTGTCAAGAACGACAATCAAAGAAGCCGTTGTGTCAATTACTTTTGAAATAATTTTGCGTTCTATTTCTAGTTCTTGTTTTGCCGACTTTATGCCAGCATACCAAGCGCTAACCATTGCAGCGGCAAAAAGTAAGATTGCAGGAGTTGCCTTGAGTGCCAACAGTAACAGAGTTGTCAGCAGTAATGCCGCGGCGGCGCTAAATGTAGCAATGCTGTAAGATTTAATGGGTAAGGGCAAGACCTGGAACCGACTCATTTTTGTTGACCTGTAGCGAGGGCGCGATCGCCCTAGTTCTGATGCCGCGAAAACAACTTTCTTGAAACTAAATTATGTGTTTTTTCTATACCAAACCACATTTGCCGGAACCGTGCCATCTTCCCAGAGACAGATTTGCACTTCTGAGCAGTGCTGAATAAACTGCTATTATGGAGCGAGGGACAAATTGGATAGGCCCATTTCTGGGAGGAATAAGCGAGTGAGTCACAAGTGGGCAAAAATTATCGGATTGTTTTTCGCAGCCGCCACTGTCTTCGGATTCATCGGTTTGGCGCTTCAAAATCCCGACTCGGCCAGCAATTCAGTCCTATCGCCGATCGGCTTTCCCAATCTTACCTCAGTCACCGCAAGTGCGATCGGCAACCAGCGCGGCCAAATCTACCTCAACGGAACTTGGCAATTTGTCCCCGCCGTTGGCAACCCCCAAAATCCCCCCGCATCCCCCAGTTGGGGTTCCATCCAAGTACCCGGAGACTGGCAAGAAGAAACAAGCGAATTCATCCCCGGAATCATCACTCGCGGCACCGGAAAAGACTGGGAAAACTTCAACAGCAAACAACTATCAAAAGCCTGGTATCAAACAAATATAGAAATTCCCAGCGACTGGCAAAACCGCCGAATTTTCATCGACTTAGCCAGAGTCAGTACCGATGCAATCATCTTCGTCAACAACATCAACTGCGGCCAAATTGAATGGCCCTACGGCAATGTTGAGATTACAAAAGTTGCCAAACCAGGTCAAAACACCCTATCAATTTTAGTCGCTGCAGTCTCCGACGAAAAAGACAAAGCCGTGATTATGAGCCCCACAGAAATTTATACAGTAAAATCCAACTTGCAATCGCGGGGAATCATCGGCGAAGTCCGGCTGCTGGGCGTACCCGCAGGCCCGCTGATTAGCGACGTATTCGTCCAAACTTCCACCCGAAACCAGCAAGTTAAATTAGATGTAGAACTCAAAGACGTTACCCAAAACGGCCAAATTCAACTCATCGCCCAAATGCTCGACGAAAAAGGCAAAGTCGAACAAAAATTCACCGGCACTGCCAGCGTTCAAGCCCAACCGATTCAAACCGTACAAGTCCAGTGGAATTGGCCGAATCCCCGCCTTTGGGATATCGGAAAACCAAACCTTTATACGCTGCAATTGCAAGTAACAGGTAGCGGCGTTAACACGCTTTACAACCAACCTTTCGGCTTCCGCGAATTTTGGGTAGAAGGGCGCAAATTTTTCTTAAACGGCACCGAATTTCGGCTGCGGCCCGCCTTGCATTCCGAGACTTGGGAAGGCGCGATAGTAGAGGTTTCTGACAAACTAATTGACGGCTATGTAAAAGCAGGTTTTAACATAGCAGAAATCTGGCCTTGGAATCACGACGAACGCGGCAGGTGGCACTTCCGAGAACTATTTTCCGAAAGAACAGACCTCAAAGGTTTTCCCATCATGGCCCCGGCATTAGACTTTACTCCCATCGCTTGGAGCGGACAGTGGAATAACCGTCAAATCATCGACCGCTGGAAAGCGCGAATGCTGACAGAAATGCGCCGCTACCGCAACCACCCATCAGTCTTAATGTGGGCGGCAAGCCCTAATTTCTTAGGCAACGGCGACGACCAAAATCCCCGCCGCATCGGCAAAAAAGAAGTAAAAGGAACTCTCGGACAAGAAGAAGACAAGCGTTTGCGCCTCAAAACTCCTTTGGGAAATGAGGCTGTTGCTGCTATGAAATCCGCCGACACAACCAGACCGGTAATGGTACACCAAGGCGGCAATTTTGGCGATGTTTATGCGCTGAATTCTTATTTAAATGTCATTCCATTGCAAGAAAGAGAAGAATGGATTTCTGAGTGGAGCAAAACCGGAGAAATGCCCTACATGGTAGTCGAATTTGGCACGCCGCTGCACGCAACAATGATGCGGAATCGAGGCGGATTTGACAGTGTGATAGTCAGCGAACCTTTGATGACTGAATTTGCAGCAATTTATTTGGGCAAACAGGCTTACGAGTTAGAAACTCCGGATTATAAAGGTAAAATTCGCGAGCAATTTGTCAAGGATGGGGAGTATCAAAGCTGGCATGGAAGTAAAGATTTGGATTTTGCACCAGCTTTTCAAAAGTTGCAGGAGTTATTCAGTACGAATACTTGGCGGAGTTGGCGGACTTTTGGAATGTCTGGGGGGATGATTCCTTGGCAAGACGGACACGGTTGGGAAGTTTCGGATGCTGGCAGAACAAGAGTTGATATTGGGGCATTTCAACCGGGACGGCGGGGCGTTTATTTGAAGCAAGTGTCGAATAATCTCTTGAATTACTTGCAGCCAGAAGCTTACAAAATTCATCCCGGAGGCGAAGCAATTATGAATAATAACGGCCCGACTTTGGCTTGGATTGCTGGTGAAAATCAGGCTTTTACTGCGAAAGATAGCAGCTTTTTTGCGGGCGGTAAGTTGGCGAAGCAAATAGTAGTGATTAACGATACTAGAGCGGCGCAAGATTTCGCATTTAATTGGCGAGTTTTGGTCGCTGGGAAAGAAGTTGCAACGGGCGAAAATAAGGGTAAAATTGAGACAGCAAGCACGCTATTTTTTCCAATTGACGTGAAATTGCCAAATGCAATTTCCAGCAAAGCTGACGGCGAAATTCGCTTGACTGCACGAATAGGCGATCGCCCGCATTCTGATACTTTCGCTTTCCGGGTATTTTCCGCTTCATCCAAAGTAAAAGATGCAGTGGCAATCTTCGATCCAGTTGGCAAAACATCGGCCATGCTAAAGCAGTTAGGTTATCAGCTTGTGCCGTGGAACGGTTCGCAAGTTTCATCGCTATTAATTATCGGTCGAGAAGCCTTCTCTAGCGGGCAAAACTTGCCGGGAAATTTAGAAAATTTCGTGCGTAACGGCGGCAAAGCAATAGTGTTTCCCCAGCGCCGGGAATGGCTGACAAATATGGGTTTGCGAGTTGCCGAACACGTCAGCCGGCGCGTTTATCCCATTGACAGCAACCACCCGACAGTTAGCGGTTTGGACGAAGATGATTTGCGCGATTGGACGGGGGAAAGCACGCTGATTGAAGCATATCCCGATACAATTCAAACTGGGGCGAGATTGAGTCCGGCAAATTCACCTTGGTACGGCTGGCGTTGGGGAAATCGCGGCGGTGTTAGCAGCGCTTCAATTGAGAAACCGCACCGCAGCGGTTGGCGCCCAATTTTGGAATCTGAGTTTGATTTAGCTTATTCGCCGCTGATGGAATTGGATTACGGAAAAGGGCGGTTGATTTTAAATGAGTTGGATTTGGAAGACCATTTTGCTGCGGATGCTGGGGCGGCGCAATTAGTGCAGCAACTTGTGACTTACGGGATGAATTCGCCGGTGTTGGGGAAGCCGGATAAGGTGGTGTTAATTGGGGGAGACAAGGATGCGAAGAAGTTGGACAGTTTGGGGGTAATTTACCAGCGGGCTAATGGGCTTTCTCAGGATGTTGGTTTGGCAATTGTGGGCGCCGAAGCGAAGGTGCAAGATGCCGATTTGCGGGGTTATTTGAATGCTGGAGGAAAGGCGTTTTTCTTGCCGCGTCAAGTGCCTGTTACTGGTTTGGGCGTGGGTTTGCAGCAAGCTAAGGATTTCGGCGGTTCGCTGGCGGTTCCGAGTTGGGATGAGGTGAAGGGAGTTAGCGGTTCGGATTTGCGATCGCGCTCTTTTTACGATCCTTGGTTGATTAAGTCTGGGGGAGAAATCGGCGCCGGCGGTTTGTTAAGTCGGGTACAAGTCGGCAAGGGCATGGCGATTTTCTCTCAGATTGACCCCGATAGTTTTAATGCGGATGCTAAGACTTATTTGCGTTTTACTCGCTGGCGGCAAACCCGGGCAAATGCTCAGATTTTGGCTAATTTGGGGGCGAGTTTTAAGGCGGATGGAGTTGTGTTTGGGGGTTCGAGTCGGGAGTTTTATCACTCGGATTACAAGACGGATTTTGAGAATGGGGACGATCCTTATCGGTATTATAGATGGTAGGAAGTTCGGCAGCGGATTTTGTAGCGGATGTAGCGGATGTAACTGAGATATTGCACTATTCTCAATTACTTGCTTAGGAACAGGCAAGATGCCTGTTCCACAAGAGATAAATTTTATTGTGGAACAGGCATCTTGCCTGTTCTTGACATAGTTGTTAAATATCAAAGGTCAAAGTGACGGCGGAAGCGGGGGTCTAGTTTGTCGGTTTTCTGTTGGTTGCAGGTACAGCAGAGGGTTTGCAGGTTGCTGATGTCGTTGCTGCCGCCGCGGGCTAGGGGGATGATATGATCGATCGACAGTTGGGTTTCTTGTTTGGTTTGGCCGCAGCTTTGGCACTGGTATTTGTTGCGGGTGAATACGTATTTTCTGACTTCTGGGGGAATGCGAATTCTAGGGGTTTTAGTCATGAATTGTTCGGTTGATTTTCATGGTTTAGTAATTGGCGGCGCAAATCATCAAGGGGTGATTCTGGTTTGCTAGTTTCTGAGTTGTTGTTTTCTGGTGTTTCTTCTAATTCAGGTTCATCTGGGCAAAATTCTATAGTGACATTGAGTTTGAGCTTAATCTTTCCTTTCTTCCAGCCCTGAGCACCCACTCTGAGAATTTCACAATCTATACCTTGACCAAACCATTCTTCGTATAAATAACGTGTTCGATCGGTAGTTAAACCTACATCAATATTTAGCTGCTGTTGGCTTAACAAATGATCTAGTGTCCTTCCTAACTCATACTCAGGCAAAACGTTATTTGCTGTTTCCTTGAGTTTTTCTACTTTCAGCATTGCGTTACCAAAAGATAAAGCATCCTCATTACCGCAGTTGTGAAAATCAAATTTATCTTCCATATTCTTGCCACCCTCGCGTAAGTCATATTTAATCTACTATTTCTAATTCCAAAGCTAGCATCAAACACCGATTAACGTGGTTCATAGCTTCAGTTGAAAGGGAACCCAGTTTTCGAGTAATCATTGACTTGTTAAGGGTAAAGATGGACTCGCATCTAACTACAGACTCAACTCTGATACCAGCTAATGCAATTTCATTTCCTGTTATCAAATATTGAGTCATAGTTAAAGAGCGACTTGTCTTAGAAGTACAAGGTACAACCATCACATCGTCAAGAGTTTGGTTGAGATTATCTGCCGAAATTATCACAGCCGGACGCAATTTAAACTGTGTTAGCTGAGTAGAAGGCATTGGCACTTGAGCCAACACTACATCACCGCGCCGTAAGTTCATCGGCAAATATTTCGTCATAAATGTCATTTTCCGCACTCAGCCAATCTTGATAAGCTTGGGATTCAAGAATCGGTTGAACAGATTCTTTCCCACTTTTAAAGAAAAGCGCTAGGTTCAGAAGTGTTGGTAACTTCTCATCAGGAAGTTGCTCAATTATAGTTAGAAGTTTTTGGCGAATGTTCATAGGATTAAAGTCGCTCTTTGCTTGCAATTATAGCACAATCATTCACCATCCACCGAAGCACCATCATCTTGCCCGATCGCAGGCAACAAATGCTCGTGCAATTTCATCGCCTGCAAACAGCTATTAATCCCAGAAACCGCCCGATCGTACTTTTCGATCTTTTCATCATTCTCAGCTTGCAGCCGCTGATTCCTAGCGATTTTTTCCTCCGCTTCCTGCGCCAAAGTTTGCTCCACATAATCGCGGGCTTGGTTGTATTTCTGCAAAATATCATCCGCTTGCTTTTCGGCCATCGGTAACAAATGATCTTTCAGCGTTTTATTGACAGTTTGGCGGAAAGTTTGGCGGATGGTTTTTGATACTTTTGGCTCGAAATCTAAGCGCAACAACTGCCGAATTGCCGGTTGCGCGTCTACCATATTTTCGCAGTCGTAACCTTGAGATGTTTGCTGCAATGTTTGCCGGAATTGATAAATCGAAAATGTGTCTTCGTCGTAAAAACGGGGACTTTCTCGCACGTAGCGATCGCACTCAACGCCCGCCGCATTCACCAAAGCATCAGAAACCCGCTGTGACAACTCATCTAACTGCTGTTCAATTCCCCCGTCATTCCCCAACAACCGATACAGAAGTCGATAATATTCAGACTTGCGCACGCTGTCTTTCAAATACTGGAAATAATTCGCAACCAGCGAAGCCGTAGACTCTATTAAAATATCTTCTAACTGATTTGCCAAATAGTAAAGTGCCTCAACTAAAACAGCAATTAAAGGCGCTGTCGCATTGCGGGGATGAGTCAGCACAGTGCGCCCGTAAGCCGCCTCAACCGAAAAGCTATCTAGCAATTCATCCAAGCGCCGGATCATCCGAGATTGCAGTTGCCGAAAATCGGTATCGAAAATATCGCATTTATTCATAATCATTTCATTGATTTCTGTAGCGATATGTTCCCGAAAATCCTGTCCGACTTGCTGCAATTCTTGATTTAACCGCAGAAGTTCCTGTGCTTTCATCGCCTCAATTTCGCGGGGCTGACTGTCCAAATTCCGCTGGATTGTTTGGTAGTGTTTCCGCAGTTGAATGCACAAATCTTCTAAATCGTCAGCGAGATTTTTGAACAGTTGCGGGCGTTTTTCTTCGGTGAGGTAGCGGGTGATGGCTGTGCGAAAATCTTCGATGCCGCTATCTTGAATTAATTGCTCGATCAACGGTTTTCCTTGTTCGGCAAGAATCCGCACGTAGTTTTCATTTGGTGTTTCGTAGCTGTTAACTGAAATCCGAAATTTGCTGGGAGATAACTTGCCGGAATTCGCGCAGTAGCGGTTGAATTCGCTGATAAATTGCGGAGTTTCTTCGCTATTACCCACAAATTGTGAATCTAACTTACCATCTACAGAAACCCGATCGCGACTTGTGACAAATATTGTATCTAAACCAAAGCGATCGCGCGTTGTGGTATTTTTAATCAAACTGCAGTAAAATCCCAACAATCCGCTGGTTTTGTAAACTCTGGCGGTATCGCGAAAGTCGGAATTAATCAGATTTTCCAAGCGCTGTCGCAGTTGGGTGTTGTACCAAGTTTCGTCGATGCGGTTGAAAATGTAAAAAAGCCGATCGCGAATTCCCGGATTTCCCCGCGTTTTTTCCATCAACTCAGTTTCTTCGGTTGTCATTTCCCCCGAAGAAGCTGCTTTCAAAACGCAGACAACCGCCGAAGTATCGGGGCTTTCAATCTTATCGTAAGTCAATTCCGCATCCCGCTGCACCGGCGCATCAATTCCCGGCGTATCGATAATAATATTGCCATCTTGCAGCAGCGGATGGTAACAGTAATATTCTACCCGCTTCAGCACCGCACTGTTGCTACCACGGCGGGCGTAACTAGCAGCTTCCTTGAGATTGGAAAAGTTAAACTGTTCCATCGAGTAGGTAGCGTTTTCGAGGGTGTGAATGCGATCGCGATTTGCCTCAAAACCTTCTAACAGCAGCATCAAAGCCTTAGCTTGTTTTGCTAATTCCGATTTATTTTCGCCGCCTTCCCTTTCAATAATTATGTTACATCCCTGAGCTAAAAGCGGCAATACATCTATTTGATTGATATTCAGTTCTGCGGTTAATCCCAACTGTTCGCAAAGCACGGAAGCTTGCTGGGTAATTTCAAATTCGCTCAAAAAAGTGAGAACAACTCGTTCTTTATCCGGCTCAGCAAAGGCGATATAACATTCAGTTCCAGTCGCGTGTCCTTCAGCGCTGTAGAGCAATTCCCGCTCTAACAAAGCATTGATTAACATCGATTTACCCGCACTGAAAGCACCTGCAAATACGATTTCAAATTCTGGTGAAATTGCTTTTTTCAAAGAAGCTTGCACCGCTGTAATATCTTGCTGTCGCAGAGACGATTCTTGACGCAGTAGTTGCAGTAAAGAGTCTACTTGTTCTTGCAGGTTTTTGCATTGAGGCGGCATTTGAGTCATTGCGGCAGACTGCTCCCGATCGCGAAAAGATTATCTCGATCTAAATTATTCGCTATTTTGGCAATAATTACAACAGTAATTTTACTTAAATACTTGAGGACAAATCATTTGTTTCCAGCCAAGCTGTTAAATCGGATATGTTATTAAAATTTAGCAAGCCATGTCCTAACTTTTTCAATAAAATTATTAGTAAGGTGCGCCGCGCGCACCCTACAATTATACAGACAAATCCTGGCGCGGTTTAAAAGTCTCAACCAGCCGCAACTTCTCGTACAATTCCCGTTCCTCCTCGCTAATTTCCTTGGGAATTACCACCTGAATTTCTACTAGCTGATCGCCCCGATCGCCATTTCCAGTCGGATAACCTTTACCAGCCAGCCGCAACCGCTTCCCCGACGTAACTCCCGGCGGCAATTTCATTTTTACCCTACCATCCAGCGTCGGTACTTCCACATCTCCGCCCAACACCGCTTCGCTGGGAGTCAGCGGCAATTCGCAGCAAATATCCGACATTTCCAAGCGGAAAAATGGATGGGGAGAAACGGTGATTTTCAAGTACAAATCTCCGCCAGCAATGCCTTGATTTCGCAAGCGAATCCGCTGGCCTGATACCATAGCAGGAGGGAGATTCACCTCGATCGCCCGCCCGTCTTCCAAGCGAATTCGCTCGGTTCCTCCCGAATAAGCTCTTTCCAAGCGCAAAGTCAGCCTCGCGTCAATATCCTGTCGCATTTCGCGATCGTCTGTTTCTCTAGTTTCCCGTCTAATTTCGCGATCGTCTGTTTCTCTAGTTTCCCAATCATCTGTTTCTCTAGTTTCTCGTCTGATTTTACGATCGTCCATCTCCCTTCTATCTTCGCGAGAATTAGCCACATAACTCGTTTTTTTAGAAGCCGTATTCCACGGTTCCGGCGAACTAGCGCGCGCTGCATCATTCGCCGTTCCCATCCTCACTTCCCGGCGTCTTCCGAGCACTTGGTCGAAAAATTTATTAAAATCAGAGTAATCGCTGAAATCGACATTTTCAGCAGTTTTTTTGCTGCTGGCTTTGCCACTTCCCCAAGTTGAAAAATTGGGAATTCGCACGCCTTGTTTGTTTTGAAATCCTTTCTGCTTCCAAAATTTACTAAACTGATCGTATTGAGCGCGCTTATCGATATCGGACAGAACATCGTAAGCTTCATTAATATCCTTAAACGTATCTTCAGCAGATTTGTCACCCGGATTTACGTCGGGGTGCAACTGTCTCGCCAGCCGTCGATAGGCTTTTTTGATTTCATCAGCCGCAGCATCTCTGGGCACTCCCAAAATTTGATAGTAATTGCGAAAATTCTGCATAGTTAGTCATGAGTCATTAGTTATTAGTCATTAGTTATTAATTATTAGTCATTAGTCATTAGCCATTCTGCTTCCCTGCTTCAAACTAGGGACTAATGACTAGGGACTAATGACTAACCACTAATTACAGCCAATCGTCGTCATCATCCCAATCGTCGCTTTGATTTTGATAGGGGCGACTCGGGCGATTAGCACTGCTTCTGCGATCGCCCATTCGATCGCCCATGCGCTCCCGATCGCGATCGTAGGATCGATCGTAAGGGCGATCGGGAATTGGATCGACAGTCGATCGGCGATAAGGCTTAGCATTGCTAAAATCATCGGTGCGCCGCTTGGTACCGTCGCCCGTAAAAGTCCGCTTCACAGACTCAAAGAAATCATCATCATCGTCATCCATCGCAAAGGCTGCAACTTCCCGACTCAAATCGTAAAGAGCATCCTGCAAATCCGAGCCAACTTGGTCAACTCCGCGCTCATCATTGCGTTCCAAACTGTCTCGCAATTCCCGAATTAAAGTTTCAATTCGCTGGCGGCTTCTTTGAGCAAACTGCATTCCGCGATCGAGCGCAACTTCCCGCAACTGCCGCTCCGCCTGATAAGCTAAAGCTTCAGCGCGATTGCGTTTTTCCACCTTTTCCCGCTGCAACTTATCAGCTTGAGCAAACTGTTCGGCATCCCGAATCATTTGGTTCACTTCCTGCTGAGAAAGCGTCGAAGCACCTTGCACGGTAATGCTTTGTTCCCGCCCAGTAGTCTTGTCCAAAGCAGTCACCAACAGCATCCCGTTAGCATCAATATCAAAAGCTACTTGCACCTGCGGAATTCCCCTAGGCGCAGGCGGAATTCCCGTCAATTTAAACCGTCCCAAAGACTTGTTGTCCCGGCCCAATTCCCGCTCCCCTTGGATGACGTGAATTTCTACCACAGTTTGGTTGTTTTCAGCAGTCGAAAAAATGTCCGATCGCCTGACAGGGATAGTAGTATTCCGAGGAATCAGTTTTTTCATCACCCCGCCGATAGTTTCCAAACCCAGCGACAGCGGCGTCACGTCCAACAGCAGCACATCCCGCACGTCCCCCGCCAAAATTGCCGCTTGAATTGCCGCACCCACGGCCACAACTTCATCGGGATTCACATTTTGATTCGGCTCTTTATCAATCAAACTGCGAACAATGTCCTGAACCAAAGGAATGCGAGTCGAACCGCCGACTAGCACAACTTCATCAATCCGAGAAGGACTCAAATTTGCATCAGCCAAAGCTTGTTTCACCGGGCGGCGCAGCCGCTGCACCAAATCGCTGCACAGCCCCTCAAATTGACCGCGAGTCAAGCGCGTTTCCAAATGCAAAGGGCCATCTTCATTCGCATCGATAAACGGCAAATTAATCTCCGTAACGCCAACTCCCGACAGCTCGATTTTGGCTTTTTCTGCTGCTTCGATCAAGCGCTGCAAAGCTTGGCGATTTTTCCGCAGATCGATACCTTCTTTTTCTAAGAATTGTTCTGCCAACCAATCAACAATTTTGGAGTCAAAATCATTGCCGCCCAATTGAGTATCGCCGCTAGTTGCTTTGACTTCAAATACTCCGTCTCCCACGTCTAAAATCGAGACATCAAAAGTACCGCCGCCCAAATCAAACACTAAAATAGTTTGACTGTCTCGCCTCTCCAAACCGTAAGCCAAAGAAGCCGCTGTCGGCTCATTTAAAATCCGCTTGACATCAAGTCCCGCAATTCGTCCCGCATCCCGCGTCGCCTGTCGCTGCGAGTCGTTGAAATACGCCGGAACCGTAATCACAGCCCCCGTCACCTCTTGTCCCAGATAGCGGCTGGCTTCATCCGCCAACTTCCGCAAAACCATCGCCGAAATTTCCTCTGGCGCAAAATCTTTTTTCAAGCGGGGACACTTGAGTTTGATATTCCCGTTGTCGTCGCGGCGAGTCGTGTAAGGGACGCGCTTGGCTTCTGGAGTCAGTTCGGTATATTTGCGCCCGATGTACCGCTTGACGGCGTAAAACGTGTTTTGCGGGTTGAGAACCGTCTGGCGTCTTGCCATCTGTCCGACAAGGCGTTCTCCTTCCTTTGTGAAAGCAACCACCGAGGGAGTTGTCCGCATCCCTTCTGCATTGGCAATCACAACCGGTTTGCCGCCTTCCATGACGGCTACTACTGAGTTTGTTGTTCCGAGGTCAATGCCAACTACTTTACCCATGCGTCTGTTGTCTCCTGTGGCGTTGTGTGTAACTTTTTCAATATAAGCGTTAAGTATGATTGCACTAATTGTACCGCGCCGAGAAGCGGGGGCTGCGGGGGGATTGCCTCACTCGGGGCAAGGGGCGGGGGTTGGCAGGAGTGCGATCGGGCAATGGTAGCAGTTAAATAGTTAAGATTGCAGTAAGGAGGCAAGAAAAAATGACCAGTATTAAAGAAATATTAAAATCCGTTCAATTTGTGGTTGATGCTAACGGCAAAAAGAAAGCCGCACAGTTGAGTATATCGGCTTGGGAAGCTTTGCTTGACTGGATCGAAGATCGGGAAGACGAACAGATTTTCTTGCACGGCGATGGCGCAATTGCAAAAATGCGGCGGCAGTCCCGAAAAAGCGGGTTGGCTTGATTGGGAAACCGTTAAAGATAAGTGGGATGAAGATTGAGGTTATTACAAATAGGAATTACCTGCAGGTGGTCAGAAACCGGGTTTTTTTACGAAAATCTTTCGGACTCACCCACAAATTCAGTAAAAAACCCGGTTTCTTTGGCATAATCGATTTTAGAGGACAGCGATGATTGAGAAACTTACTCCACAACAAGAAGATTTAATGCTAGTTTATGATGAAAAGTGGATACAAATCATGTACTCCACTGAAACGATCGATCGCGAAAAAGCATCAGAAGCAGTTAAACAAGCTTACCTCGCAATTGACGAAAAAGAACCGGAAATTATTTTTTGCGGTAGCCCCTATGAAGCTGTAAATCTTGTTCTTCGCTGCAAATCAATTACTCAGCTATACGAAGAATTTGGAGTTAATCTGGTCGAGAGATTTACAGATAAACTGTACGACAAGACTTTGGGTTCTATAATGGCACAGGCTTCAAATAAGTTATCTTCCCAGCTTTACCGGAAAGCATGGATGAGTTTTTCTGATCTTTTTAAGAAACTATTAGAATCTATTTTTAGTCATGAAGAATTTCACTATAATGAGGATTATGAGTTTCTAGATTATATAATATGGGCAGAACTTGCTGCACGTTGTGACTTCTGCTTCTCCGTATTAAAGTGCAAATACCATCGCAGAAGGTGGCAAGCGCTTCAATCTTTGACAATGCACTGTGGCTGGATTTTTCCCTATGAAAAAGTTTGTATTGTGTGCGATCGCCCCCGCATCCTCTCCTTCGACAGCCAACACCGCCTCCACGCCGAAGGATCGCCCGCCATTCAATTTGCCGACGGATACAGCCTCTACTCCTATCACGGCGTCACCTTACCCGAAAAATACGGAAAAATCCACCCGAACGAATGGCAACCCGAATGGCTTTTAGAGGAAGAAAACGCCGAACTCAAACGAGTGCTAATTCAAGGAATTGGTTACGATCGCATAGCCCGCGAATTAGCAGCCGTTGAACTAGATACTTGGCAAGAATACACCTTATTAAAAATTGATACAAACTTTGACGTGGAGCCGATTTATCTGTTAAAAATGACTTGTCCCAGCACCGGATTTATTCACGCTTTGCGAGTGCCGCCCGATATCAACTCAGCCAGAGAAGCGATTAAATGGGTGAATTGGGGAGTCGATTGTGAGGAATTTTCAGTACAAACTTAAGGAGGCAAGAGTTATGCAAAGTATTAAAGTACGATCGCGCGTCGGTTCGGACGGGATGCTGCATTTGCAAGTCCCAGTTGGGATAAAAGATACAGATTTGGAAGTTATTGTAGTTTTCCAGCGCATAACAGCGGCAACTGAGGCTAAAACACCGGAAGATTTAGGCTGGTCTCCCGGTTTTTTTGAGACAGTAATAGGAAGTTGGGAAGGAGAACCGCTAATTCGTCCCGAGCAGTTGGAATATGAAATGCGGGAGGAATTGCTGTGATTTATCTTTTAGACACCAATACTTGTATCCGTTTGTTAAATGAAGACCGCAACTCGGCGGTCTCTCGCCGACTAGCAATGATGCAGTCAGGTGATGTAACAATATGCTCTGTCGTTAAAGCAGAACTTTACTGGGGTGCTTTTAGAAGTTCGCGTCAAGGTAGCAATCTAGCTCGACTCGAACGTTTTTTCACTGAGTTTGTAAGCTTGCCCTTTGATGACCAGTCTGCCATAATTTACGGTCAAATTCGCGCCGGGCTAGCTGCCTCTGGGACACCTATCGGCCCTAATGACCTGTTGATTGCCTCTATTGCTCTTGCCAACAACCTAATTGTTGTAACTCACAATACCCGTGAGTTCATCCGCGTTCAGGGTTTACGTTTGGAGGATTGGGAGATAGAGGCATGAGTTAGATGTATTGAGTTCACATACAATCGAAATTGAAAGCCCGATCGCAAAAACACCTCCAATCACAATAAAACTATGAAATTCACCTTAGATGTAGAAAACAATCCCGCAGGCTGGCCGGATCATACTCAACTACCCGAATCTGACGGTACTTTTGTGAAAAACTTTCAAGAACATCCCCAAAGCATCCTGCTAACAGATTCAATTACTCCCGTTTTAGAAACAATTCACGCTGACGGTAACTACTGCATCGGTCAAGACAGCGGCATTTATTGGCGATTAACTGACCCGTTAGAAAAGGGTGCAGAAGCGCCAGACTGGTTCTACGTGCCGAATGTCCCGCCCGCACTAGACGGTCAATTGCGCCGTTCCTACGTGATGTGGCAAGAATTTGTAGCACCGTTAATCGTGTTAGAATTTGTTTCGGGAAATGGTGCAGAAGAACGAAATCGAACACCTTTATTGCGCACCGGGAAACAAGAAACTAAACCAGGAAAATTCTGGGTTTATGAAAATGCGATCCGTCCGGCATTTTACGGGATTTATGAAGTAACTAAGGCTAGCTTTGAAGTCTATCACCTGATCGAAAATAGATATCAATTAGTTGCTGCAAACGATCGCGGTCATTATCCGATTCCACAGTTAGGAGTGGAATTGGGAATTTGGCAAGGTACTTATCAAAATATGGAATTACCTTGGCTGCGCTGGTGGGATAGTGCAGGGAATCTGTTGTTATCGGGTTCTGAAAGAGCCCAACAAGAGCGGGAAAGAGCCGATCGCGCCGAAGACCAATTAGAGCAGTTGCGCGCTCAATTGCGATCGGCCGGCATTGAACCGGAATTGTGAATTGTCTGAAAGTGCGATCGACCTTGTGTGAGGGCGATCGCGATCGCATTCTAACTCACATTCCCCACATTCAACTCGCCGAGGCGCTTCAAAATACTCAGCACTGTGTACAAATCATTCCCCGGATTGAAAAGGTAAAACTTCCGAGAAAAAGCATACTGTGCTGTTTCCCGCTTAACTAACTTGACAAATAGAAAATCTGCCCCATTCATTAACAATCCGTAAGTAGGTCGATCGCCCGTCACATTCGCTAACATATAAGCCAATAACTGCGGAATCCCTACTTCCAAAGAAAACGCCGCTTGCTTCGACTCGATAACTACTACCCAAAACTCCTGAAACAAAGCCAAAACATCCAACTGTCCCCTGACAATCGTTCCTTCATCTTCCGCAACAATTTCTACAGACTTTTCGGAAGTAACGTGAAAAGGAGCAAGATAAAAGTCAGCTAAATCCAAAAACGGAGACAGCACCACCATTTTGACTGTATTTTCGAGGAGCGGGGGACGTTTGAGCAAATTTCTGTAACTTGCTTTTACTCTATCTAATCGCTGTTTTTCATAATCGCTGATTTCTGGCAAATTATCTTGCCACTCGCGAAAGAATTGGTCATCTTCAATCCACTCAATTTTAAATTTGGTTTCTAAGTCGTTCAGCGCGACATTTTTAGCTTGAATTGTCTGTATCATAAATCTAACCAATTTATCCAAATTTTCTCATAATTTATAATAGCAAAAGTTGCTAATTTTCCGCCGATCGCGAGTTACGCATACATACCAAAGAAACCGGGTTTTTTCGGGTTTCTGCACGCTGTAACGAAGTAGGAGAGCAAAAACCCGGTTTCCGATCGCCCCGCGCGTGAGTTGAGAAACCGGGTTTTTTTGAGTTTCTGCACTGCGTAACGCAGTTTTCTCGCAAAAACCCGGTTTCTGAGCACCCCGCGCCGGACACGGTAGATTGCCCGCAAAATCCCACGGGTAGGGACACGGCAGTGCCGTGTCCT
>JAUBOG010000290.1:0-8348 GCA_036700105.1 Microcoleus occultus BM001215583
CCCTTAATAAGGGGGGACTCGCGGGGGGTGAATTTGACGAGAGCAAGAGGTCTACGCAAATTTTCAATCTTTACACTACGCATAGTAGTAAGGTGCGCAATGCGCACCCTACAAATTAATTATAGCGACCTACTTATCAGCTTCAAATTTGAGATATTGCACTTATTTATCATTGACATAATAGAAGTAACGATTTTTTGGAACGCGGAAGCTATAAAATTACTGTTACATTAATCGAATTCAAATTTTTCAGGTATAAACCATGACTGCAACTACGCCGAAGCCAACGTCAGCAACGCCCGCTTTTTGCGAAGGAATCCAGTATTTTTCCGAGACAGTCCCCGGTTTTGAGACTTACGGGAAAGCACCTGCGATCGCACAGGGGAGCAAATCGATCGCCGATGCGGCAGATCCCGCTGCCGTCTTTCAAACCATGCTCGCAGCAGACGCCCTGCGCTACCTGACGCTGCAAGTAACAGCCAGCAAAGCATCGGGACACCCGGGGGGATTTGCCAGCCAAGCCGAGGCCTACGCCGCGCTGGTAATGCTCGGACACAAGAACATTGTCACCGAAGTCGGACACCACGCACCCGGATTTTACAGTGCGATGTTTCTCGATCGATCTTTAGAAGACATGGGAATTGTCAACGTACAGCAAGTGCGCGACAAATTCCGAGAAAAAGACGGTTTGTTAGGACATCTTTCCGGCTTCATTCCCGGCCTTTTAGCGCCGGCTGGCCCCCTCGGACAAGGACAGCATTTTGCAATGGCGGGCGCACTTTTGCACCCCGACAAACTGTTTGCTTTCACAATGGGCGACGGCGGCATGGGTGAACCCTATCCGATGAGCAGCATGGGGCATTTCCACACTGCTTATCCCAAAGCTACTAACTTTTTGCCAGTGTTAGTTTGGAACGGATATTCCCAAGAACATCACAGCATGGTTTCGACTAAAACCAATGCCGAAATGATTGCTTATTGGCAAGGAAACGGTTTTGAAGAAGTCATCTTAATTGACGCTAAGGAATTTGACGATAAAAATCAACCGGAAGCTTATGTTGACAGCACTGCTTTTTCGCTCGAACAGCGGATGGCATTTACCCAAGCTGTTTTGCAAGGAGTTGACAAAGCGGCAAAATCTGCTCTCGGCGGCAAATTAACTGTATTTATTATCAAACAGTTGAAAGGTGCCGGCGTGCACGCGCGCGGCGCAAAATCTCACAATCTTTATCCGAAAGATACGCTGGATGCCCCGCACATTATCAGTGCTTTAAAAGAGCGCGCTTTGACGGCTGTTGCTTGGCAGTTGGTGCGGACAAATGCCGAACGCGCGGGCGGCGGGCCTGCTGCGAAAACAGTTGTTACTGAGTTTACATTGCCGCTGGCAGATTTGGGCGAATTGCCTTTAGAGGAATTTGCAGTTGCGGGAGAACCGAAGATTTCGACAACAGCAATGGGACGTTTGGTAGGGAAAGTCGGCGAGCGCGATCGGACTTTTCTTGTCACCAATGCAGACGGCAACGAAGCATCGGCAATTGCCAACATCAACCAAGCTCTCAAAATCATTCACCCGACGACAGATGACTTGTACAATCAATCGCCAAACGGTCAAGTTTACGAACCTTTGAGCGAAGATGCTTGCGCGGGTTTGGCAGTAGGTTTGTCGCTATTTGGCGCGCGCAGTTTGTGGTGTTCCTACGAATCTTTTGCCATCAACGGTTTACCAATTTGGCAAACTGTCACCCAAGCAATGGCAGAATTGCGCCGTCCAACTCCAGCAACTGTCACCTTATTTACCGCAGGTGCTTTAGAACAAGGCCGCAACGGTTGGACTCACCAGCGCCCGGAAATTGAAGCTTATTTTGCGGCGATGATGCGTAACGGAAATGTGTTTCCTTTGTTTCCACCGGATGCTAACAGCATTCAAGCTTGTTACGAGTGGGCTTTGACTGCCAGAAATAAGGGAGTTGTGATTACTGCGAGCAAGTCGCCGCTGCCAATTCGCACTACTTTTGCACAAACTCGCCAAGGTTTGGAAGACGGTGCGATCGTGCTGCACGAAATAGCAGGCGATAAGACAGTTGTGTTTGCAGTTGTCGGCGACATGACTTTAATACCAGTGTTTGAAGCTGCGGCATTTTTGGAAACAGAAGGCATTGGAGTGCGGATTGTTTCTGTTGTGAATCCCCGGCGTTTGTACCGCCCAACTGATGTTGCTTGGGATACTTGTTCGGAAGCTGACGGCGGCTTTTTGAGCGATGAGAAATTTGCCGAAATGTTTGGCGGAGATGCCTTGATTGGCGTAACAGGCGGTGCTTCTGGGATGTTGGAACCGGTGATGCTCCGCAGCAATTGTCCGCGCGATACTTTTGCTTGGAAGCGGGGGGAAACTACTGCTAGTGCGGGTCAGTTGATGGCGTTTAACGGGTTGACTGCTGAGGCGTTGACTAAAAGGGCGATCGGGCTAGTTCATTAAGTTAGAATGTGAGTGAATGCCCCTGCCTGGTTTTTGCTAGGTAGGGGCTAGCAATATTTAAAATAGGATGGTGATACCTGTGACTGCACAACTTTTAGAAGAAACAGTTACGCTTGCCGAACAGCGATTGATTCTCCCCGGTTATTATAGTTGGGAGCAATTTGAGGCTCTAGAATCTTTGATGGCCGATTCTCATGGTTTGCGGATAACTTATCTTGATGGGTGGATCGAGTTTATGACATTGGGCGAAGCACATGAGACAATCAGTTGTATTCTGATTTTTTTGCTACAACTCTACTTTTGTGAAATGGGAATTGAATATATTCCTGTAGGAAGCGCGACTCGCAGAGACCGGGCAAGAGATGTATCATTTGAACCCGACGAGTCTTATTATATAGGTGAAACGAAAGAGGATCCCGATCTAGCCGTGGAGGTAACGATGACTAGCGGTAGTACAAATAAACTAGCTAAATATCTGCGACTTCGCATCCCAGAAGTCTGGTTTTGGGAAAATAATCAGTTGGCTGTGTATGGGTTGCGGGAGGATAATTACGAGCAAGTTTCAAGAAGTGAGTTGTTGCCGGAGTTGGATTTAGAATTGCTGGTGCGTTGCGTTTTAATGCCTTCAAGGATTGAGGCAAGGAGGGAGTTTATTCAGGGAATTAAGCAGTAGTGACCGATCCATAAAAAACGAAGATTATTTATTGGAGTTTTGATGAAATAGCTACTTGACTACTAATATAAAGGGACTTTTTATGCAGGTATCGTTTTTATTTATATTTTCGTTAGAGATGCGTAACCTACTTTTTTTGGCGCAATGCTTTTTCAAATCGCTCAGCCAATATAATCGCCATCAACGGCTCTGCAAATCCCCCAAATAATGGAATTGATCTTATTATAGCTAATGATACAAGCGTTGGATCTGCCGCTTTGTTAAAAGCTCCTAAAATAGCACTTTCGGCGGCTTTACGAGTATAAGAGCGACAAATAACGTTTGCATTTTTCATGTATACGTCAATCAGATCCGATGCGTTATTTACAGAAATTAACTCAAGGTAGACACGATCTCCTGGATTCAATAGCTCAATAGTTAGATCGAGTTCACGATTCTGACGTTGTAACTCACTAATTTTTCCAAAACCAACTTCAGGTTCTGTCTTTACGCTGTAACCAACAATCTTTGCATTGTTATCTAGCCGAATCAAAACTGGTTGATTCGCAACTGCTTGGTTGCCAGAATTGAAAATTTCAAGATTGAATAAAAATACAGATGTTGCCTGTTCTCCTGAATATTTAACCTCTAATTCACTGCGAATGGTATCTGAAAAAGTCAACAATGAAGAAGCATCGTTAATAACACAATCGACTCGTTTAACTCTGCTGGTTTTTTTCCAGATGAAGATGGATACTGCTGCTGTTAGAACCGAGCCAACAACTGCACCAATAATTGCTGCAATAGTTGGGTTTTCATACCAATTCATCTGTTGCATAACTACTCATTCGATTACATAAACATGAATGGTGAACATTTTAATACTCTCATAGTAGACTTTTAACGCGAAAACTTAAAGGCAGAAAAAATTGGAAAAAGTTGGATCTTTCTCAAAATGGCACATACAACTAGCAGATGAGTCCCAAAAAGTTGGGAAAAGTTGGAAAAAGTAGGTATACTAACAGTAGTCATCTCATCTGCCCACCTATGGAAATTCCTCAGATATTGCAATCCGTCGATGAAACTGTCTGTGCTAAGACAGGCAAACATCTAAACGACTTGCAGCGGAGAATTATCGCGGGAATACTGAATCGTCAAAAGTATGCTGGGGTTGCAGAAACCTACGGTTACAGCGACAAGCACGTTAAAAAAGTCAGTCACGAACTTTTGCAAATGTTATCTGATGTCTTTGGTGAACAAGTTAAAAAAAGTAATCTTGAATCTGTATTAGAACGTCACATAAATGTAACTATAAGTTTAGGCAATAAAAACACTGGAAATAAGAATAATGTCAATATAGGTTACATCAACAATTGCCCCGATGCTTCAGCTTCTCCCCTAGATGAAAGTCAGCCTGAAACTCCTGAAATCCAACAGCCAAGCAATAATTATACTGCGATCGCAATCAATGAAATAATTGATAAGTTGCGTCAGTTTGGTTTGACAGATGAGCAAATTGCCGAAGCGCTAAATCTACCATTGAATGAAGTCGATGGAGTGGATTTGGAAGAGTGAATATATCCGAAAGAGCCACTGATTCGTGTTGTGCGCCCTTCACCGTAACTTAGGCTGTAGCGATGCCTTGGCCTAAATGCTTCAAGACTTGAAAAGCCGATCGCAATTCACTTCGCACAGTATAAATCGAAAATGCCCGCGATAACCCGTATTCGCGTGTAGGTTGAGCCATCAGTTTCACAAACAACACATCATCGCCATTCGTCAACATCCCAAATCTCGGTTTATCCAGATCGGGATTTGCCATCATGTATGCTAATGCTTGGGGTAATGCCGATCGCGTCGAAATCGTAGTCTTCTTACACTCCAAAACCATTACCCAAAGCTGATCCTGCAAAATCAAGATATCAATTCGTCCGCGCAGGGTTTCTTCCCCATCATCAATGGCAATTTCAATCGCAGCTTCAGCCTTCATCCTGAAAGGTGGATCGTAAAATCCCGCCAATTCTAACAAAGGTGATGCCACCAGCAATGTCACTGCCCCTTCTAACAATTCTCCATCGGCTCTATGATATAGCAATCTGCGTCGTAGCGTATCCAAAGCAGTCTGTTCAGAATCGCTGAGACTTGGCAATTGGGTTTGCCACTCTGAAAAAAAAGCCTCATCCTCAGTTCGGCTCAAATTCAACCTTGATTCAGCCTCAGCCAGGCTTTTAATAGCTTCTGTAACTGCAATAACCTTTGCCATTCGTTTACCTTTGATTCAAAGGGTTGAATTTCCAACAATTAGCTTCATTGTAAGCAACAAAAGTCTGGAAACTGCGATCGCCGCAGCAGAATCTTTGCAAACAGGACTTACACAATGACAGTAAATATGGTGTCTTCAGCGTCACGATCAGACAGTTTTTCCGAGTGAACTTCTCAAAGTTTGTCTTGAAATTCTGCTTTTAACTGTTCAACTCTAGAAAGCGTTGACCTTCTTTGCATTTCAGATTCATACATCTCACGCGCTTGTTGCATCAGAGATTCATGGGGAGCATTCGGAAATTGCTGTTTAAGTGTTTTAGCAATCTTGTTAAACAAATCAGTATTCATAAATTACATCCTCAACTGTTGCTTACTTCATCTTAACCTGAGTTCGATATAAGTTACAATGCACTCAAACAAAAACCGGGCAACTCCACAGCTACCCGGAAATCCCAACTTTAGACTTCAGGAGACGGCAATGCCGTGTCCCTACTTAAAATTATTAAACAGCTACAGCCTTCTTAGGAGCGGTCAATTCGCCCTTAGCATACTTAGCTGCAAAATCATCCAAAGACATTTGCTTGATGTTTGTACCGTGGCCGGCTGCGCCAAAAGATTGATAGCGATCGCTGCAAACTTTTTGCATATACTTGATCGAAGGCTTCAAGAAGTGACGCGGATCGAATTCGTCTGGCTTCGCAAACAAAGCTTCGCGCACAGCAGCGGTAATCGCCAAACGGTTGTCAGTATCGATATTGATTTTGCGAACGCCGCACTTGATGCCCTTTTGGATTTCTTCCACAGGTACGCCGTAGGTTTCGCGGATTTTGCCGCCGTTGCTGTTGATGATTTCCAGCAATTCTTGGGGTACAGAAGAAGAACCGTGCATTACCAAGTGAGTATTCGGCAAGCGGCGGTGAATTTCTTCAATGCGGCTGATTGCCAAAATTTCGCCAGTCGGTTTGCGGGTGAACTTGTAAGCGCCGTGAGAAGTGCCGATCGCGACTGCTAGAGCATCTACGCCGGTTTGCTCGACGAAATCCACAGCTTGTTCGGGATCTGTGAGCAACTGATCGTGAGACAAAGCACCTTCAAAGCCGTGGCCGTCTTCTGCTTCGCCCATTCCTGTTTCCAGAGAACCCAAACAACCCAGTTCGCCTTCGACGCTAACGCCGATCGAATGAGCAACATTCACCACATCGCGAGTAACTTGAACGTTGTACTCGTAGCTAGCGGGAGTTTTAGCATCACCTTCGAGAGAACCATCCATCATCACGCTGGTAAAACCTTGGCGCATTGCAGAATAGCAAGTTCCAGGGGCATTACCGTGGTCTTGGTGCATGGAGATGGGGATGTGAGGATAGGTTTCAACCGCAGCCAAAATCAAGTGGCGCAGGAAATTTTCGCCAGCGTAGGTGCGAGCGCCGCGAGAAGCTTGCAGGATCACGGGGCTGTTGGTTTCATCAGCAGCGCGCATGATCGCTTGGATCTGCTCCATGTTGTTAACGTTGTAAGCCGGCAAGCCGTAACCGTTTTCAGCCGCGTGATCGAGCAGCAGTCTCATAGGTACAAGCGCCATAGATATTCCTCCTAATTATTTGTGGTTTCTGGGCAGTGAATTTTGGACGAGTTCAATTCTTACGACAATATTAAGACAATTTGCCACCGATCGCGCATGATGTTTCCAGATTTATAATTTTGAACCAAAAATTTTGAGCTTTGAACTCGGAGGCTTAATCTCAAAATTCAAAACTCAAAACTTGTTTATGGGTCGCCCGGGATTTGAACCCGAGACCAATCGGTTAAAAGCCGAATGCTCTACCGCTGAGCTAGCGACCCGCGAAAACATTGTTACCGCACACAATTTCTAATAGTAGCACCCATCATTTGTAATAGCAAGTCTTTTTCAAAAAAAAGTTGCAGTCATGCGAACCAGCATCTGGCAAGTCGCTCCCGGCTGCAAATAAATCAAGTGTTCGCCTGTGTTTAGCGCATTTCTCGGAGCAGTCCAAGGTTCCAAACAGTAAAAATCCTTGCCCTTGAGCATCCAGAAAACCAACTTTCCGTAGCTGGAATTGTAACTGAGGGTGAGCCGCAAGCGGCGGGCGGCGTCAGTAACAGTAGCAGCCAGCCCGGTGAGTTCGTCAAAGGAAACATCAATTTCATCCAGCGTCGGGTCAAAGACCCCTGTGAAATAACCTTTCTTGTGAGTGCTCTGATCTCTGTACTGCATCCCGGGAATCTCAAAGCGCAGATTTGTCTTGTCAGGAGCTAAAAAGTAAGGGTGCAAGCCGCTAGAAAAGGGCATGGGCTCAGCACCAAGATTGGTGTATTGCTGCACAATTTCCAAAGAATTGCCTTTAATTTGATAAGTAAAAGCTAATTGGAAATCAAAGGGATAAACATCCAGGGTCTTCTCGCTGCTGTTGAGCACTAAGGTAAGAGCCGCGCAACCCTCAGTCACTTGTTGGGTCGCCTTCCAAGCCAAGTCGCGAGCAAAGCCGTGCTGTTTGAGCGGACGATCGACTCCCTTGTAGGTGTAAGTATTGTCGGGGAGATTGCCGCAGATCGGAAACAAGATGGGAATACCGCCGCGTACAGTCAGATCGGGATTGGCGAACCGTTCCGCGTCCAAGTAGAACATTTCTTTGCCTTCAACCAGCCAGCTAGTGGCAATACCGCCCCGTTCCGGCACAACTTCTAGACTGGAGTTAGCGGTTTCGTCGGAGAGGATATAGGTTTTGTACTGCTTTTGCTTTAGCGCGATCGCAAACACATTTGTCATTGTTAGTAGGTCGTCGATCATTGGTTGTTAGTAAATCGTCGTTAATAATCGGTCGCTGGTAGTTGATTTTCACCCATTACCGGAAAGAATTGGTTGAAAGCCTCTCCCTTTGAGGGAGAAATTAAAATCAGACTATTCATTACTCCAATCCTCTTCCTTCTAGGTAGAGGTCG
>JAUBOG010000291.1:0-8333 GCA_036700105.1 Microcoleus occultus BM001215583
GAGGGGTTGGGGGGGTGTTGATTTGAGAGAAATTGAATGAGGGTTTTGAGGGTGGTTTCGAGGGGTGGGGAGGTGCGGAGACTGAGCCAGATGATGCGATCGAACTGAGTTTGAATTTGGGGGATGAGGTGACGGGCGATCGCACTTTTGCCGGTGCCTGCCATGCCTGTGATGGTGAGGAGGCGGCAGTTTTGGCGGGCGATCGCTCTTGGGGCTTGAGATTATAAAATTTACTAGGGTGCCTCAGAGTGTGTTATTATTTGAATGATCGATCCTCTCGCAGCTAGTGACGTTCACCAATACTCTCAGAGTCGTCGATGCCGATCCTGATGATATGGTTGTAGAGTGTGCGAGCATTGGAAATGCCAGCTATATTGTTACGGGCGACAAGCATCTTCTAGAAGGGAAACTTAACAAATATAACTTATGAGTTTAACATCACTCTTGTCGGGCCGAAATAATCAAGAACTTCGAGACAAATTCAAGACAGAATTTTTAACACCATCTTTTAATTTAAAGGCGGAACTTAAAGCACCATCATTGACCAATAATTATGGAATCGTTGGGACAGCTTTTGACTATTTACTTCGCTTTTATTTAGAACACCACAATAAAGATACTTTTATTCACAGACGCTTTTGGGTGGCTGATGCTGTATTTCAATTGCTATCTAAAACATGGCTAAATTCAGAAACAGAAGTAGCGACAGGCTTTCATCGTGACAGAGTATTCACCACAAAACACCTTTTAACAATTATTACTAACCAATATGAACAGACAAAAGTTAATTATAAAAATTATGTTAACAATGGACTGATAACTGATGAATTAATTTGTAATACAATTTTTCTGGCAAAACTCGATCTGCGTTATAGAGCAGGTATGATCGACCAAAATTTCGACAATTATAACCCTGAAGATATCAAAGACATAAAACAACTCATTTCACTTGTTGATAATAAAAATTTCCAAGCAAAAGAAAAGTGCTATTTGAATCCAACGTTTGGCGCGGGCTCATCGTTAGTTGGTGGTGCAGATGCTGACCTGATTATTGACAATACTCTAATTGACATAAAAGTAACTCAAAATCTTAAATTAGACAGAAACCATATCAACCAAGTTCTAGGCTATTACCTTTTATCACTTATGGGTGGCGTAAATAGTAATCCAAATGACAGACCCATTGAAAACATCGGAATATATTTTGCCAGACACGGAGAATTGTGGACTATTCCTCTTGTTGAATTTGGCGATAAACAAAAATTTGAAAGTTTCAAAGAATGGTTGATTTCTTATGTTTATAGTAAGAACCCGAAAAGACAATTATTAGATATGGTGCTACTGAAAGAAGAAACACAAAAAGAAGACAAGAAGACACAATCAGATGTAAAGAAAAAAAATTCAACTAAAAGCAAAAAAACTAAGACCGTGACCAAATCAAAACGAGCGATCGAAAAAAAAGACGACAACAGCTAAAAAGAAAGAGCGATCGCCCTTGATAAGTAACTACTTATACTCTACTACAGCCGCGATCGCCCTAGCAATTTCCTCCATATCGGTAGTCGAAAGTTCTCCGATTTTACGAATGAATCTTTGTACATCCATACCCCGTAATTGCAACACATCCACTGCCGAAACTTTCGTTAAACCATTAGCAATATCTGGCTCAATCTTAACGTGCCAGATATTACCAGCATAATATTCTTTCCAATCTGTGATAGGTGCAGCCAATTTCACTGGTAACTTACCAACATTATCAGAACTTACCACTACAGCCGGACGAATTTTTTTGATTTCGGCTCCCAGTGTTGGGTCAAAATTAGCCAACCAAATATCACCCCGTTTAGGAGAAGGAGAGTTAGTAGTCAATTAAATCTCCTGCTTCTAATTCTTGCCATTCTCTATCTTCCTGGTAATGTTGCAACATGGCCTCAGCTTGTCTTTCTAAAATCCTTCCCCTCTCTTCCAGCGGTAATTTCATAAATTCTCGGCGACTGGGATAATTTGCTACTGTTGTTATTTCTAAAGCTATATCCGTCGGCTGCTTTTGAATCTTACGCTGAGAATTCAATGCTTCTATTCGATCGCCCTCAGTTTCTTCCGCTGCAATATCCGCATCAATTTCATCTCGGTTAGCATGGTAATAAGTCAAAGCTGCATAGACTTGAGTGAGAGTTAAATGCCCGATGCGATCGGCAATTTCTTCTGCACTCAAACCTTGCTTGTACCAAATAGCAATGCGTCGGACTGTAACACCAGTTCCGGCAATAATTGGACAGCCACCATGTATGTCAGGCTGACGGCTAATTAGAGTTCCTATATCGGTGATAGTTGACAAGATTTTTTCCTCCCTATTCCGATCGCTCTCTTATCTAGCATAGCACTGTCACAGCAAGAGCGATCGCCCGTAACAACTACATCACCATTTTACCTTCTGAAAAACAATACTATCTCCTGTAACTGTAACTGCATATCTATCCCCAGGCTTCAGTTGAGCCTCAATCTCAGCGGGAATTTCTAACTTACCGTCTGGGTTGACAGGAACAGTAATATTTGATTTCAGAATGTATTCTCGCAGGTGTTCAACAACTCTATCTTGCAGAGTTTCTGGCAAAGATTCCATGATTTTGACCAAAGTTGCGATCGCACTTGATGACATAGCTTTATCCTTCCTTGTTGAGCCGAACTATCCCGCAGGGAATCGCTCTTTCAATATATCTAAAGATTTCTCAAAAAATCTTCAACAGAAATCCCTGCCTGATTTAGAATACTGTTGAGGGTTCCAACAGCCAAAGTTTTGCGCTGCACTGGTACTACACAGCCAACCTCGATCGCGCCTTGAGGATTCGACTCATCATCGATCGGTAGTTGTTTCTTCAAAATAGCATGACTGCCCCGCTGCCGTACTTGAATAAAGCCTAAGCGTTCCAAAGCCCGGATGGCTTCTGCACTACTAATTCGCGGTAGTTTAGGCACTCAATACCTCAAATGTAGTTAGCAGACGGCGGGAAGTTTTAGGCAGAGGGAATTCTTCTAAATAAAGTTCCGTTGCTTCTTTGAGATTGGCGATCGCCTCTTCGATCGTCTCTCCTTGGCTAGCCGTTCCCACTTCAGGACACTCGGCTACATAAACATCCTCTTCCCAATAAACAATTGCCGTGAAAGTACAAGACATTTTTTTGCCAAATTCTTCATAGTTAATCTAGCATATCCAGCACCGTTTTTCAGTCGCGCTCGCCCATCTCATCCCCTGTCGCAAAGAAGTGCGCTCGCCCTCATTAACTTCTTACCTCTTGATACAAGCCGTCTGAAGATTCTGCTATTTTAGGCAGACTACCATCCTTAATAGCTTTCATCAAATCTTCGCGCAACGCTTCTAAAAAATAGCGATCGTTGCCGATATCTGATGCTTCATCCTCATCCAATTCTTCATCCTTCAAACGTTCTAGGTATGCCTCGATCCGAAACTCAAGAGCTTCGATAATAAATTGTACATCCTTAAAAGATAGAATCATCTGAACTCCATTTTTAATCTTTACACTTACTTGCCACAATGCTAACCCACTCTGTGTCAAAGCTGCTAAAGCTGAAAATCGTTAACTCACTTTGTAGAAAGATGCACTTATCAGTCGAAGCGCCTCTTTGTACTCCTCTATCGGCATAATATGACTCGGTTTCCACAACCAATGATCGTTATGGTCATTAACTAAATCAAGCGCGGCAGGAATTTCACTCTCCGCATCTAACTTCCACCAGTTTTTGTCGCTTCTTTGAGTAGCAAATGTCGAAATCCCACCTCCTAAAGTAGGATCTACCCAGATGCGACCATTTTCTTCATAAGTAGCAAAATCTTTGTTCGGTCGGACATTATCCATTCTAGGTGAATTAGCGTTGCCTTGTCGATATAGGGCGATCGGTGTTTTTGCCATGTCTCGATCGAAGATTCCCAGCTATGTAGAATTTATCATCATGACTATACAACCTAATCTGCGGGCTTGTGACGATCGCCCGCCCCACACCACCAATCCGTCCAGACTTGCTACCCTAAAGATAGTGAGATTTAATCAACAAGCAATTATGAGCGGTACTGTTACATCCCCAAACCTCAACCAGCAGCGGCCACTCGCCACCCCATCCGCTGACACTTCGAGTTCCCTGCTGGGCGACTTCATCCAAGAAACACTCGCCCTCACCAAGCGCCTGTTTATTCAATTGCAGCGCCGCCCTTCAACCCTAGTTGCAGGCATTATTCAGCCGCTGATGTGGTTGGTTTTATTCGGAGCTCTGTTTAAAAATGCACCCGCAGGCTTGTTTGGCGAAAGCCAGAATTACGGACAATTTCTCGGCGCAGGTGTAATCGTTTTTACTGCATTTGCAGGCGCGCTGAATGCAGGTTTACCGATTATGTTCGATCGCGAATTCGGATTTCTCAACCGCCTGTTAGTCGCGCCCCTGGCTTCCAGATTCTCGATCGTCCTAGCTTCGGCTATTTTTATCGTCACCCTCAGCTTTATCCAAACAGGCACAATCGTTACGGCGGGAGCCTTTTTGGGTTCGGGATTCCCCGGAATTGCCGGACTCGGCGCGATCGCCCTGATAGTCCTGCTGCTAGTTTTGGGCGTCACCGGCCTCAGTCTCGGTTTAGCCTTCGCGCTTCCCGGCCACGTAGAATTAATTGCAGTAATTTTTGTAACTAACTTGCCGCTGTTATTTGCCAGCACCGCCCTCGCGCCGCTGTCGTTTATGCCAGAGTGGCTGCAAGTTGTGGTGACAGTCAATCCTCTCAGTTATGCGATCGAACCCATCCGCTACCTGTACCTGCACAGCGATTGGTCGCTAGCCAGTGTCGTGATGCACGCTCCTTGGGGTAATGTTACCTTTGGAGGCGCGCTGCTAGTATTGCTAGCCTTCGATCTCGTAGCGCTGCTGAGCATTCAACCGCTGCTGCGCCGTCGGTTTGCTTAATTAGGGCGATCGTTTCAACTGCGCTCTCAATTCTAGGACACGGCAGTGCCGTGTCCCTACCCCGATCGCAGTCAATGGTAGGGACACGGCTTTTGGAGTGTCCTTAGCCCAATCGAAGTAATACAATCAATGGTGGACGGATCGCAATCAATGGTAGGGACACGGCAATGCCGTATCCTTAGCCCCAGCGAAGTAATATAATATTTAGTTGCCAATCAGAATATTTTTTAGATACAATAGCTTTTTTTGAAAGCTAAACTAATAAATCATGAACATCAAAACTTCTAAATCCGGCAAATTGATGATTCGGGTAACAGCCAGCGCGATCGCCTCCTGTGCTCTTTTCACGCCTCAAGCAACATTCGCTCAAGCCAGCGGTTTAACTAATTCCCCCCAACCCCTGCAAGACTTTCAAACTCAAGACAATACCGACCCATTTTCCGGCCGCAGCAGCGGCAGCGGCATATTTGATTTAATTCACAGATCCAGATTGGGAGGCGGCCGCAGCATCGAAGAATTCAATACCGAACAGCGCCAAAATTTGAACGATGCGGCCGCCGAATTTCGCAACAAACAGCGCCAAATACTGGAAAAACAAGCAGAACCTGCACCAGGGGCGATCGCACCTGCAGAAATTACCGCCCCCGTCCCTTAAATTTACCAGTGGTATTAGTTTATTTCCTAGTCCGCGAAGGCGGACTTTGTTTGTGTAGTCGCGGTTTCAACCGCCGAGTCTTATCTCAATCCCGTTCCAACCAAGCCCGCATTTTACCAGGATTCAGCAAACCATAAGTATCGACCAACTCTTTAAACTGCAACTGTTCCAAATTAATACTTTTCATCCCTCCATCTTCCAAAATAAAAGTGTGAGGATTAGCAATCAGCGCGCCTTGCTCTTCGTGATAGCGAATAATTTCATTTAGCCGCGATTCCGTAGTGTAGCGAACTATTTGCAAAGCAGCCGCGATCGCCCTCCCGTTCATCCGCAAAAACTCCAAGTGCATCATCACCTCATCCCCATAATAATTGTACAGTTCCTCAACTAATTTCAAACCTTTATCTGCGGGAAAAAGCGTCTGCAAATAAGTCAGAGACGGGTCAGCGCTGCGAGCGTGCAAAGTTGTATGATTCCAAGTATATTCAGCAATTGCCGCACCTTTGCTCGCTTCTTGCGCGCTTTTTTGGTAGCAAATTGTGCCGCCGTATTCGCGCACCAAATCTTGCAGCGGTTCCAGACAAGATTCTGCTACCATTAGCAAAGCGCAGTGCTTGCCTTCAGGAATCGCCTCCCGGAAAGCAGCAAAATAAGCAGGAATCGGCCAAGCACAAACACAAATTAGTTTTTTGATAATTCCATCAGAATCCCCCAAAGCTTGACCGAACTTTGCCGATGTCATAAAATCATCAAAAGCGACGATGATTTCCGCCCAAGGATAAGCAGGGGCGAGGGGAATTTCTAACTCAGTAATAATCCCGTTTGTGCCGTAAGCGTGATTGACTTTTTGCACTTCATCGCCGCGCAATTCGATGACGCGGGGCTCGTCTTCCATTGTCACTACTCGCACCGCATGAAGATTTCCCCGATCGCGCAATTGTCCGTAAGTTATCGAACCAATTCCCCCGCTACCGCCGCCGATAAATCCGCCAATCGTTGCCGTGCGGTAGGTTGACGGAACCATCCGCAATTCCCAACCAGTTTCTCGCGCTTGTTTGTCAAAAACTGACATTTTCACCCCCGGTTCAACGCAAGCCAAACCCGGTTTGATCCAGCGGATATTATTCATTTTAGTGGTATCTAAAATAACGCCGCCGTTGAGGGGAATGCACTGCCCGTAATTGCCCGTTCCCGCACCTCTGACAGTTAGCGGAATCTTGAATTTGACGCAAGCCGCCGCAACTCGCAAAACTTCCGCTTCGCTGGCGGGACGAACCACTAAATCTCCAGTTTTATTACTTAAGATAGGTTGCAAAACAGGACTGAAGTGATAATAGTCTTGAGATAGCTTGACAACTTGCGCGCGATCGCGAATTATTTCGATTCCCGACAGTTCCGAACAAAAAGCATCCCAGTCAATACTTTGAATCGCAGTTGCAATCATTTTAGTTCCTCAATGCGGACAGTATTATATATTTTCTCTCTTTCGGACTCAGTAACATAAAATACTAACTGCAATCTTTCTTTAAAAATCCTGGACGCACCTACATATACAAGTTCTGCGTCGCGGACTGCTTTTTTCAATTAACAAATCCGCCAAAAACCGCCATACCGCAGTATTTCCAAGGAACTGCAACAGTCTCAAATCCCGATGAGGCCAGCATTTCCAACTGTGCCGAAAGTGTCGCTAGGCGATCGGGATTAGAATAGCCATAAGAGACACTCGTCCCCACATTTGCGCGAATTTGTGCTAAAGTTTCCCCCTGACTTAGCGCCCAATCTTCTCGCGCCGCTTGATAAATATCCTTCATTACTGCTGATTCTGCCAAAACAGGGTCAGCATTCCAAAAACAGCCGCCAGCATTTAAACTTTCGCGAATTCGTCCAAACAATTTCAACTTCATCTCATCCTCAAGATGGTGAATTGCCAGAGATGAAATGCAACCATTGAATTTCTCGTCCCAGCCTGAAAAACTAGGATTGTTCGCCCATTCTCCAAAATCCAATTCTATCCCCGTCCACCGGGCTGCGTATCCAGCCGACTCTATTTTGGCGCGGGCAAAATCAAGCATTCGCGGTGAGTAATCCACAGCAATTATTTCCGCAGACGGGTAGCGTTCGAGAATTTTTAAACTCAGTTCCCCCGTACCGCAGCCGAGTTCTAAAATGCGGTTGTTGGCACTAGCAATGCAGCCGACTAATACATCCAGCATTTCGTCATATTTCGGTAAAAGTCGCCGAATGCCGCTATCAAAATCGGCAGTATTGACAAAAACTTCTCCCGGAAAAATTTCGTTGCGCGCAGGTGAGACAGTAGAGTTAGAATTCACGATCGCCAACCGTAGACTACAATTGCTATCCTAACCGAGATCGACCAAAAAGTCCGCGCGAGTAGGGACACGGCACTGTCTTTCGTCGTGTCAACTTAAGTCTAAAACCCTTGATAAATGTCGCTTTTACTTGAGTCCAGATCCCCCTCGCATCCCCCTGATTGTTGGGGGACTTTAAGTACACTCTTGTCCCCCCCAGGGTAAACGCATCTAGTTTGGGAAGAATAATCAGTGGCTGAAAGCCTTGATATACGGTTTGAATTTAATGAGATCAAGCCAAGGGCATTCTCATCAATCAATTTTTATTGAGAGTGTTGTCATATCTAAACCGCACTTTAACGAGAACTAGGGGTTTCAAATATTCTCTGGTAACTAGATGCGTT
>JAUBOG010000292.1:0-8322 GCA_036700105.1 Microcoleus occultus BM001215583
CCCCCTTGTAAAAGGGGGGGACAAGAATACTGTTATTTCGTTTTAAATTGGTATCACATCTTGCACCATTCTCAATCAGCCTTTTATGGACGGGCTCTCCTGCCCATCCCACAAGAAAATTCCTTCTTTGTGGAACGGGCTTCGACGCCGTTGCTGACATTGGTGCAAGATATCAGATTTCACCCCCGGTAGAGTAGACTCCCACTAGCTCTCCCCCGTGAGTGACAGCGGCACAAAATCCCCTGTCTTAAGCCGTTGCACATTTAAACTGCGAACTAAAATTCGATCGAGTTCCTGCGGGGCGGGTTCTCGCAGCAGGCACAAAAAATTAGATTTAGATGCACAATAGCTTATAGTAATCGAGCTTGTAGCGAGCTAGAAAAAATAATTATTTTTCAATTTTTGCCAGCTCCAATCACGAATAAGACGGCAGAGCTTTTACAGATACATCAGGGTTTGTTTGTTGATTGTTTTTGGTGAAACTCAACTTCGACCGGGATTTCTGTGGGTTTATTTTGGTTGAATAGCGACCAATTACTGATTGTAAATTAGTGCTTGGCAGCCCCTAATTATTGGCAGATAGAGCGATTTATTTTTAAAGGGCGAAGGTGTTCTTGTCTCGCATTTTTTGGTAGGATAATTTATCGCTGTTCAAATTTGCTGGTGGTGAGTGCAATGATTTCTGGTGTTTACAAGTTAACCGAACTTGAAGAAGCGATCGCGTCTGACCCGGACAACTGGCGTCCGATCGTGTTTACTAACGGCTGCTTCGATATCCTGCACGCTGGCCACGTCCGCTATTTGCAGGCGGCAAAAACCTTGGGGCGATCGCTGGTGGTGGGCTTGAATAGCGACGCTAGCGTGCAAGCTATCAAACCGCAGCAGCCGGGATTGCCGCCGCGCCCGATCGTACCGGAAAATCAGCGAGCCGAAGTGTTAGCAGCTCTCAAACCAGTAGACGCCGTAGTAATTTTTTCCGAGATTACAGCAACTAAACTGATAAGTATCCTGAAGCCAGATATATACGTTAAAGGAGGCGACTATCGATTGGAAACTCTGCCGGAAGCACCCGCCGTTATCGCCGGAGGCGGCAAGATTTCCTTGATCGAAATAGAGGTTCCGAGTTCTACCAGCGCGATCGTCCAACGCATTTTGCAGGTAGGTCTTTAAGCCCCGATCGCAAACAGCAAACAGTGAGTTAAACTCAGAAGTTGCCCTCTCAAAAAATACTCAAGCGTGCGCGCGTGCGAAGCTATCCCGAGCGTGAATCGTTCGTACAACTTAATCCCAACTGCTACGCAGGAGATAATTTCAATGGAACTCACCAGCAATAACACGATCGCAGAAATCTTAGAAAGACACAAAGCTGAGCTGCTAGCAGACTGGCTCAAAGAACTGCAAAATACCGGGCTGCGGCGGGACGACTTGATGAGAGCCAAAGAATTGCGCTCCGAGTGTCAAGAGTTCCTGCAATTGCTCCACATTGCAGTGGGGCACGGTAACTTTAGCGACATCCAAACGCCCGAATGGGAGAATATGCGGCTGCTGCTGGCAGAAGTTTCGCGATCGCGCGTTCAGAGAGGCTTTACTCCCTCAGAGATAGCGAGTTTTATTTTATGCTTCAAAAAGCCGTTGTTCGATCGGCTTTGCCGCGAACTGACACAAAACCGCGACGCACTCGTCGAACAACTTTGGCTCTCCACCAGCTTATTAGACCAGCTAGGCCTTTGGGTGACAGAAATCTTTCTCAAAGCTCGCGAAGAAGTCATCGAACGCCAGCAGCAAGAAATGCTCGAATTGTCAACTCCCGTAATCAAACTTTGGCAAGGCATTCTCGCTTTACCCATGATCGGGACTCTCGACAGCGCCCGCACTCAAATAGTCATGGAAACTCTGTTGCAGGAAATTATGGAAACCGGCTCAGAATTTGCAATTTTAGACATCACAGGCGTGCCGACTGTTGACACTTTAGTCGCTCAACATTTATTGAAAACTGTCGCCGCCGCCCGTTTAATGGGTACTGAGTGCATTATCAGCGGCATTCGACCCCAAATCGCTCAAACCATAGTTCATTTGGGAGTTGACTTGCAGGATATCCTGACAAAAGCTACTTTGGCAGATGCTTTTAAAGTTGCTTTGCAGCGCCAAGGTTTAACTATAAAAAATATTAAAGAGGAAAGATAAAAATATTTTGTTTTATCAATAACATGAGTTGTTCTATCGGCCTCCGCTGGCTTAGGGCCTAGGGTATAGAAGTTGAATTTCAAGCTTAAAGAGAGGTGAATTGTGGAACGGATACCGATCCTGCAGATGGGAGAATTTCTGCTAGTAACAATCCAAGTGGATATGCACGACCGCTTGGCAATGACGCTGCAAGATGACCTGACGAACCGCATCGTTAAAACAGGAGTCAAAGGTGTTTTGATAGAAATCTCTTCTCTGGAAATTGTAGATTCTTTTATCGGTCGCATTCTCAACAATATCGCTACCATGTCGCGAATTTTAGATGCTGAAACAGTTGTGGTCGGGATGCAGCCGGCGGTTGCAATCACGCTCGTTGAATTGGGGCTTTCCCTGACAGGAGTCCGCACAGCTTTAAGCGTTGAAAAGGGCATGAATCTGTTGCGAAAATCCTTGGGTTTGGCTGCTGATGCGGAAGCGTAACCCAATACGGTTCAGGATACAGAAAATTGTAGCGAAAATGTTGGGCGAGCGTGAAACCGAGGGTTCGTTCTACGGGCCTAACCTACGCACTGTATAGGTAGGGTGCGCAGTGCGCACCTTACTGGTGAATCGAAAATTTAAAATTGAAAATGGTATTGCCAATGAGGCTAGAAACCGGGTTTTTTTCTAAATACCTTGTTGACCAACTCAAAAATATTTACGGGAAACTTCATCCATTGGAGTAAGTCCTATGTTTTGTGGAGAAGTCCTATTTTAGTAGAGTAGCTATGTCAAAACGTGAGACATTAGAAATTCGATCGTCCTCCGATATAGTCCACGTCCGACAGCAAGTGCGAATTTGGGCTGTAGCAATGGGATTCGGTTTAGTAGACCAAACGAAAATCGTTACCGCAGCCAGCGAACTCGCCCGCAATACTGTAGACTACGGCAAAGGGGGAACTGTAACTCTCGAAACGCTGCAATCAGGCACCCGCAAAGGGCTGCGGCTGATATTTGAAGACAAGGGCCCGGGAATTCCCGACATCGAATTGGCGATGACTGACGGTTATACTTCCGATCGCGGTTTGGGTTTGGGGCTGAGCGGTTCTAAACGGTTGATGCACGAATTTGAGATTGTTTCTAAATTGGGTAAGGGAACTAAAATTGCGATCGTCCGCTGGCGGTGAGAGATTGGGGGAGAGTGGGAGAGTGGGAGATTGGGAGAGTGGGAGAGTGGGGGAGTTTTGAGATTGCTTTCATAAGACAAAGCTATTGCTAACGTTCCTCGCAACGCATACTTTTTACATGAGTTCGCCAGTAGATTACTCGATCGTCGATTTTTCTAACTGATGACTGATGACTGATGACTGATGACTGATTAATGACTTTTTAAATGCGCGCCAGTTTAAGATGAGAACTACAAAATAATGATAGATGCCGTAGCCGTGCCCGTAACAGAAGAAAGTCAAGTCGGAGAAGCGCGGCGAATCGCAGTCGGCCTCGCGGCAGAACTCGGATTTAACGAGACCGATCGGGGTAAAGTGGCAATTGTGACCACCGAAGCAGCAAAAAATGCGGTCAAACACGCCCGCGAAGGAGAACTTTTGCTGCAAACGTTAAAAACAGCGGCTGGATATAGCATTGAAATAGTAGCGCTAGACCGGGGGCCGGGAATGGCAAATGTCGGTCAGTGTCTGCGGGACGGTTTTTCTACTGCGGGAACCCCGGGAACTGGGCTCGGTGCAATTAAACGCCTCTGTAGTTTTTTCGATATTCATTCTGTACCGAAACTGGGGACAGCTTTATTAATGCGGCTCTGCCCGACCCAAAATAGCCGGGAAGCCTTGCAAAATAGCAATTACTTAGAATTTGGGGTCGTCCACTTGCCGAAAGCAGGAGAGCAAATTTGCGGGGATTCCTGGGCTGGTGAAAATTGTGCGGACAAAAATCAGATTTTGGTTGCTGACGGGCTCGGCTACGGGGGTTTGGCCCGGGAAGCTTCGCTCGAAGCAGTGCGGGTATTTCGGGAAAACGCTAAACTGGGGCCGAAAGCAATTTTAGAGAAAGCGCACGCTGCTTTAAAAAATACCAGAGGAGCGGCTGCGGCGATCGCCCTGATCGATCGATCTGCGCAAACAGTTTGTTTTGCCGGAGTTGGCAACATCTCTGGTGTAGTTGTCACAAATAACCAAACCCGCAGTATGGTTTCCTACAACGGTACTGTTGGGCATCGGATGCTAAAAGTAGCAGAATTTGTCTATCCTTGGTCGCCGCAGTCCCTGCTAATCATGCACTCCGACGGTTTGGCGGCCAGGTGGGATTTAAACCGCTATCCCGGTTTAGCCACCAGACATCCGGCTTTAATCGCAGCCGTGCTCTACCGAGACTTCAAACGCACTCGCGATGACATGACAGTTATAGTAGCCAAGGTGAGAGAAGCAGCGTGAGTTACCGAATCCTGACGGCGGATGTCCGCTTTGAACAAGACATCGTACAAGTACGCCAAAGAGCTCGCCAAATTGCCGCATGGCTGGGATTCGATTCCCAAGCGCAAACCCGCATCGCCACAGCAGTTTCTGAAATTGCCCGCAATGCTTTTAAATATGCAGGCGGCGGCAAAGTAGAATTTATTGTGGAAGGGGAATCGCCCCAAATTTTTCGGACTCGGATTTCCGATAGCGGGCCGGGAATTGCTGATTTACCCGCTGTGTTGGGGCCCAATTTTCGATCGCAAACCGGCGCGGGCCTGGGTTTAGCAGCGGCGAAACGGTTGATGGATGAAGTGCAAATCGATTCTGGGCCAGGTAGCGGAACTGCCGTACAATTAATCAAGCAGTTTTCCAAACAGATGCCTGTGCTGAGCGCGATCGAACTCAATAAATTAGTTGACAAACTAGCGCGCCAAATTCCCGAAGATCCCTACGCCGAAATTCAGCAGCAAAATCAAGAATTGCTGCGTACTTTAGACGAACTCCGCCAGCGTCAAGAAGAACTCGTACAATTAAATCAACAACTAGAAGATACCAATCGCGGAGTCGTCGCACTTTATGCGGAATTGAACGACAAAGCCGAATCTCTCCAGCGCGCCAGCGAACTCAAAACCAGCTTTCTCTCCGATATGAGCCACGAGTTTCGCACTCCCCTAACGGCAATTCTGATGCTTTCCGAAATATTGTTAAATCGCCTCGACGGAGAACTTTCAGCCGAACAGGACAAGCAAATAAATTTAATTCGCAAATCCGCCGAATCTCTCGCAGAACTTGTCAACGACTCGTTAGATTTAGCAAAAGTGGAAGCCGGAAAACTAACTGTTCGCGTGGCTGATTTTGAAGTCGAAGATTTGTTCAGCGCGCTGCGGGGAATGATGCGCCCCCTGCTACCGCGAAACTCGGCCGTCAGTCTAGTTTTTGCAGCGCCTCGGGAACTTCCAACCCTCACCACTGACGAGGGAAAAGTTTCTCAGATTTTGCGCAATCTGATTTCTAATTCCCTGAAATTTACGGAAGCTGGTGTTGTTCGAGTTGCTGCAGAAATCGGAGAGGGGGGAACGGTTACTTTTTCAGTTGCAGATACGGGCATTGGCATTCCCCCAGCCGACCAAACGCGGATTTTTGAAGAATTTGTCCAAATCGAAAATCCCTTGCAGAAGCGCGTTAAAGGCACGGGTTTGGGATTGTCTCTGTGCAAAAAAATGGCAGAATTTCTGGGGGGAAGCATTGAAGTGAAAAGTTCGCCGGGAGTGGGTTCGACTTTTTTTGTCAATTTGCCGATCGCCTATACTCCAAATTCAGAACAACATGAGGAAATTCCCGCACCTAATGGAGATGAAACACGGCTTTCGCTGGCGCATTCTCGTGAAGCGAAGCTATCCCGAAGGGAATCGCCCGCGCCGGATTCAGCAGCAAAACTTTCGATCGCGGAGGATAAAGATAATTTTTCGGTATTTGCCGAAAAACTTGCTGGGAGAAATTCATCAGAACTATGGGTTTGAAACCCCGTCCTTTTAGGACGGCTTTACATTGAATTGAATCCCTTTGCAGGGTGGAGGGGTATGGTTGCCCCAAGGCGTGAGGTATGGTTGCCTCAATCTCCTTTCGGAGTAAAGTTAGCTTGTCGGTCAATGTTTAGTGAGCTTGTTAGGCTGAAAGCACTGTTCCAGTGACCTTAGAACTGTTTAACTTTCAACGACAGAGCAAGGAACTAGCTACGCATTCCAGGGTGTCGTGACTCAAAAAACGTAGTCAGTTAAGACTTAGGCTGGTCAGAATGGCTTGAAAGATTTCTCTTTCAAGCCTCATGCCTTTAGGCTGAGGTTCCTGACTGTACTGCGATCGGAGCCGCCAACGGTGCTGAAGGTTGGCGATGGCGTCCCGCCCCGCAAGCTACGGCTTTCAGAGACCGGACAATGATATGATATCAAACCCGGTGTGCATGGGAATTAATATTAATTACCCGCAGTCAGGACGCAGGACGCGGCTTTTGTATCATCTCTGGGGTCTAGGGTGCGTCGCCACAAGTAACGGACGCTCCGGGCGACTCGGATCGAGCGACGCACTCTACCGCTAATCAAGGGGATAAGTTACCCGGATTTGGTATCATTCCCCAATTCTAAAATCTAAAATAGTATGACTTTTATCTCCCTTCAATATGCCCTGTTTTTATTAGTTTTGTTCGCGGCTTACTGGTTGGTTCCGCTGAAGTGGTGGCGGCTGTTTATGATGCTGGCGGGAAGTCTGATTTTTTACGCTTCGCTGCAAATTTGGTACATTCCCCTGCTGTTAGTCGGTGTTTTGTTTAATTACTGCTTGGCGATGGCGATCGGGGAACCTCTGGATTGGCGGATTGCGAATGAATCTTGGAACCGCCGCCGTTTGTGGCTGCTGTGGATGGGAATTGGGCTGAATGTGCTGCTGCTTCTGGGTTTTAAGTACGTGCCTTTTTTGTTGAGTTCGATCGGCACTTTGTTAAATTGGCCTGTTGCTCTCGACAGTGCTAACTGGGTAAAAACTCACGTAGTTGCACCGCTGGGATTGAGTTTCTTTTGCTTTGAGTGCATTGCTTATTTGATTGACGTGTACCGAGGCGCGCCGGCGGCGACTTCGCTGCTGCACTTTGCTGCTTACAAATTGTTTTTTCCGAAGCTGATTTCCGGGCCGATTACTCGGTATCACAACTTGATCAATCAACTGAAATCCCAGAAATTTCCGACGCCCGATCGCATTTCCGAAGCACTTTGGACGATCGCCTTCGGTGCAGTAAAAAAAGGTCTTTTCGCTGACAACTTGGGAATTTATGTCGATTTAAGCTTTACCAATTTGCAGCGGGCTGGTAGCGAGGATTTGTGGCTGGCGATTTTTGCTTATGGGCTGCAACTTTATCTCGATTTTAGCGGCTATGTTGACATGGCGCGCGGTACTGCTTTGCTGCTGGGTTGGTATTTGCCGCCCAATTTTGATTTCCCTTATTTTAGTGCCAGCATCGCTGATTTTTGGCGGCGCTGGCACATGACTTTGGGGGATTGGCTGCGCAATTATTTGTATTTTCCTTTGGGGGGTTCGCGCGTCGGTTTGTGGCGCACTTGTCTGAATTTGTCGATCGTCATGTTAATTGCCGGAATTTGGCACGGGGCGGCTTGGGGGTTTATTGTGTGGGGGGCTTTACACGGTTTGGCTTTGGCGGTTCACCGGCTGACAGATGCGGTTTTCAAGCGCTGGCGGCTGGGGTTTTTGTGGGAAAATCCGATCGGGATTGCGATCGGCTGGCTGTTGACTCAGGCGATGGTTTTTGGTAGTTGGATATTTTTCCGCCTTCCCGATTTGAAAGATTCGGGATGGGCGATTTCGCATTTGTGGGGACACGCTGCTGACGTGCAGTTTGCCAATAAGGTTTATGCTGAAGCTTTGGGTTTGGAAAGAGCGCAGTTGAGTTTGATATTGGCGGCTTTGGCTGCGGCGATGCTGGGCAATTATGCGCTGAGTCGGGGTTTGAAGTTGGAGTTAAATTGGCCGGTTAAATTGGTGTTAGTGCCGATAAGTTTTTATGCGGTTTGGCTGTTGGCTCCCGAGGGCGGTTTGCCTTATATTTATTTTGATTTTTAGGGTGTTATACCCCCTTTATGATTGAACCGCGAAGACGCGAAGAACGCGAAGAAAGAAGAAA
>JAUBOG010000293.1:0-8305 GCA_036700105.1 Microcoleus occultus BM001215583
GTTACATCCGTTACATCCGTTACAGAATCCGTTGCCGAACTTCCTTCTTCCTTCGTGTTAGCTCAAGCCAGAGCAGATGTAGTCGAAATAGACGCCCATTTCTTTACCAGCGTCAGAACCGACCAAACCGGCGGTGACTTCTTTCATTGCTTGGATTGCTTGTACGGTAGAACCGATGGGCACGCCCAAGGAGTTGTAGGTTTCTTTCAAACCGTTGAGCACGCGCTCGTCGAGGATGGAAGGGTCGCCAGCTAGCATGGCGTAGGTGGCGTAGCGCAGGTAGTAGTCCAAGTCGCGGATGCAAGCTGCATAGCGGCGAGTTGTGTACATATTGCCGCCGGGACGAGTTACGTCAGAGTACAGCAGAGACTTAGCAACTGCTTCTTTGACGATTGTGGCTGCATTGGCGCTGATGGCTGTAGCGGCGCGGACGCGCAGTTCGCCAGATGCGAAGTAGTTCTTGAGTTTGTCTAGAGCGCTGATGTCCAGGTACTTGCCTTGAACGTCAGAAGAATTGATAACGGCGGTAATTGCGTCTTGCATGATGGTCTTGTTTCCTAGAAAGTGGCTGAGTTCAGTCCAATTTTGTAGCTGGGATTTGGGATTTGGGATTTTCGATTTATCTGCGGTTTGTTATCTGCAAAAGCTTTGGGCTTAATGCCGGCAACTCCCTATTCTGCAATCAAAAATCAAAAATCAAAAATCTTTACTGCATCGCACCGATAACGTAGTCGAAGTAAGAGGAAGCTTCGGAAGCATCTTCTCCAGAAAGCAGCGAAGAAGCTGCATTTTTCATAGCGCGAATTCCTTCGGCTACGGCTTCGATCGGGGTTCCCAAGGATTTGTACATTTCGCGGACGCCGACAATACCGATTTCTTCGATCGGGGTAATGTCGCCAGCTACGATTCCGTAGGTGATCAAACGCAGGTAGTAGTCCATGTCGCGCAAGCAAGTTGCGGTCATTTCTTCGCCGTAAGCGTTGCCGCCGGGAGAAACTACGTCAGGGCGTTTTTGGAAAAGTTGGTCGCCGGCTTGCTTGACGATGCGTTCGCGGGATTCGCTCAAAATTTGGGCGATGCGGACGCGGCGTTCACCAGAGGTGACGAAGCTTTTGATCCGGTCTAATTCGCCTGGGCTCAGGTAACGAGCTTCAGCGTCTGCGTTGACGATCGACTTGGTGACGATACTCATCTTGTGTGTACCTGCGGGATATTTTGCAATTGCGAACTGCTCTGCGTTCGGCAGAGCGACGGCGGGCGCACCCGTTCCGTACCTCTGGCTGGCGGCAGGAGCTTTAACGCTTTGGGAAACCCAACCCAGCAACTGTTTTAGCTGTTGCCGATCGGCTACCTCTGGCGTTTGACGGCGCTGGTTCTTCACGCCGGTGCGCTTGGTCGGTGCTCGCACTAAGCCTGTCGCTTAGAATACCACAAATGACTGATGCGATCTTTAATCTTCGATCGAGATTGCAGCAGGCCACTTTGTGGCGATCGAGTGACTGTCGGGCAGTTAGTCAGGATATTGCTTCTGTGACACAACTACCTCTGGCAAGTATTTTGAGGCATTGTGTTCACATTCTGAGTGTTACTGTAATAGTTTGTAACATTCCTTTTCATCTTTGGGCCCCCGCTTGGGTCTTTTCCGTGAAACTTTCACAGTGAAAAAAATCGCTAAAATTATCTAGCAGCAATGGTTGCAGGCGATCGAGCGTTGAGGCATTTGCGACGGGCGGCGGCGCTATGAGCTGCGAGAAAACTTTGCTTGCCAGATGGAGGGAAGCCAGACACGGGGGAGACAGGGCCAGATGTACGATCGGAAATGCTAGCTTTCTTTCTTGTAGCTCTCTTTGACTCTCACTTTTAACCAGGTGCGCCGTGAAAAGAAATCTATCAGCCCTTAAAAAAGCTTTGCAGTTTGGGATTAGCGGTGCTGTCGGCGGTTTCGCCGGCAATCTCCTCACCGAACCTTTCATGCACCGGCTCAATAATTCAGAATCTGTTTTTGATAGTGTCTTGTCTACAGCTCGCTGGTTTGGATTGGTAGGCGGCGGCATTGCTGCGGCTATTATGTTCGGCTATTATTACTATATCAAAGGCAAGCCTCAAATTAAACAGGCTTTAAAAAATGGCGGATTGTTTGGTTTAATCGCCGGAGCTGTTTCTGGGGCGATCGCTGAAGGTATTTTTAGCGGGATTGGCGACGGCGAAAATGAGTTGCTGCGGGTAATTTGCTGGGGAATAGCTGGCAGTTTGTTAGGACTTGGACTTGCCAAACGGATTCCTAATTTAGGAATGCTTCGCGGCACGCTAGGCGGCGGTGTTGGCGGAGTTTTGGGCGGCTGTTTGTTTATTCTGTTTGCTTACAGTTTATCCGGTACTGCTGGCCGTTTGGCTGGCTGTGCGGCGATCGGCTTTTGGATTGGAATTATGTTAGTTGTGGCTGAAACTTTGTTTAACAAAGCTTGGCTGGTAATTAGTTACGATAACGGCACAAATCGCACGCTGACTGTTGGTGCGGAACCAGTGACTTTTGGCAGCGATGAAAACTTGTCTATTATCTGCATTCCTGATGTTGCGCCGCTGGCTGTGCGCTTTCAATTGGAAGCAGGGCAAATTGTCTGCGAAAATGTTGAGACTGGGGCGGTGAGTTATTTGCGATCGGGCGATCAAAAGAGAATCGGCAACTGTACAATTACAGTAGGAAACTCTGATTTGCCCGCCCAAAGTGAGGCTAAAGTTCCGCCTACCTTTATATCAGCTAAGCCCGCAGTAAATTCTTTTACCAGCAGCCAATTTTCCCTGAAATTAGGAAGCCGAATTATTCCTCTGAGTGCGGGAACTCATTTATTGGCCTCTGACATCCCGAGTTTAACTGCGATCGCCTCTAACGGTGTTGTAGCTGCGGTCAATTCTCGATCGACAAACGAACATTTGTTAGGATTGACCAATTTGGGCGATCGGGCTTGGTGGGCCACAGACATTCAAGGCGATCTGAAAATGATTGAACCTGAAAGTACCCTAACTTTGGCCTTGGGAACTACCATCGAATTCGGTGAAATTGACGGCGAGATTGTGTAAGTAAGTTTTAGATGCCAGACTTTTTTAAGGGTGCGCACTGCGCACCTTACTGTGTAAGTAAGTTTTAAATGGCAGACTTTTTTAAGTAGGGTGCGCACTGCGCACCTTACCCGTAGATAGTGTCAAATATGCTCCATTGTCTAAGTCCTAATCTGATTTATTTTTTGAAGTTAAGCGCGTGCGTGAAACAGCAAATCCACTCTTATTCAAGCAGAACTGCCGCTAACTCCAGTCATGACAGCCGCACCAATCAAATGAGCCAAACGCAAAGCTTCAGGAACCTTACCAGTGTCAGTCAAACGCTGGAGCACCAGCGCAATTACTTCTGGTTGTTCGCCGCACACTTGAAAAAAGAAAGGTTCAAAAGCGTGAATTTTTCCGGCGCGGCGCAACAACTCTAAACGGTATTCCGAGTCTGGTAAATAGTCGAGGGCTTTTTCAATAGCAGCTAAATTTGGTTGGCGGCGCATGACAGCAACGCACGGAATTTGCAAGCGCGATGCTAACTCTGGGAGGTCAACAATATTGAAGCCGCCGAAAGCAATTCCGTCTAGCAAAACGAGATGCAATTGCGGCAAAAATTTCCCTCCGAGCAGGAGCTTGGAAACAGCATCCGTGGCATCTAATCCGTCTGGGAAGACTTGTCCCCACACCATTCCTTCAAATCGAGTCCCCCCGCAGACTACTCCTGCGATCGACACCAGACTGCCGCTGGTGCGAGAAAAGGGAGCGTCGTCAAAGCCGATCGTCTTAATTGTGCGATCGAGCCTGAGCAAATCAGCCAGTTTCAAAATTTTTTATTCCCTCAAATCAAAGTAGTTAGTAGTACGTCCAGTACGGTGCGCAATGCGCACCGGTGCGCAATGCGCACCCTACAATTACAATAGTAGTGCGCAGTGCGCATCCTACAACTAGAGTTTGTGCGTCCAGGACTATCTATGCTAAAATAGACATTATTTTAAACTAATACCGCTCATAAATAAAAGGTTTAGGAAACTTGAAAAAATACGTAGCAGCGATCGACCAAGGAACGACTAGCACCCGATTCATCGTATTCGATCGCGCGGGACAGATAATTTGCAGCCACCAACAAGAACACCAGCAAATATATCCGCAACCGGGATGGGTAGAACACAATCCCGAGGAAATTTGGGAACGAACCAAAAGCGTCATTAAAAATGCCCTCGAAATCGGCAATATCGACCCGAAAGATATTGCTGCTCTCGGTATTGCCAACCAGCGCGAAACAGCAATTATTTGGGATAAAAACACCGGAAAAACCTACGGTAATGCGATTGTTTGGCAAGATACGCGCACGCGCGAAATATGCGAAAAGTTAGCCGAAATTGGCGGCAAAGATAGATTTAGAGAAAAGTGCGGTTTACCGCTGGCTACTTATTTCAGCGGGCCGAAAATCAAGTGGATGCTGGACAATATTCCCGGATTGCGGGAAGCTGCAATGCGAGGCGATGCGATTTTTGGCAATGTCGATACTTTTTTGATTTGGAACTTGACAGGCGGTACGCACATCACCGATGTTACCAACGCCAGCCGCACGATGCTGATGGATTTGCAAACCCTCGATTGGGATGCTGAAACTTTGGAAGTAATGGAAATTCCGCGCCAGATGCTGCCGGAAATTCGCCCTTCGAGTCAAGTTTTTGGACTTGCAAAAGGATTGTTAGAAAATGTTCCGATTGCTGCTGCTTTGGGCGATCAGCAAGCGGCTCTGGTCGGGCAAACTTGTTTCAGTCCAGGCGAGGCGAAAAATACTTACGGTACGGGCTGTTTTATGCTGCTGAATACGGGTGAGGCGATCGTCCCTTCAAAGCAAGGGTTGCTGACAACAGTCGCCTACAAGCTCGGAGAATCGCCCGCTGTGTATGCTCTCGAAGGCAGTATCGCGATCGCCGGAGCATTAGTGCAGTGGCTGCGCGACAATTTGGGCATCATCAACACATCTGCGGAAGTAGAAACATTAGCAAATACAGTCGAAGATAGCGCCGGAGTTTACATTGTCCCGGCTTTTTCTGGACTCTACGCACCCTATTGGAAAGACAGCGCCAGGGGAGTAATTTCAGGTTTAACTCGCTACGCGACGAAGGCACACATTGCCCGCGCCGCATTGGAAGCTACAGCGTGGCAAACGCGGGAAGTATTGGACGCGATGAATCAGGATTCCGGCGTCGAACTTTTGTCTTTGAAAGTAGACGGGGGAATGGTGGGAAATCGCACGCTGATGCAGTTTCAGAGCGATGTTTTGGGAGTGCCGGTAGTGCGGTCTGCGGTAGCAGAAACTACTGCACTCGGCGCGGCTTATGCGGCTGGTTTGGCGGTGGGTTTTTGGACTCAGCTAGCTCAATTGCGGGACAATTGGGCGGTGGATTGTATTTGGGAACCGAAAATGCCGATCGCCCTTCGCGAGCAAAAATATCGCTTTTGGAAAAAAGCAGTTTCCCGGACATTCGATTGGGAAGAATGAATCACGCTTGTCAAGTCCAAAATTCCTATTTAATGATATCATCAAATGAACACTATTTTTCAACCTGCAAATAAATGATTTCGCTAATTCACTTAAAAAAAATCCTCGCCGCCGTTCTATTGATAGTGACACTGGCATTTGTAGAAATCGCTGCTAATTCGCCAATCGCCCTAGCAGATACAGCGGCAACTCCCGCAACCGCAACCGCCGCCGAAGTCTTCACCGCCAACTGTGCAGGCTGTCACATCAACGGCGGCAACATTATCAGGCGCGGCAAAAACTTGAAACAAAAAGCATTAAAAAAATACGGCATGGATTCCATCGCCAATATTTCAAATTTAGTAACCAACGGCAAAGGTATTATGCCCGCTTACAAAGATCGTTTGTCGGAACAACAAATTATCGATGTTTCCGCTTACGTGTTATCTCAAGCCGAAACCGATTGGAAATAAAGGCTTGGATTAGACATCTGCAATAATTACAGCAGATTGCAGGTTTAGGTCGTACATTCAATATCCCGTAGGGACACGGCAGTGCCGTGTCCCTACAAGAACTATATATCTCACATACCTGAAAAGTGCTGTATTGTGCAACAGGCATCCTGCCTGTTCAAAGCTTGCTATTAAGTCGAAATCTCTTTTTTACTGCAAACCTTCAGGGGAAGTATTAACAGATGAAAAAATATAATTTTTGGCGCAAAATTGTAACTTTTATTACCTTGTGTCTGTGTCTGACAATCGCAAACATCCCGCCCGCTTTTGCCTCGATTCACAAATACCCAGAAACGGGCGATCGAGTAATGTTCCGATCCGTACAAAGCCTGCGCGATAGTGAGGACAAAGCGTGGCAAGTTGTTTTGTACAAGCGAGTCAAGTCGGGAGTAGTTAACTCTTTCAACCTGAGATTGGTAGGATTTCCCGGCACCCAATTGCAGCACCCTTTTCCGCTAACTGTTGCTGCGGGAAATCGCGAAATTGGCAAGGCAAATGATATTTGGAGCGACTCAGATTTGCCGGCTAATGTCGGAGAATACGATTTTAAATCGATAATTACCCAATTGGACAGCAATCGACCTTTGCGGTTGAATTTGCCCGTGAAAGATCGACAGGAAACAGAATTGCTGGTTCCTCCTTTTTCTGTCAGAGAATGGCGGCTGCTGTTAGACACAAACTAAATCTACCAGTTCGATCGCACTTTACACTTAAAATTGCTACAGGAAAATGTATCAAAAATCACTGTGCTTAAGTATGCCTTAAGGTAGATTTAACCTATTTTCAGGTAATTATGAAACAAACTAAAAGCGGAGTTAGTCAGGTGATAAAACTTGACTGTTTTAACGTGCGTGTCTTCAGGGTAAATTCACTATGACTTTAATCAGTACAATTGTCCGAAAAGCTTTGGCAACCGGTTGTTTGACGGTTGAGGCGGAAGAACTGCTGCGGCACCAGTTGCAGATGACCAAGTACGGTTTAGAAGATTTTGAGGCTTTTATTACTTTGCAAAAAGAGGTGATGGAAGGTAGGGTAAAACACCAAGCTTTGGAATTGTTGCGATCGGGCAAATGTTCTGTGGCTGCGTGAATTAAGATCGTAGGCGCAAGCTGGGGCGTAGCCATCGCCCTTTTGGATAGCTCCGCACGCGCGTGCTTTTGGATAAATTGGATACAACACTCCCAGCATCTTCTGTTTTTATCCCTAATTTTAAATTGGCAGCGCGATGGCTACGCCCCGGCTTACGCCTACGAACTTGACAAAAACACCCGAACCAGCAATAATTGTAGATTGTATGTCTAAATCCGGCTCGGATCAGGTTAAGACATTCCAAAAGCTGAAAAACAGTCCGCAGTCAAAAGTCCACAGCCAAAAGTTCATAACTAATGACTAATGACCAATGACTAATGACTCATCAGCTACCTGTACGGCAATCTCAACAACCATCCCATGACTTACGCAATCATTGAAACCGGCGGCAAACAATTTCGGGTAGAACCAGGCCGCTTCTACGACATCGAACTGCTTCACGTCGAAGCCGAATCAAAAGTCACCATTGACAAAGTATTTCTGATCCAGCACGAAGGCGATGTTCATATCGGCCAGCCTTTACTAGAAAATGCCACTGTAGAAGGAACGGTGCTGCGGCATTTCCGGGGCCGCAAAGTCCTCGTCTACAAGATGAAGCCGAAAAAGAAAACTCGGAAGAAAAAAGGGCACCGCCAAGAAACAACTCGGTTTATGATTGACTCTATTACAGTCAACGGTACAGTCCTAGCCGCTAGAGACTTAACTCAAGCAGTTGTGGAAGCTCCCCAAACTGGCGAAATTGAATCAGAATAAACAATAGTAAATACAGTTGAGGATACTATGGCCCACAAGAAAGGTACAGGCAGTACGCGTAACGGACGCGATTCTAATTCCCAGCGTCTGGGTGTCAAAAAATACGGCGGTCAAGTTGTCAAAGCTGGCAACATTTTGATCCGCCAACGCGGTACAAAAGTTCACCCCGGTAATAATGTAGGTATTGGCAGAGATGATACTTTGTTTGCCATGATTGACGGTGTGGTGACTTTTGAAAGAAAGGGCAAAACTCGCAAGAAACTCAGCGTTTATCCTGCGGTTGCAGCACCTGCGGTTGCAGCACCTGCGGCTGAAGCTGTCGCAGTTTAATTGCGGTATTTGGCGGCGTTCCTTAAGTCTCTTTTGTTTGTCTCAAAGTCTCGATCCCCCCTAGCCCCCCTTAATAAGGGGG
>JAUBOG010000294.1:0-3568 GCA_036700105.1 Microcoleus occultus BM001215583
GATGCCTTTTATGCTTGTAACTCCTCCTAGTTGTAAAAAACCTACACCTGTCAGCCCCTAAGAAGGGGGGTTAGGGGGGATCTCCGGGTTCAATAATACGCCATAGAAGCGAGTTTCACAACATTATTAACTGCAAAACCTATGACACTTATTCAAGAAAAAACATTAGCCTCAAAAGTGCGCGGTGACTTCCCAATTCTCAACGAAAAAGTCAACGGTAAACCGCTAGTTTATCTCGACAATGCAGCTACATCTCAAAAACCGCTAGCTGTCATCAACGCTTGGCGCGATTACTACGAGAAATACAATGCCAACGTCCACCGCGGCGCCCACACCCTCAGTGCAAAAGCAACAGATGCTTACGAAGGCGCTAGAGATAAAGTTGCTGCTTTTATCAATGCGGCTTCCCGCCAAGAAATTGTCTACACTCGCAACGCTACAGAAGCGATTAATTTAGTTGCTTATTCTTGGGGTTTGAGCAACCTGCAAGCGGGAGATGAAATCATTTTGTCAGTAATGGAACACCACAGCAATCTGGTTCCCTGGCAAATGATAGCTCAAAGAACCGGTGCGGTGCTGAAATTTGTGGAGTTAAATGAGACTCAGGAGTTTGATTTAGAACAGTTCAAAACGCTGGTTTCTCACAAAACTAAGTTGGTGTCTGTGGTTCACGTTTCCAATACTTTAGGCTGCATCAATCCAGTCAAAGAAATCTGCGAAATCGCCCACACTTTCGGTGCAAAAGTTTTAATTGATGCCTGCCAAAGCGTGCCGCATATGGTAGTGGATGTGCAGGCAATAAATTGCGATTGGCTGGTTGCTTCCGGGCACAAAATGTGCGCTCCGACTGGCATCGGTTTTCTCTACGGAAAGTTAGACTTGCTGAGAGAAATGCCTCCGTTTTTCGGCGGCGGAGAGATGATTGCTGACGTGTTTCTCGAATATTCCACCTATGCCGATTTGCCGCACAAATTTGAGGCGGGCACGCCTGCAATCGGTGAGGCGATCGCCCTCGGTGCTGCGATCGATTATCTTAGTAACATCGGCATGGATAAGATTCACGCTTGCGAAGCCGAATTGACGGCTTATCTGTTCCAACAACTGCGCCAAATTTCCGAAATTAAAATCTACGGGCCGCAGCCAGACAGCAACGGCGAAGGTAGGGCGGCGCTAGCGGCATTTACTGCGGGAGAAATTCACCCTCAAGATTTGTCTGCGATGTTGGATTCGGAGGGAATCGCAATTCGATCGGGGCATCACTGCACGCAAGCTTTGCACCGCTATTTGAATGTTTCTTCTACGGCGCGGGCGAGTTTGTATTTCTACAATACTCGCGAGGAGATTGATGTGTTTGTGAAAGCGTTGAAAGAGACGATCGACTTTTTCGGCGAGATTATGGGATAAGTATGATTAAAGTCGGTGATTGAAACCGCGTGTACAGAGATTAAACCCGCAGAGGCGGGTTTAATTTTACAAACAATCGCGCTTTTTTTTATCGCAGATATCGGCAGATGAACGCGGATGAACGCGGATGCCAAATAGAAGGAGGCAATAATATTTGTGTTAAACCTATCAGCAGAAAATTGGGTTGGCAACCAAGATGAAGGTGATTTAATAGAAAATCCCACTTGGAATCAAATAGAAGAAGCCATCCGCGAGTTAGATGGGAAAAGTAAAACTTTAGTTACCTTGGGTGCAGATGACGAGTGTTATATGAGCATTGGCGGCGGTGAATCCGGCAAATATATTGTTAAAGTAACTTTTGATAACGTTAGCTTTCATAATTTAGTAGATCCATCAAAACCAGATGCAATAGAACAGCTAGTTGTCGGCGGACAAGAAGGTAATTATTCTGCCAAGATGTGTGTAAATTTAGAGACTGCACTGTTTGCAGCTCAAACATTTACAGCATCAGGAAAACTAGAAAATTCACTGTGTTGGGAAGAAGAAAAAGAATTAGTAATGCTGTCATCAAACAATATTTAACACAACCTAAGCGAAGTACGATCGCCCTTGATTTCATCTGCGTTCATCCGCGTCTATCCGCTTGAAGGGGCGGTTAAAAAAAGAGCGAGCGTCCCCATCCATCTATCCCAGGGATTTTTGCGATCGCCAGCAGTGCCTGTGATAACATAAAACTAAAGTTTTCTCAACTCAAGGAGATTTTGAGATGATTGCTGCTACTTCAACTTTAGCCGAACAGAGAACGCTGCTAGAAAACATTAGCTGGCAAACTTTTGAAACCCTGCTCAAAGAAATAGGAAATAACCGAGGTTATCGCCTAGCTTACGATGATGGAATGTTGGAAATTATGGCTCCACTATACGAACATGAAAATCCTAAAATACAGTCCGATCGTTTCATCGCTATTTTAGCAGAAGAACTCGGCATAGAAATCAAAAGTGCTGGTTCAATGACTCTCAAAAAAGAACAGGTAAAAAAAGGTATAGAACCTGACAATTGCTATTACATCCAAAACGAACCAGCAGTCAGAGGCAGGCAAGAACTAGACTTGGAAACAGCGCCACCGCCTGACTTAGCAATTGAAATAGATATTACCAGCACTTCCGTGAATAAGTTGGCAATTTACTCAGCACTGCGTGTTCCGGAACTTTGGCTGTATAACGGGCGATTTTTGAAATTTTATCAGCTAGCTTCAGGGGAGTACGTTGAGTCCAAATTTAGTATTGCTTTTCCCTTTGTATCCTCAACAGAAATCTCTAGGTTTTTTGAACAGAGTAAAACGATGGGAGAAATTGCATTACTCAAATTATTTAGAAATTGGGTTAGGGAAAAAATCTAATCAACCGCCAAATACAATGAGACCGTAGCGAAGTACGATCGCCCTTTACGACCTCCGCGTCCGCTGTAGCACCGCCGTCGAGGGTGTGAAAAATCTCCGAGACCGCAATTTGAGAAAAGAGTCCAAGATGTGTTTGTTCTGTAGTATATTTAGTTAAATAACATTTAACTTACAGAGGTTGACGATGAAATCTTCAGAACAGCAATCAACACCCTCCAGCATCTTTGACGAAACCTTCCGCGAGAATACCGATCCTTGGGGATACACAACTAATTTTAATGAAATCAGTAAATTCCGAGCAACTATCAGAGCTTTGCCAAAAGTTCAATTCAAAAATGCTTTTGAAATCGCCTGCGCTATCGGTGTACTTACTGAGAAACTAGCTCCAAAATGTGACAGACTACTGTCAGTAGATTACTCAGAACCAGGGTTGGTCGAAGCGCGGAAACGCTGTAGTAATCTCCCACAGGTGCGGTTTGAGAATATGCAGATACCCCAGCAGTTCCCCACCGAGAAGTTCGATTTGATTTTATTTTCAGAAGTTGGCTTTTTTTTGACTATGGCCGACCTATTGGAAACTAAACAAAAAATTATCGACGGTTTGCTTCCGGGGGGATATCTTTTGATGGTTCATTATCGAGCCACAGCGGGCGATTATTTTATCCTGGATGGGGAGACTGTTCACGATACTTTTGTCCAAAATTCGGGCTCATCTTTGAAACATCTTGGCGACCCGCGCAAAAAGTTTTTTATGATAGATTTAGC
>JAUBOG010000294.1:3668-8282 GCA_036700105.1 Microcoleus occultus BM001215583
CAAAAGTCCGATTCAAAAATGCTTTTGAAATCGGATGCGCGATCGGTGTACTCACCCAGAAACTCGCCCCCAAGTGCGACAGGCTGCTTTCAGTAGATTATTCAGAGGTAGGATTAGAGGAAGCGCGGAAACGCTGCCGCGACATCGCACAGGTGCGGTTTGAGCAGATGCAGATACCCCAGCAGTTCCCAACTGAGAAGTTCGATTTAATCTTATTCTCAGAAGTGGGCTATTATTTGACAAGGGAAGACCTTCTGATAACCAAGCAAAAAATTATTGACCAGTTGCTTCCGGGAGGTTATCTCTTGATGGCTCATTTTCGACCTCATGTCGAAAGTTTTGTCCTGAATGGTGACATAGTTCACGATACTTTTCTCCAAGATTATGCACAGTTTTTTAAACATCTTGGCGACCCGCGAAAACGTTTTTTGATGCTAGATTTAGCGCGCCATCACAAACGCTATCGGATGGATTTGTTTCAGCGTTTGTAAATGATGTAAACAAATAAATTAAAAGAGGGTGCATCTACAAACCAAGTAAAATGGTATTCATCAGGGTTTCATCCGCCTGCATCTGCTGGAGGTTGAAAAAAGACCTAAAATTCAATTAAAACTCCCGAATCTCTGGATGGATAAATTGATAACCCGCCGCCTTAATCTTTTGATTCGACACCCTCGCATTATAAGGCCGCACGCTAGGACTTCCATCCCAAGAAGCTTTAGGCAAATTGTGCGCTTCAAAAATGCGATCGAGCAATTCGCGGCTCGATAGCGACACATCCCCAACTAAATTGTAAATTCCCTGCAATCGATTTTCCAAAGCAAATATCAACCCGCCGACAACATCATCCGCATGAACCCAATTAGTAACATCTTCACCCGCACCGGGACGAGTGTTCCCAGAAAAGCCTCTAAAGATTTTAACTAATTCTCGGCCAGGCCCGTAAATTCCACCCAATCTGAGAATAGAAACTTGCAGATTTGGACTCGATGCAGCTAATAAAATTCCTTCGGTTTCTGCCAGAATTTCACCGTTGGGATTGGCTGGCGCGACGGGCGAATCTTCATTTACCAATTCACCTTGGCGATCGCCGTATACTGAATAAGTACCTGTATAAATAACCTGCTTTACTGTTGGCGTTTCCTGCAACACAGATACCAGAGTTTTCGCAGTATCTAAGTAACTTTCTTTGTAGCTGTGAGGATTGCGAGCACCCACGCACAGCAAAACAGCATCTTGTGCTTGCAGTACCGCCGCCATCGCATTTTTGTCATTTCCTTTGAGCACAGCTACCCTCTGTGCGACATCCTCCAATTGGGCTACTCGTTCCGGTGTTGCGGTAGTCGCTGTCACGGTATAATCTGATTTGCCGCGCAAATTTTTAGCAACTCTTGTACCGACATAGCCGCAGCCGACGATCGCAACTTTCATCAAAAATTCTCCCTTGTGTCATCCCGATCCAATTATTGCCGGTTCTGTCATGATTGGGAGCTGAGTTTTGTGGTAAAATGCAAAGCGTCCCGATCGATCGGAGTGCATCATGTCCGAGGGAAATATTTTTGCCGCCTCCTCAGAAAGCGAACTTTTAGCTTTTTACGGATCTTTGTTTGCGATCGCCGCCGCCGATGGATCTGTCGATATTGACGAACTAAATTTGCTGTTTAAAACCATCAATTTAGACAAGTTTTCCTCTTCAGCAAAAACTCAAATCCAATCCTACACCGCAAATCCCCCATCGCTGGGCGACTGTTTGCAAACACTCAGCCAGTCAGCAGAAACGCTGCGTTTGGGAGTGATGTATTTTTTAATAAACATTGCGGGGGCAAATAATACGCTGCATCCGGGAGAAAGCGAGGCGATTCAATCCGCAAAAAAACTGCTGGCGGTTTCCGATTTGCAAGTCCAAGCCATGCAGGAATTTATGGACGATTTGCAAGCAGTAAAAGCAGCCGGAAACCATAAACAATCTGCATCTAATTCCGTAAAATCTGCTGTTTCTAAACTAAAAAATGCCGGAATTCCTTTAGATTTAATCGACCCTAAAGGCATAACTACAACTCTTAGCGAACAGCAGTTGGCTTTCTCAGAAGAAAACTTTTGGGGGAAACTGAAAAAATTTGCTGTATCAGCAGGTAGAGAAGTAGTTGAAAAAGCTTTGACGCTCTACTATACGGCTCAAAACCCCAACGTGCCAGCTTGGGCAAAAACTGTGGTGGTTGGAGCTTTGACGTACTTTATATCTCCGGTTGATGCGATTCCCGATATATTAGTCGGTGTGGGATTTACAGACGATTTGGGAGTGTTGCTAGCGGCGATCGCTACTGTTTCAATATACATTAATGCTGAAACGAAAGAACAAGCACAGCAAAAATTGACAGATTGGTTTGGTAAATAATATTTGCAGTCATTAGTCAGTTGGAAATTGGCAGTTGGCAGCAGTTAACAAATAACCAATAATTAATGCCCAATCGCCAATTCCCAATTCCCAAATTCAGTCTTAAAGCGGGTTGCCATCTCGATTGACAATGCGGCTTTCACCATCTTTAGCCGTGACATTTTCGTATACTCCCTCATCCCGCTTCACATACTTGCTGAAGCCCTGACTTTTATAATCGCTGTCGGATGTCGGCTTCATCAACCTCGGAGCGCTCAGCAGTCGCCGTACGGCTGCATCTGCGGGAGTTTCCCCCAGTTCGCACTTAGCTATGGAGCACAGTTGGCCCCAAGTCGAAACTTCCAGGTTCATGCTGTGCGAAACTTCTAACTTGCGGTTATTGCTGGGACAAAAATAATCGTATACAGGCATACTAGGAATCTCGATTGCAACTACTACAATTATTAATTGCACGGTTATTGAGAGTATGATAGCTCAACTTTACTAACAATTCAAGCCCGAGAATTAAACTTTACTATTTTTAACGGTTGTAGAAACACTAAATCAGCTATATTATTAACCCTGTGCAGTTGCTACCCGATGCGATCGAGACCAAGCCCAAAAGTACGCTCCCCTGACATCCTCTGACTCGATCGCGCGATCGACGGCTAGCAAAGGCCCGCAAAACTTCGGTGAATGCCGTCAAAAGATCGATCGTCCTGAATCAAACTGCACCCAGATCGCAGATTCTAAGTTTCAATCTTATTTATTTACTCACCAGCGAGGATTTACCGATGAGCGATTTCAAAGTTACGCCAGAAGTAGAGCTGAACACAGCTCAAATGTTGGAGCGATACCAACTGCAAGACGAGACAACTCTGCGGCGTTGGGCAAAACTGCACGCCATCAACAGCACTCGCGGTTTCTTCTATCCCAGTGAAGTAGATTTGATGGATCACGCTCACCACCACCTTTACAATTTGGGGATGAGCATTGCTGACTACCAAAGTCTTTTAGACAGGCGCCGCACCCATTCCCAGACATCGGGCGACCAAAATAAAACAGTAGCAAGTCAAGTTGCTGACGAAGCGTACGATGCCATAGAAACGCTGACAGATCAGTATGCTGAAGCTATTGATTTAATGGGAGAACGTATCGCAGACCATTTCATCGACGAACTCGATTTATCTGTAATGCGGCACCTTTCTCAAAAAGTAAAAGACCGCCGCACTCTCAACGGTCAAACTAAAAAGCCCAACCGTTTTCTCCAAGTAATTAAAGCCGTATTGCAACCGAGCAGCGAAAATACGCTTCTGGTTCCCAAAAAAGATGATAACTCTAGTTTAGAATTAGAACAGCATCACCGGCTCGGTTAACCGCCGATTTTGTGGAAAGACTAAGGCCACCGATCGCGGTAAGGTGCGCAGCGCGCACCCTACATAATTAGGTTGTGCGTCCGGGACTGTGAAGGCAATAAATTTGCTGTTTTCAATAAGTCTAAGTTAACTCGCTCGTTATAAATTTAAGACTGGAGAGAGATGTATTTTGCGATCGAACTACCTACAATATTTGCTGGATCGAACCCGTCAACCTCGCTCAAGGTACAGAAATGATTAAATCCTGGATGGTAATTGGAGGCGTCGCTTTTGTAGTAGCTTTAGCCGCCAACATCATCGCGCCCAGCGATATCCAGTGGTTCAACCGCTTGCAACGTCCGAGATGGCTAGTATTTGAAAAAGCAATTCCCCTAATTTGGACAGTAATTTTTATTTGTGCAGCTTGGTCAGCAGTGATTGTTTGGGAAAAAGAACCTGGAACCCAGGAAACTTGGCTGAGAATGGGTTTGTACCTGCTTTTAGAAATAGTAACCATGTCCTACACCTCGGTTATGTGTAAAGTTAGGAGCCTAAAAGTCGGGACGATTATCGGCGGAACCGGCGCTATTTTAAGCGTGTTCTTAGCTTTAAGCGTGTTGCAAGTTTCCGAGCCGGCCGCCCTGTTATTACTGCCTTACATACTCTGGAGTCCGATCGGCACTTACACAACTTGGGCAATGATGCACCTGAACCCGGCAGATGTTTAGTATAGTTGTTCGATCGACCGCAATAAAATTGGTTTGCAGTGACGACTTGCACTCCTCACTGCAAACATCAAAAAAAAACATTTTGACAAAATTGAGATAATTCCTTGGGTGCATCTCAATTTGGCAAGGGCGAAGCATTTCGGCAGACAATTTATTA
>JAUBOG010000295.1:0-8205 GCA_036700105.1 Microcoleus occultus BM001215583
CCTTCCCAAGGGGGGGACTGAGGGGGGGTTCCATCGCACCTTCACAACCGAATATCTCCCAAATAACCGGCAAAACATCCAGCCGCGGTTTAGGGCGTTGGTGAGCGAGAATTAAAGAAGCTCGATCGCCCTTTGTCAGATTTTGCCCGAATTCAGGATTCAACAGCAACTCTAACCCCGCGCGTGAAGCCCCGTGCACGCCAGTCGCCACAATCGCCCAGCCCGATCGCGCATGATTGCGGCGGATGGTACGATCGCGCTCAACTTCCCCAAAAGCCGTAATCGCCGCAGTCACCACGGGCGATCGCACAACATCCCCACCGGCGATCGGCGCATGATACTCTTGCAAACAAGCCGTCATCCCCCGATAAAACTCTTCCACCCAAAGCACAGCCGTATCCGCAGCCACAGCCAGGGCTACAGTCACCGCCAGAGGCGTTGCTCCCATCGCAGCCAGATCCGACAAATTCGCCGCTGCGGCGCGCCATCCTGCATCGTAAGGGGTTGTAGTTCGATCGCTAAAATGCACTCCATCCACCAACATATCCGTTGTCACAGCCAGAGATTTGTGAGGATTTGTAGGAATTACAGCGCAATCATCACCCACTATCTCTGCGGGACAGAATTTTTGCAATATTTTTAAAAGACCTTGTTCTCCGATATCTTTAATCAGCATAGTATAGAGATTATTTTATTGAGTTGATACTATTATATTTGATTTTATCTACTATTGTTTATGATTTTTTTGGAATAATTTAACTGCAGAGAGCGCAGAGGGCGCAGAGGAAGAGCAAACATAGATGAATAATTTTGATATCAAGGGATTTGGCATAAATAAATCTAAATAAATAGAATACAAAAATCCCGACTTTTTAAACAAGTCGGGATTCTGACAGAACTTCTCAGTCCCTCTCTGCTAGGACTTTGTTTGACAAGAAGCGATTTCAATCGCCGATTCCTCTAAAGTCAACGAATCAGCTTCTAATTTCCGTTTCCGCTTGAGCGCCAGCCCAGCAAAAAAAGCAGCAGAAGTTACTAATCCTGCAATTTCAGACGGTTCGGGGACAGGTTCAGCAGCATCAGCCCGCATCTTAAAAGAGAACTTATCGCGATTCGATTCCAACTTAATCGGAAAAGCTAAAGGATTTTTTGGGTCAATTGCTGCATCGATACCGGTGACGCGAAACTCGGAGACTCCGTAACCGAGTAAAGCCACAAAATCTACAACTTCATTAGGCTTGAATTTGCCGATTTCTCGGCCGCCAACTAAGACGCTGAAAAGTTCGTCCGCATCAATCCCGCTGGGTAAACCGAGGATTTTGGTAAACAGCGATGGTTCGGTTGGATTGGGATTGAGGGCGATCGCACCTTTCTCAACAATGCAGCCATCACCAGTCCCGCCGCCGCCAGAAGCCGCATCATCGCCGATTTTGAAAGTAAAACCAGCAGATGTCGGCGGATCGAACCAGAGGCGATTGGCGACATTGCTAAAACTATGCCAACCATCCTCAAAATTATCGGGTAACAGCGGATTTCGCTGAGAACTACCGCAAATCGGATTCAGCAGAAAACCATGCTGTTTCCCCGTAGCGCTGTTAATTCCTTGGCCTACCATCTGTCCGCGATCGTTAATGCCGTTTATTTGCTGTAAAAACCAGCCAGAATCCGCAGCAATCAGGCTATTGACATCAGCCATTGTTCCATCTTCCCAGATAAAACCATGAGCAAGTCCACCATTACCACTAGTGTTGCCAAAACCGACTACTTGGCCTTTATTGTTAATATCAACCGCAGCAGTTTTATTGCCACCGAGAGTACCCAAATCTGTAACTTGACCATTCGACCACAAAGTAGCGCGCTCTTGCTGAGTGATATTATTTGCAGAAGCACCAACAGCCTGTCCAGAATCATTGATATCATAAGCTGTGCTGCCGTTGTATCCTGGAAGAGTTCCCAGGTCAATCATCTGGCCATTTTCCCACTGGAAAGCATGAGTTACGCCGAAAGCCAGGCCCGAATAACCAACTACTTGTCCTTGATTGTTGATACCCTGAGCTCCTCCATTGAAACCAAGAGTACCGAGATCGATCATCTGGCCGTTTTGCCACAAAAAGGGATTAAATTTCTCTGGTGTAGTCCTAAACCAACCAACTATTTGTCCAGCCTCATTGATGTCACTAGCCAGACTGCTGATACCACCAAGAAAACCGAGGTCAGTCCTTTGACCGTTTTCCCAGACGTAGGCATTATCTGTCCAATTTTCACTCAGATAACGACCCACAACTTGACCAGAATTATTGATTTGGTAAGCCCAAGTGCTATCTGTAACCTCCGTCAACTGACCGTTGTCCCATATCCAACCAACACCTTTCTGACCAACTACCACTTGTCCGAGATTGTTGATACCACTAGCATTACCTTCGCCGAGATCCGTAATCCCATAGGAAGCGAAACCAGTATGCAGACTGGCGGCATTCACAGGTTCAACTGCGGTAAATCCCAATAGGGTAAAAGCAGTCAGAGACAGACAATTTTGAACAAACCCTTTCAGGGAAGCTTGTTCGAGCATTTTTGTAAATTTTTTCACGTGCACCTCAGATTTGGTCGTCGGGTTGGCGTTTCCCGTTTCGGGAGTAGAGAAGGAGTTCCCTGTGTATCTATCTGAGGGGCGATCGACATTTTATGCGTAGAGACGGTATTTGTTACAAAAATTTACCTTATTGGCTATTAGTTATGGACTCAGAAACCGGGTTTTTTAGGAAAATATTGGGTTGCAGCCCGTAGATTCGGCCAAAAACCCGGTTTCTTGGCTCGCAGCGCATAAGTCCCGATCGGTTATTAGTTGGTGAGGATCGCCAATTCCCTACGCCCCATGCCCGATGCCCAATCCCGAATCCCCAATTCCCAATAGCTAAGGACTAATAACTAATGACTAATGACTAATGACTAATGACTAATGACTAATGACTTCCCAATTACCATTCCTTACCCGAACTCGGCGGCAAGCGCAATCGAGGAAATCTATAAAAAGTATCTCCTTCATCATCCACCTCTAAAATCGCCGAAAAAATCTTCACTTGTCGGTCTAAATACTGTTGAGCAACTTCAGCCTCCACCCTAGCGATAGCCGCCAGTTGAATCAGGGAAATTTGACTGTTTTGAGTTTCTAATAACTGATAAAAAGCCTCATCTAATTGTTTTTTTTGCTTGGCTTCATTCAGATTGTTGACAACAAATAAACCGACAAATCCACTCAAACCAATTACAAATAAAAATTCTAAAATCGCCATATTTTTGATAAAGTTATTGATTTAAATAACGCTATAAGAAAAATATTCCAGCCCGCGGAGGCGGGCTTTGTTTGTGTAGACGCGATTTCAATCGCCGTCACTTTTGTGTAGACGCGATTTCAATCGCCGTCATAGATTAAACTTGAGGTCGCACCAAATTTTCCATCCCTTTAATTACCTTAGCAGATACAATCTTGTCTCCCTGCTTCAGTTGCTCCAAAACCTCTTTTCCCTCGATCGTGTAACCAAAAACAGCATAGCGACCGTCCAACAAATTCAGACCGGCGGGCGTCAGTTCAGGCTCAAACAAGAAAAAGAAAAACTGCGAAGAAGCGCTGTCGGGGTCAGTTTCAGTACGGGCCATCGCCACAGTACCGAAGGCAGAAAAAGGCAAAACAGGTTCGTCGCGATAGCGCCCCGCATCTTCTAGAGTAATCCCGTAGACAGGTTCCTTTTCGTCCCTGACGAGCACTTCCAGCGGCACATTCCGGTATTTGCCAGTAGCTGGGTCAATAAAACCCACTTCCTTGCCTTCGGGATCTCCGGTTTGCAGCACGTAGGATTCTTCCGATCGAATAAACGGCAAACCGTCATAAAAACCTCGATCGACCAAATCCACAAAATTACCAGCAGTCACCGGCGCGCTGTAGCCATCAAGCACAACCGTAATTCGCCCTTTCTCGGTTTCAAAAGCCACGGTAGCGCGACCTTTCAGTTGAGGCAGATCGGCATACTTTGCCGGCACTTCAAAGGGAAACTTTGTCACCATCAACTCTTCGATTTCACCAACCGAACCGAGTATTTTGGCTTTCAACTCGATCGTTTTTTCTCTGTCTTTAGCCTCAACAGCTTTTTCTAGTTGGGAAATTCCGTCCTTGACTTGTACAAGTAGAGCTTCAGCTTCCGGCTTTTTGGCGTCGGGAATGCTCTCTAAAAGGTCAGACTCGCGAAGATTGAGAAGCCTCGAAGCCTTGCTGACATCGCTGCTAATCGGCCCCCAGCGTTTCGAGCGGATGTGGTTGCCAATGTCTTCGAGACTGATTTGCAACTCTCGCACAGTCTGATTGTCAATCGGTAGAGCGAATCGCAGCAGCGCCCGGCCGTCGGTAATCGCATTCCCCGCAGGCATACTGCTGCTGGGGCGTTTGGCATGGGATACCGAACTGAAACTCAGTCCAAGAGTAAATAACAAAAGTGCTAAGACAGCGGTTTTGACCCAGCGCTTGCACGTATCGATCGGGAAATTAGGCCAATGCAGCATAAGTTTAAGTTTTATTGCCCTTATTATCTTCCCACAGTGATGTGCGCGGGCCTTTGCTCGCGGGCCATCTAAAGTATCTGTTCGTTCACCAGGGGGAAAGTGGGCATAGGCACGAGCGGGCATAGTTTCTTCCTTGTTCCTTCTTCCTTGTTCCTTCTTCCTTCCCAGATCGGTAAAGCACTTGCTCCCTTTGAACGGTAAAATAAAATGCCAATTGCTTTTTGAGGCCGTCAGCTAGACTGCGGCTTTAAGCTGACCCGCTCAAAAACGGATACAATTCCCAGACTCCTGTCGTGGAGAGATCAAAATTTTAGACCAAGGTTCAATCTCCCAAATTCATCTGTGGAGTAAATCTAAAATCTAAAATCTAAAATCTAAAATCGACTGACTTTAGTTCCCCCGTGCCGCGCAGGCGACGGGATTGCCCGCAAAAATTTATATGATCTCCAGTAACGACTTTCGATCGGGTGTTTCCATTGAATGGAATGGCGGCGTGTGGCGGGTTATCGAATTCCTCCACGTCAAGCCAGGAAAAGGCTCAGCCTTTGTACGGACAAAATTAAAAAACGTTCAAACCGGAAACGTAGTAGAGAACACCTTCCGAGCCGGCGAGACTCTGCCTCAAGCCAACCTTGAAAAGAGCGCTATGCAGCATACCTATAAAGAGGGCGACCAGTTTGTCTTTATGGATATGGAAACTTACGAGGAAACCCGCCTCAGTGCCAAGCAAATAGGCGATCGTGTCAAGTACCTCAATGAAGGGATGGAAGTCAGCATCCTGCGCTGGAACGACCAAATTATGGAAGTGGAACTGCCCAACTCTGTCGTCTTGGAAGTGACACAAACCGATCCCGGAGTCAAAGGGGATACTGCCACCGGTGGCAGCAAACCCGCTATCCTCTCCACCGGGGCTCAGATTATGGTGCCTCTATTTATTTCCATTGGAGAACGGATTCGGATCGATACTCGTGAAGACAAGTACCTCGGCCGAGAATAAACCGCAAAGCAGGAGTGATGAGTGGTGAGGTATGGGTTTTGAGTTCTAAATGCACTCAAAACTCAGCACTCAAAGCTTAAAACTATCTCTTTGCCTCTTAACTCAGTAGAGTACCGCCGCTGCGCCCAATCCCCAATTCCCAATTCCCAATTCCCAATTCCCAATTACCCTTGAATCTGCTGTGCAACTAGACTTAAACCAGCTTTGCGAACTGCTAACTGTTTTAGACAAAACTGGCATTTCGGAACTGACGTTAAAAAGTGGGGAGCTTGAACTGACTGTACGCAAAGGCATTCTGGCGAACTCACCAGGTGCTGCTGCGCTCCCGGAAGCGGCGGCTGTCGCGGCTCCGCTCGCCTTGGGTGCTGTTGCTGGCCCCAGCTTAGCGTCACCCGATGCTGTCGGTCAAAATTCAGGAGCTGCTCTGACCCCGGCGCCTGCGGCTGCTGCTGCCGTTACTGCTGCGGTGACTGCTCCTGTCGATACCAAATGGGTGCCGATTATCTCGCCGATGGTAGGAACCTTTTATCGCGCTGCTGCTCCGGATGAGCCGCCTTTTGTGAATGTGGGCGATCGGATCGGCGTGGGCCAGACAGTCTGTATTATCGAAGCGATGAAGCTGATGAACGAGATCGATGCCGATGAAGTGTCCGGTCAAGTGATGGAAATTTTAGTTCAAAATGGCGAACCTGTCGAATACGGTCAAATCTTGATGCGAATTAATCCGGATTGAAGGATTACTTGATTGTTATGGACAGAATAAATGGTAATATTTCCAGATCGCTTCTCTCCGGTGAGTTTGATGAAGTCATCCCAGCCTGTCCCGCAAGAGGTTGTGCAGCAAGTTGCTGAGTATTTCAGTATTTTGAGCGAGCCAATGCGTTTGCGAATTTTGAACTTGCTTCGCGACGGCGAAAAATGCGTCCAAGAATTGGTGGAAGCTACTAAAACCAGTCAAGCCAATGTTTCTAAGCACCTAAAACTGATGCTGCAAGCTGGTATCCTCACTCGCCGGAGCGAGGGCACTTCAGCTTATTATAAGGTGCAAGACGAGTTAATTTTCGAGCTGTGCAATCTGGTGTGCGATCGGCTTGCCACCCGGATCGAACAGCAAGCTCTCCAATTTCGGGCATTTAGCCTGACTGCTAAGCACTGAGAAGTAGTCATCAGTCATGAGTCATGAGTCATTAGTCTGAAGGCAGAAAGTAGCGATTGATAACTGATGACTAATGACTCGCAACTAAGGACTCATAACTTGCTAAAGGGGAAAATTTTTGTCAAAACTTTGGCGGGTACTCGGCTGAGCCACCTCCAAACCTTCGCCCCCCAAAAGTTCTAAAGGCTTGCCTTCCACCGAAATCCAAACCTTCATATTCGGCTTTAAACTGGTAGCGGTATAGATAACTTGCCCTAAGCGGCCAGTCATCGAATTGCTGCCTCCCCCCGAAGTAAATTCAGCCGACAAATCGACATAAACTCCGTCATTCTTAACACTCAAACTGCGGAGTTTTGTCCCCTTGGGAATTTCGCTAGAAACAGTCGGATCGTTTGGCCCCGCCAACAAACTGTTAAAAGCAGCTTCTAAAGCTGCATCAGGCTTGTCAGCTTGTTTGACAGCTACTTTGGTAGGAACTGCCTCAAATTTGCCGCTCGCACCTTTGACCCAGTAGACTTGCACTGTTTCGGTGTCAGTCTGCTCCAAAGGCTTTGGCTGTGGCGGTTTTGGCGTCACGGCCAACGGCGTCTGAACCTGTGGCGTCACAGCCTGGGGCGTCTGAACCTGCGGTGTCACAGCCTGGGGCACCTGGACAGGAGCGGGAGGGGGTACAGGGATAATTACAGCAGGAGATTCCACAGCACTTGGGGAGAGCGCCGGAGCGGTAGTCGGAGCGGAAGACTGCGTACCTGCGGTTGGCGAACGGTTCGCCGTCCACCAGGCAATGCCCCCTCCTGCAACTAAAGCGAACCCGCAAACACCGGCAATGACTGCTGTGGAGACGCGGCGTACTTCTTGTCCATCTTTCATAATACAAATCCTCCTTAGAGATAGAGTGCTTGGGACGGTGAGGAGCGACTCCCGATCGGCTACATTTGTCTATGGTGAGATTCTGGAATTGACAAAATTGCATTGCCACTAGCGAACACTCTACGGCAAGTCCAACATATCTTGAATCCGGCTATTGGAATCCTAGACCATAATTTTAGATTTTGCGCGTGGAGTATGTGACATTGGATCTCGATCGACTTTACGGCTATATTCTATAGTAATCATAAAAAATTCCAGGATGGAAGAAAGTTCGGCAACCACCGGGCGCTCGGGATTTAACGGATGGATGTTCAAGGAAAAATATCTAACGCATTTAACATAGGTAACGGATAGAAGGAATAAAGATGTCTCTCAAAAAAATCCCCAAACAAAAAGCGCCCCTATTTCTAGGAGCGCTTTTTGTTATCTCAAGTTAAAAATTAACCGTTGATAGAAGGAGCAACCAATGCAACTGGTGTTGTTTCGCCAGCGGCCAAGTCGAGCGGGAAGTTGTGAGCGTTGCGCTCGTGCATTACTTCCATACCCAAGTTAGCGCGGTTGATGACATCAGCCCAGGTATTGATGACGCGACCTTGAGAGTCGATAATCGATTGGTTGAAGTTGAAACCGT
>JAUBOG010000296.1:0-8160 GCA_036700105.1 Microcoleus occultus BM001215583
GAGGGAGAGAGAGGGAGAGGAGGAGGGGGAGGGAGAGAGAGGGAGAGGAGGAGGGGGAGAAGTTAGCAATTACTCGATCGAATTGGGGGTGAGCAACCCGCATTTATGATGAGATATCTCCCGTAATTGTCGCGATCCAGGTATCCTGCCTGTTATTGACTACTTTTTTTGGGCAAAGTCTATCAGACATAAAACTGGTGCCGTGGAGAGATTGAGCCTAGAGTTCTGAGGGAGTATCGGGAGCAATTTCAATGCCCATTCCTTGTTGCATCATCTGCTGATCCGTAATCAAGTCGTTCAATTCCTTGACTTCGACGCCGATGTTTTGGCAAGCCTGTTTCAGTTCCCGCTCGAAGGTGTTGAGGTCGCTCCCGTAGCCGCAAAGCTCGGCGGCTGTGGCGATTCCTTGTTGAGCGTTGGCTTTGGCGCAGTCGATCAATTCAATGCCTTTGAGGGGTTGGGAGGATGCCATAATGTCAAATCGTAATTTATCTTTGTCCCACTGTACCCAGAAGGTTGAGGTCGATCGATCTATCGAAAGGCATGAAAAATTCTGCCTGTGTTGGGTGTTAGCAATTGATTTATTTTGGGGGAGTTCCTGTCAAAATAGCAGTAGTTGGGATTTTCTAACCCTTACTGTGCCTAACTTAGGCTAGATTGCTGTGAGAAATATTTCCAAACCTCAAATGCACTGGGTGTGGAGCGTCCGGCACCCCGTGTTTGCGTCTGTTCTGTTCGCCATAGCAGTTGCTGTTTTCCTGCCACCTCACTATTTCCTGCTGACTCGGATGCTGTGCATTTGGAACGCGGGCGCTGTCAGTTTCCTGATTTTGAGTTGGATGCTGATGCTCAAAGGCACTCCCGAATTGATGCGCCACAATGCTCAGCATTTAGACGTCGGCCGCTTGACAATCTTAAGTACCATCCTCGCAGCCGCTGGTGCTAGCTTATTGGCGATCGTCTTCCTGCTGCGCGATACCAAAGGCCTGCCCCCAAATTTGCTATTGCTGCACTTGGGGCTTTCTGTCCTGACAATTGTTGGCTCTTGGATGCAGGTACACACTATCTTCACCATGCACTATGCCTGCGGCTTTTACAAAAACCGCAGGCATAGTGCATGGCAGCTACTCGCAGGCTGGGGGTTTGGATTTTCCCGGTGACGACGAACCAGATTACAAAGATTTTTTATATTTCTCCTTTGGGATTGGGATGACTTGCCGGCGTTGCAGACGTGCAGACTACTTCTCGTTCCATGAGATTTCTCGTGCTTTTTCACAGCGTGCTGTCGTTCTTTTTTAACACCGCGATTCTGGCGATGAGCGTCAATATTATTGCGGGATTGAGTTGATAGGATTCAGTAGCAGATGCTGCATTTTTTTTGTTGATTGGCGATCGATCGGGTTTTAGGGCGATGGTTAAATCTAGAGCTTGGTTCTACACATCTTGCATCAACTGTTTTGCAAAAGTAGCTAACAGTTCTGCACGCTCATCCACAAAATCAGCAAAATTATCATTGCAAAATTCCTGTGGGCAAAAAGCATTTGTTAAAATTTCTTTTAACACATCATCATTGGGCATGATATTGATATACTCAGACGGTTTCTTTCGCCCTATCTTCTTGTTTTCTGAAGTGCTCAAAAAACAAAAATTGGCAAGACAATTAATTTTTTCGTCAGAAGTGTTTAAATCTCTCAAGTAAGCTTTGGGATAAATATGATGAAACTCGGCTCTGTTGTACTTTTGCAAAACTTTATCTAAATCAATTGATGAACCGGATAAAAAAGTCTTGGGATTATTGTTTGCTAACATCAATATAAATGTCTTAGTATTTGCACTAGCTAACCTAAAATAATTAGCTTTGAAGAAATCATTACTTAGATCGTGAGAAATATCTCCAAAAGTATTCACCTCACCATTTTTAAGCTTTTGTATTTCTTCTATATCAGTTATGGCAGTTCTTTTAGGGCTACTACCATATCGGTTGGTAAAGCAAGATCGCCAAAACCACTTTTTTAATCTGGCATGAACTTTTGAGTCATAGGACACTTCCTTGCCATCAGGTTCTGCGTAAAAGGTACATAGAGGAATGATCAACGCAGAGGATGGTAAGTTCTTAAGGGACATAACCTTCAACTGCTTTCTTAGAAAGTCGATAGCACCCAAAATCCCATTCCTGACCTTGGGAAATGCTGCTCTGATTTGTTGACCATTCAATTCTAAGAGAGTATCTGGAGTAGGATTTTTCATTAAGATAGCCGCCGCACATCTCAATATCAAATCAGCATCCTCACCGACTTCCGAAAATCCGAACTCTTCAAGTTCTTCTTTCAATTCTTTGAAACTCTCTAATAAATCGAAATCGTCATTCCAAGTCCAGGCTGCAAGGAGTTGAAGAGTATCAAGTTCCATTCCTAGTCTATTAACGCGCTCAAATACGAGTGCAACAATTGCTCTATCATCGGTCTTTAAAATTTGAGCAGGAATAGATACTTCTTTAAATTTTTCTTGAATTCTATCTAAACGTATAATTTGCTCATTAGTAAATTTGGTGGTTGCTTCTCTATATTTAACAGAGTCAAATAAAACGCTCAGAGGAAAGTGTTTAGATGAATCAACATCGATCTCCGAAAGAGCCAAAAACTGACTTTCTTGTACATCCTCTTGTGCTCCCAAATCGAAATATATTCCAAGCCATGCACTATCGGAAGTTGGCTGTAGTTCGGTCTGAAAAACCGAAAATATTGATGTCAGCCTTTGCTGACCGTCTAAGACATAATCAATTGGGTAATCTTCTTTGGGTTGTGGAAGTTCAAATTGACCCAGCTTTCTCTCTACAGAAAGCTTGTATTTAGTTCGCCAAAAAAGTAATGAGCCAAAAGGATAATTTTTGTAGATACTGTCCATTAGATATGCAACTCTATCCATATCCCAGACAAAACCTCGTTGGAAAGCAGGAATCCGAACAGTGCCACTACTTACAGCATCCAGCAACTGCCTGATAGAATAGGATTGATACTCCATATTTAAGCCTTACTCTCGGTAAATGTTTACGTACCACTATATCATCAAGCAATAATCTTGATTGAATTTTCCTTTCTACGAAGCCACGATCAGCCTTTTAGTAATGGCAGAAGCAACTGTAAATACGCGGTCTAACAACCCGATCGGCGGACGGGCCCGAGGTATTGGTGATATTGCAAATGCTGCCTGCCACCGCTTATCTTAGTCGTTCAGTAGCTTAATCTCTCGGTGAGAGCAGCATTTAAATATTATTTATCAGCATTCGAGATCAAGCTACCGTAATCTGATCTGTAAGACAGTGCTTTGGGCTTTTGGAGGAGTGATCCGCTTCAAGGGTTGTTGCTGATTTCGACGATCGCCTCTCCTTGACGCAATTGTTCTATTGCATCGGGTAAAGTGGCAGTTAACAATTGTCGCAGGTTACGGTTTGTTACATTGCCACAGGTCAACCACAAAATTTGAGGGGGCGCTCCTAATCGACATACCAAATCGATGAAGTCGCTGTCTTTGGTCATAATCACAGCTTTTTCGGCTTGTGCTGATTCAAAAATTTCGGTATCTTGGGCATCTCGAAGTTGAATATCTCGCAACGCAACCGCTTCTAAATTAAAGTTATCTGTCAGCCAATTTGCCAGAGTTGGTGGCAGTTGAGCATCGATCCATATCTTCATGCCGTCAGTCTTGGGAAATCGGTACGTCGTGCAGCAAACAGTAAGCAAGCTTGAATATCTGCAAGCTCCAAGTCAGGGAAATCTTCTAAAATCTCAGTAATGCTGACGTTCTCAGCCAGCATTTCTAAGATGTCCGTGACTCGAATTCGCATTCCTCGAATGCAGGGACGACCACCACACTGACCGGGGGTTTGGGTAATGCGAGTTAACAAGCCAGTTGTTGAGTTCATCAGGGGTTGTCTGCAAGTTGCTTTGTTTGTCTCTATTTTACCGAGTAATCATGTCCAAACCTTATTTTTGCCTCAGACCTGATTTTGCTTGCCAAGTCGGAGTCATTACGAGTATGATTTAACGAGAAGCAAAAAAGAGAGCCGCCATGAGGATAGAAGAAATTCCCCTCAACCAGATTCGCCGCCCCCTGCCGCGAGTCAACGACAAAGCCAAAGTAGCCGCCCTGATGGAATCCATCCGGGAGGTAGGTTTAAACGAACCCATCGACGTGCTAGAAGTAGATGGTCAGTATTACGGATTTTCCGGCTGCCACCGCTACGAAGCTTGCCAGCGTCTCGGTTTAGAAACTATCCCGTGCAAAGTACGCCGAGCTCCCCGTGCCGTGTTGCAGATGCACTTAGCCTGAGCCTGTCAACAGAAATTCACGACAGGCCAATATTCGATCGCCCAAACCGTTCTCAGATATGCGATCGACAATCACCACTAACAACCTAAAAACCTATGACTGCCAACAACCGCAAACAACACCTTTACCCAACCCGGATCGATATGTCAGCGGCCACCCGCTCTCAAATAGTCGGGCTGCTCAACGCCACGCTAGCAACCACTCTGGACTTAAAAACTCAAGTCAAGCAAGCTCACTGGAACGTCAAAGGCATGGATTTCTACCAGTTGCACTTGCTGTTTGACGAAATGGCCGCAGAACTCGAAGAATACATCGATTTGGTTGCCGAACGGGTGACAGCTTTGGGCGGTTTAGCTGTCGGAACAGCCCGCACGGCGGCCTCCGATTCGATCCTGCCAGAATTTCCTTTTGACATTCTAGATGGCAAAGAATACGTGACGGCTTTGGCCGATCGCTATGCACCCTACGCCCAACATCTACGAGTTGCGATCGACAAAGCATCGGAACTCGGCGACGCGGATACAGCGGATCTGTACACCGAAATTTCGCGAGCAATTGACAAGCGTTTGTGGTTCCTAGAAGCCCATTTGCAAGGTTCTGCGACAACTGCAACACCCGCCGCCCCGGAAAAAGTAGCCGTCAGATAGCCATTTCTGTTGTCGGGCGGGCCCAAAAGCCCGCCCCAAAGATGTATGTGCGATCGGCTCCTGACAGTTTAGGATCGAGAATACGTCCATTTATTGATGATGAATTTTTCGTGGCAGCTAATATTCCAGATTATGCTCCTCAACTGCAACGCCTGATGGAACAGGCCGGGCTTTCGAGCGATCGAGAACTCAGCGAAAAAGCAGGAGTTCCCGAAATTCAGCTAAGCCGCCTGCGGAGGGGCTTAGTTTTGCAAACGCGAGCCGACATTCTGCTCAAAATCAGCCAAGCTTTGCAAATTTCCTTAAGCGAACTGCTCGCAACGTTGGCGCCAGACTGTGTAGAGTTAGAACCGCCGGCACCGACAGCAATAGAACAAGAATATCAGCGCCTGCAAGCTGCGATCGAACAGCAGCGATCGTCCTTGATGCAGGAATTCCAACTTTCTAGCGTGCAAATTTTAGAATCTTGGATGTTGCAGTGGCCTACTGCTGCGAGCAAAGCTCAGGAAAATCACCACTTGCGGGCCCACAAACTGCTGCCGCTGCTGCGCCCCGTCGAGCAGTTATTGCAGCATTGGGGAGTAGAGCCGATCGCCCCAGTCGGAGCCGAGATCCCCTACAACCCCCAACAGCACCAGCTCATCGAAGGAACCGCCGGGCCCGGAGAACCAGTCAAAGTTCGCTACACAGGCTACAGACAAGGCGACAAACTCCTCTACCGCGCCAAAGTTAGCCCCCTTTGATGGTGGCATTGGACCAGCGCCCGCACCAAAATTCTTCCCTTCTGGCGCATTTACTCGCGGCGGCGAAGCGCTGCTAGTCTCCGAAAGCCATCTCTTTCACTCAAAACTATTCCCGACTCTTGCTCTGTTATTTGGATCGGAGTCCATCTCGCAGCTATACTAGCCTAGTCTGGCTAGCAATTCTGATATTCCAAACGCAAAATATGAGTCCTGTAGTTAAAATTATTCAGCCCACTGGCATTTTAGACGGCACCAAGGCAAGTCAATTCCGCCAAGAGATTAGCGACTTGGTGGAATCGGGAGCCGACGTGGTATTGATAGACTTCCAAGATGTGACATTTATGGATAGTTCTGGTTTGGGCGCTTTAGTTTTGGCGCTGAAAACAGTCCGGGCCGCTGGGAGTCAATTAGTTGTCTGTTCTATCAACGAGCAAATCCGCATCTTGTTTGAACTCACCAGCATGGATCGAGTTTTCGAGATATTTCCCAGCCGCGATGCTTTTAATAGCAAAATTCTCTCAACTAATTAATCTTTTGGCTGCTGACTTTTTGCTGTTTGGTCGCAGATGTGCTGCTTTCTTGTCAGCTAGCCAAAGTTTACCTTTAGTAAAGACCAATCATCATCAAAAACTGCTTTAGCGTTCAACTTTTGAATGTAGTTCAAAACCAGCTCTAACTGGTCGGCAGTTGCACCGTTGTAAGCTGCTAGCAGGTCGATAAAAGGGTCAAGCCCCCAGATATTGCCGTCAGGTTGGTGGATCTCGTATACCCCGTCGCTAAAGATGTAGAGAGTGCTCAAATCCTCGACATCGCAGCAATTATCGACGTAGGGGGCATCTGGAAACATCCCGACGGGCATTCCGGGGGTTTTTAACCGCTGGATTTTAGCAGTGCTCGCCGGCGACTGGGAAATCAGTACGGCCGGGGGATGACCGGCGCTGGCGTAAACTAGCTGGCGGGAAATGCGGTTGTAAACGCCGTACCAGATGGTGAAATACTTGTCATTTTGGTAGCTCATCTGGAAGGTGGTGTTCAGGGCGCGCAAAACGTCGCTGGGTTTGTAGTAGTCAATATTGGGCAGCGTGCGCGATCGCAGCAAATTCAGCACGGCCACAGAAGGCAGCGCCGCCCGCAAACCGTGACCGGCTACATCTAGCAAGTAAATCGCTAAATAATCGGCATCCAGCCAGTTGTAGTCGAAGCAGTCTCCTCCCAACTGCCGGGAGGGAATGAATTTTGCTTCGATGCTGAAAGGTTCCGTCATCGGATCGGGTAGCAGCGATTGCACGTACTCCGCCGCCTCAGCTAACTCTGCTTCCAGATTTTGCTTGGCAATTTTTAAATCCCGGCTGAGTTGGTGCAGCCGCAATCCGGCGCGCACTCTCGCCTGCAACTCGTTGAGTTCGATCGGCTTCGAGATAAAATCGTCGGCGCCTGCGTCGAGTCCTTTGACTCGATCGGCGATCGAACCCAAAGAAGTTAACAAAAAGAATTGTGTAGTTGACAGATCCGGATCTGCCTTAACTCGACGGCAAACATCGATGCCGGTCAAGCGCGGCATGATCCAATCGCAAATTATCAGGGCCGGGCGCAATTTTTGCGCCTGGGCTACACCGTCTTCGCCATTGCTTGCTACTGTAACTTCGTAACCCTGTTTTTTCAGAGTTCTTCTCAGCAGTTCTTGAACAGCAGTATCATCGTCAATAACCAGAATTTGAAACATGGGCACTCAGGTACTACAAGTCTTTCAAGGTCTGGGGGTCATTAAAAATATATCCTGTCAGCGCTCTTGTCTGAGAGTGAGTATAGTCTATTGACATCGCTTTTGAGCTAAATGCTTTTGCCTGCCAGCCATCGAGTTCAATTTACCTTTAAATTTGATCCAAATTTTGGTCTTGTCGAACTTCACCCCAGTTTATACTCAGAATATAAACTTTGATGGACTTTTTTTGGCCGCAGGGGCGAATTGACATCGGGGCGGGAATTCTGGTATCGTGTGTAGCTAACCCAGCGGATTTTACATTTACTTTGCTAGCAGCAAAAGCTAGTATTCTCCAACTCCCATTCAATTTTGCCCGTTTTTACAGTTCCTGCAGCCGATCGAGAAGGTGGAAAACGATACTGCCAGTAAGTCAGTAACTCAGCCCTAAAAGGACTGAGCTTGTAAGAGAAATCAAGCAAGCTGTATTGACCAGCCTAAGTCTTCACTGACTACGTTATTGGGGTCATAACACCGGAAAATGCGACGCTAGTTTTCCGCTCTGTTGTTTACAGTTAAACAGTCTTAAAGTCACTGAGACAGTGCTGTAAGCGTGACAAGCCCCGATAACCTTGGCGAAGCGAACATTACCCCGAAAGGAGATTGAGGCAACCATACCTCACTGGAGGGGCAACCATACCCCTCCAACCCCGAAAGGGGATTCAAGGCGATTGAAATCGCC
>JAUBOG010000297.1:0-8135 GCA_036700105.1 Microcoleus occultus BM001215583
AAAAGATTCCTGTCCCCCCCTTCTTAAGGGGGGCTAGGGGGGATCTAGATTGAACAGTCAAACAATAGTCTCTGACTGCGTTTGCCCTGGTTGTTGACACCTATGGGTAGTGCCGTATCCCTACAATTAATCGGGATTCCCAACTCAAAATCATTCAATTATGACAGCATCATCTCCAACCAGCAACCATCAATCTCCTATTCAGAATATCAAAAGGGCGATCGGCAAAATAACACTACCTTGGGGAATCACCCTCGGCTACCTCAGCATCATGCTATTTCTGCCAGTCACAGCATTGCTGCTGAAAGCCAGCACCGCAAGCCCCAGTGAATTCTGGAAAATAGCCACAAGCCCGATCGCCCTTTCCGCCTACGATGTCACCTTTGTCACAGCCTTAATTTCAGCATTAATTAACGGAGTCTTCGGCACATTAATTGCCTGGGTATTAGTCCGCTACGACTTTCCCTTAAAACGGATTGTAGATGCAGCCGTCGATTTACCCTTTGCACTTCCCACATCCGTGGCAGGTTTAACCATCGCCACAGTTTACAGCGATAACGGCTGGATCGGTTCGCTGTTTGCCCCCTTGGGAATCAAGATATCATTTACTCGCTTGGGCGTAGGAATAGCCATGATCTTTATTTCCTTGCCCTTTATCGTGCGAACTGTACAGCCAGTTTTGCACGAAATGGAAAAAGACATCGAAGAAGCAGCTTGGTGCTTGGGTGCTTCTCAATTTCAAACCTTCTGGCGAGTAGTTTTACCGCCGCTGTTTCCGTCAATTTTAACCGGAGTTGCTCTCGGATTTTCTCGCGCAGTTGGCGAGTACGGTTCGACGGTAATTGTCGCTTCCAACGTGCCGTTTAAGGATTTAATCGCTCCGGTTTTAATTTTTCAAAGATTGGAACAGTACGACTATGCGGGAGCCACAGTAATCGGCACAGTCATGTTAGCAATTTCCCTGGCAATGCTGTTCGCAATCAATGTTTTACAAGCATGGAGAAGACGATATGACGGCTGATCTGAATTTATCTAAAAATTATACGATTCCGCCTGCGGGTTCGTCGCGGGGCAAAGAAAAAGCCTGGGTAAAGCCCGCATTGATCTCAATTGCGATCGGCTATCTCGCTCTCATCTTATTTATCCCAACCGTCAACGTTTTTTACCAAGCTTTCAAAAAAGGATTCGAGCCATTTTTGAGCAACTTAACCTCGCCGGATTTTCTGTCCGCCGCCCAACTTACCCTGCTGATTGCTCTAATAGTCGTACCTATAAATACAGTATTCGGTTTGTGTGCAGCTTGGGTAATCGGCCGCAACAAATTTCGCGGGCGCACCCTGTTAATCAGCCTTTTAGACGTACCGTTTGCCATATCTCCGGTAGTTGCAGGTTTAATGATCGTACTGCTTTACGGTCGCCTCGGATGGTTCGGCCCGTGGCTGGAAACTGCCGGGCTTAGGATTATATTTGCTTTTCCCGGAATGGTGCTAGCTACTGCTTTTGTCACCCTACCGTTTGTCGCCCGCGAAGTAATTCCCGTTTTGGAAGAAGTGGGAAAAGAGCAAGAAGAAGCTGCGAAAACTTTGGGAGCAAATGATTGGCAAATTTTCTGGAATGTGACGCTTCCGAATATTCGGTGGGGATTGCTTTACGGAGTAATCTTGACAAATGCTAGAGCAATGGGAGAATTTGGAGCTGTTTCTGTAGTGTCTGGAAATATTGCTAAAAAAACGCAAACTTTGCCTTTGTTTGTCGAGGAGGCTTACAAGCAGTACGCGACGCAAGCAGCTTTTTCGGCTGCGGTAATTCTCGGTTTGTTAGCGGTTGTTACCCTCGTACTCAAGGAGATTTTGGAACAGAAAACTAGCATAAAAGAGGTTAATGAATAAAAAATAATCATGTGTTTTTTTGATGGCGAACTACTTGCAATTTGAGTAATTGTAGGGTGCGCACTGCGCACCTTACCTCTGAAACAAACAACAATAACTGTAGGGTGCGCACTGCGCAAGGAGTGCGCACTGCGCACCCTACTAACTACTAAATAAACATTAGGAGACCACAATGTTATCTCAAAACAAGAGCGAATCTGAATTTGAGCCGATCGGCAATTTTCACAAAACCCAAGACTCAGACATCCCCAAATCGGACAGCGGCGACACCAGACAAACCCAAACCCGCATTCGGATTCGCATTCCCAAACAATACCATCAGGAACCTGTCATCTCTAACCTGATTTCGGAATACGGTTTGAAGGTGAATTTTAATGCAGCTTTGCTGGGCGGTAAAACTACCGATGACGGTTGGTTTGATTTGGAACTTAACGGTAGTGCTCAACAGATTGAAAGTGCTTTGATTTACCTGAACGATTTAGATGTGGAAATCTGGAGCAATTCCAATAATCCCGCTGAGGAAAGCTGGTAATTATAACTCTTGTTAGCGGTTATCTGTGATTTGTTGGCTGTTAGTTCCAATTACCGCATTCCTGGACGCATGGGAGCCTAGAAACCGGGTTTTTTACGAAAATACGCATTGCAGCCGCAGATTCGGTAAAAAACCCGGTTTCTAAGGGTCGCGGACTGTACCAATTAACAATAACCCGCCCTCACAAATAACCAAATAACCTCGATCGCCCTCCGTTAATATTTGATTGACAAACCCGATCGAATCTGGTATATTTTCTATCTTTGCTATTTCCCGAAAAATAGCGCGCAAATCTTCTTAAATATTTTTCTAACAGCCGGAACAATATCCCCCTTTAAAACTTCTACACCATCAAACTAACTGTATTATTTTAGGCGTTTCATTAAAAGACGCTTTTGTCAATATTCAATTAGGTGAAAGTTAGGAGCGATCGGCTCCGACCCGCAGTGGAGAAAGATCGCTGCTGCGCTTGGTTTGTGGTATGAATTTAATGTGTGCGTGTACCAGGGGAATTTAATCATGGAACTTGACAGAGAACGGAAACACCAGTTGCTTTTCGTAGATACAAAAGTTAAAGATTACGAAAATTTAACAGAAACTACAAATTTCGATACAGAAGTTATTGTTCTGAAAGCCGATCGCGACGGCATCGAACAAATCGCAGAAACACTTAAACAGCGCAAAAACATTGCAGCCGTCCACATTTTGTCTCACGGTGCGGCAGCCAGCGTGCAAATCGGCGCAACAGAACTCAATCTTAGCAACATTGAAACTTACCGCAATTATTTAGAAGAATGGTTTGCTTTGCCAGCCGAAGCAAACTCGAATTCTAGAATTACAGCTAAACCAGAAATTTTGCTTTACGGTTGCAGCGTCGCAGCCACAGAAGCCGGTGTCGCCTTCGTACAAAAACTCAGCGATATCACCGGCGCGGCAGTTGCAGCTTCGGATAATTTGACTGGGAATGCCGCCTTGGGTGGAGACTGGGAACTAGAAGTTTCCACTGGCAAAATAGAGACGGCTGTGGCATTTTCCCAAGAGGCGATGGAAGCCTACAGCGGTGTTTTAGTCAACACATTTGCGGCCCTGCAAGATGCCATAACTCTGGCGAACGCTTTGCCCAATGCTGATACGATCGCGCTTACGGGCAACATCATCCTAACCGCAGGACAAGTTCTGCCCAGAATTTCCAGCCCCATCACCTTTACAGGCGGTGGCTTTACCTTAAATTTCGGCAGCAACCGCGGCTTTTTTGTAGATAGCGCCTTAGCCCCAGTCAGCTTTTCCAACTTGACATTGACCGGCGGTCGATCGCAAGGCGGTGCCGGTACGGGCGGCGGCGGCGGTGCGGCCGGCATGGGCGGCGCGCTATTCATCAACAGCGGCGCTGTCACGGTTAATAGCGTTACTTTCAATGCTAACAGTGCGATCGGCGGTGCGGGTTCTGCTGCTCCCGTAGCTCCAGCCCCCGCAGGCCCGGGCGGCAACACCGACTTTGCAGGACTCTTTCCCTTCGTGTCCGCAGGCGGCCCCGGTCTAACAGGCCTCACCGGCTTGGCAAGCCTCGGTCCTACTGGCCCCGGCGGCCCCGGCGGTACAGCAGGTGCTGGTGGCCCTGGAACTGGCGGATTGCCGGGAACTGGTCTCAACGGTGGCGTCGGCGGTACTGGTGGCGTTGGCGGCGCTGGTACCGGCGGTACTAACGGCGGCGCTGGCGGCGTTGGTGGCGCTGGAGGCGCTGGCGGCTTCGGTGGCGGTGGCGGTGGCGGCGGTGCTGGCGGTATCGGCGGCGTCGCAGGTACTGGTGCCCCAGGTGCAGCGGGTATTGGCGGCATTGGCGGCGCTGGCGGCTTCGGTGGCGGTGGCGGTGGCGGCGGTGTTGGCGGCAACGGCGGTGCTGGCGGCTTCGGTGGCGGTGGCGGCCGCGGTGTAGTAGGCGGCATCAGCACCCTTGTTGGAGCTTTCGCCACAGGTGGCATTGGTAGCGCAGCCGGTGGTGGCGGCGGTGGCGGTTTGGGCGGTGCAATTTTTGTGAACACCGGCAGCAGCTTGACCCTGAGCAACAGCACTTTATTTGCGAATACAGCAACGGGCGGCGCTATAGGTGGCGCGGGCGCGACACCGGGCGCTGGGGTGGGTGCTGCGATTTTTGTCAACAACGGCGCTACTGCAACTCTGACTAACAATACGATTACGGCTAACACTCCTAGTGCGACTAATGGCGGGGCTATTGCGACTAATGGCGGTACTGTGAATGTCAGAAATTCGATCGTCGCAGGGAATGTTAACTCTGATGTGTTCGGGACATTCGCTGCCGCCAGTACCAACAATTTAATCGGGAGTCTGGCTGGCAGCACTGGCTTTGCAGCGGCGAATCTATTGCCGGCGACAGTGCCTCTGACAAGTGTCATCGTCAGTCCCGCAGGATTGAACCAGGCGACAGCGGTTCCTTTGACATTCGCTTTGGCTGACAGCACTGCCACTGTTACTAATCCGGCTATCAACGGCGGTAGCACTGCACTGGCGGTGGGGACAACTGACCCGCGGGGTACTGGCTTTCCCCGGACGATCGGCGCTAATGTTGATATCGGTGCTTATGAATACGGCCCGATCGTCAGCGGTCTTAAATACAACGACCTTAACGGCGATGGCGTCAGACAGCCCGCTGAACCAGGTCTTCCGGGCTGGGTGATTTCTGTAGGCACGAAAAGCGCTACCACCGGAGCCGACGGCACTTACACGCTCCGGGATGTCAAAACAGCTACTCCGATTACTGAAGCGCCTCCCGCTGGAACGCCTGCAACCGATTGGGTGCAGACTGTCGGCCCGACTCCGGCTGCTACGGGTGTAATCAATGTTACCGATGCTAACTTCGGCAACTTCCGCAAAACTTCGATCGCGGGCAAAACCTACAGCGATGTCGCGGGCAACGCCGCCTTAGACGTTCCCACCGACACTGTATTAAACGGCGTCACCGTCAGCCTCTACAAAGACACCAACGGCGACGGCATATTCCAAGCAGCCACAGATACGATTGTCGGCGCGCCCGTAACGACTGCCGGAGCCGGAGATTACCTGTTCTCCGATATCGGCCCCGGCAAATATTTGATCCAAGCCACAGCCCCAGCCGGCTCCAGCATCTCTTTCCCCGCTCTGGCAATTCCCGTTACCGCTACTAGCGGTACTCCGCTCACCGGGCAGAACTTCGGCGTTTTCCGAAACGTCACCGTCAGCGGTCAGAAGTTCAACGACCTCAACGGGAATGGCGTCAAAGATGGGACGGAACCTGGATTACCAGGCTGGAAAATCTTACTCGAACCACAGATATTTGTCGGCACAGCAGCGCCACCAAAATCGGCTACCACTGATGCCTCTGGGAATTACACCTTTACTGACGTTGGCGCCGGTTCATACCGCCTGCGGGAAGAGCAACAGACTGGTTGGCAGCAAACTTTCCCTGTCCCCCCAGCCTTCACTATCCTTACTGCCGAAAGTGGCGTTAATATTGCCAACACCGCCGCCCTTCCAACCAACTTCGGGAACTTCCAGGTTGGCAAAATCAGCGGGTTCAAATTTAACGATCGCAACAAAAATGGCACGCAAGAGGCTAACGAACCAGTCCTAGGAGGTTGGACAATCTACCTGGATGCCGACAACGACGGCGTCAAAGACCCAACCGAAACCAGCGCCGTCACCGATGTCGCCGGTAAGTACGAGTTCACCAACCTGCCATTCGCCACCTACAACATCCGCGAAGTACAGCAACCGGGCTGGATACAAACCAAGCCGGCCGCTGGATCAGCACTGACAGTAGCCCTTACCAGCGGACTCGACTCCCAAAACAACAACTTCGGCAACTTCTTTGAGTCGAGCACCATCAGCGGTCAAAAATTCAGTGACGCCAACCAAAACAAAATCAAGGATGCCGGAGAAGTCGGACTGCCAAACTGGCAAATCTTCCTTGACAACAACCCAACAAATGGAGTCTTCGATCAGGGCGAACTGACTACCATCACCGACGCCAACGGCAACTACACTATCACCGAAGTACCCGCAGGTACTTACAAGGTAAGGGAAGTCCAACAAAAAGACTCGATACCGACGACTCCGCTCCCCGCCGACGTTACGGTTAAGGCTGGAGATAAAATCACAGGCATTGACTTCGGCAACTTCCTGCCCCAACCAGGCACGATCCAAGGTCTGAAGTTCCGAGACAGCAACAGAAATGCCATTCAGGATGCCGGAGAACCGGGTTTGCCCAATTTCCAAATTGAGTTAACCAACCTAGTGGCGGGAACCCCCGGCAGTCCAGCTCCTGTTCCTGTTACTACCACCACAGACGCCAGCGGCAACTACCTGTTCGCGAACCTAACCCCGGGAACCTACCGCGTCCGGGAAGTCAATCAAGCTGGGTTCACCCAAATCACGCCCGCTCCGGCGGATATTGTGCTGACATCGGGCGCTATTGTCACCGGCATCAACTTCGGGAACGCGCCGGCGCTGACACCGACACCGACACCGACACCGACACCGACACCTGGGCCTTCACCTGGGCCTTCACCTGGGCCTGTAACGACGCCGACGCCGACGCCTGCACCGACGCCTGCACCGACACCTGCACCGACGCCCGATCCGTTGCCTGCACCGACGCCTGCACCGACGCCCGATCCGTTACCTTCCCCCGGGCCGACTCCAAGTCCACAACCGACTCCGACTCCGAGTCCAGAACCGACTCCGACTCCGACTCCGCAAGCGACAGATTTGGTTTGTCCTGACGATTTCCCCAGGGTTGTCGCTCCCAATCTGCCCGCAAGTCCTTCGGTGAACAATGTCATCAACGGCCTTAGCGGCGACGATACCCTCGTGGGCAGTGTCAACAGTGACTCTATCTTCGGGTTGGGCGGCAGCGATTTGATCTTTGGCCAAGAGGGCGGCGATTACATCAATGGCAACACGGCTAACGATACTGTCTACGGTGGCATCGATAGCGATACTCTGTTCGGCGGCAAAGGTTTTGACCTGATCTTTGGCGATATCGCCGACGATACGATTTACGGAAATCGGGGCAACGACTCGATCTCTGGCGACCAAGGCAGCGATGTATTGTACGGTGGCAAAGGCGACGATGTAATGTTGGGAGGTCTCGACGATGACGTGCTATTTGGCGACCAAGGCAATGACACTCTCTGCGGCGGGGACGGTAACAATACCTTACTCGGCGGCAGCGGCGACGATTTGCTCTTTGGCGGCAGCGGCGACGATTTGCTCTTTGGCGGCAGCGGCAGCGATACCCTTGTCGGCGGCACCACCAGCAATCGCTTTGTCTTGACCGCAGGCGGTGGAACTGACACGATTATCAACTTCACGGCAGGATTGGATTCGCTCTTGTTGGTTGGAGGCTTGGACTTCAGTCAACTGTCGCTTACCCAAACTAACGGTTCAACTGCGATCGCGATCGCCAGCAGCAACCAGATTTTGGCTGTAGTGTCCGGCGTTCTGCCAACCCAGCTATCGGCGAGCAGTTTTAGCTTGCTGGTTTAGCCTGCACTCGGCAGTAACTCGGGAGACGGCAATGCCGTTTCCCCGGCCCCAAAGTAATCGGGGCTGGCGGGCCGGGACTGGCATCGAATGATGTAACGATCGATTAATTGTAGGGACGCGGCACTGCCGAATTGTAGGGACACGGCACTGCCGAATTGTAGGGACACGGCACT
>JAUBOG010000298.1:0-8134 GCA_036700105.1 Microcoleus occultus BM001215583
CCGCGAGTCCCCCCTTATTAAGGGGGGAAACAAGAATAATCTTGCCCCCTCCCCGCGAGTTCGGGGAGGGTTGGGGTGGAGTGCATTATATTTTTGCAAGAGTTCTATTTTAGATTTGCGATTTTAGATTCGGGAATGCAGACAAAAACGCGAACTTTTCTGTAGATTAGACATCTCCAGAAAAGCCTATTTTGAACAGGCAAGATGCCTGTTCCACGATAATTGTTGGAGAGGTCTATTCACCGACAATCTAAAATCTAAAATCGCAAATCTAAAATCAAACTAGGGCCCGGCAAAAACTGCTGCTTCGATATCCTGACGCGAGAGGGAGTATTTGAAGACTCGGTGGATGTCTTGGCCGTCGTTTCCGGCATTGATGTAGCGGATGGTGAGTTGGTCGATGTCGAGGGATAGTTCTGCTTTCCATGCAGGTCGATCGATGTTCCAGCAGTGGAGTTCCCGCAGGTTTTGCTCGCAGCCGCGGCTTTTGAGCCACTGCTCGATTTCTGGGAGGGGATGGTTGTACAAAGGGGTGTCAGCGGAAGGAAGAGTCATAAGGAATCGGGAATCGGGAATCGGGAATCGGGAATTGGGAATTGGGAATTGGGAAGACTGTGGTTAATCTTTAATTTAGAACTTTTAGTTGTCAATTGCCACGGATTAGACCGATCGCGATCGCCAGGATCAAACATCCGATTAAGGTAGATCCCATCATAAACAGGGCGAATATTTCTCCTGGAGAAAGGGGGCGATCGGCGGGATCGAGGTAAGCGGAGTTAAAATTTTTGGCGCGCGATTGAGAAACGGGAGTGTTGAATCCCGGGGGCTGCTGAATCACGTTCATCCGAGAATAGCCGATTTTGAGATCGTAGGCGAGGCGGCGTTCTGGGTTGCTAAGGGTGGCGTAGGCGTTGTTAAGCTGCTGAAATTTGGCAGTAGCGACTGCGGGCGGCAAGTCGGTGGTATCGGGATGGTAGAGTTTGCTCAGTTCCCGGTACGATCGCCTAATGTCGATCGGCGATGCGGAAGGATGCAGCCCTAACAAGCCGTAGTAACTAGAACCCAAGGGGGTTTGGCCCGGTATTTTCTGACTTTTGCTGTTTGCAGTTCCCTCGTTAGGAGTCACCGAAGCGCCTCTGGGCTTGTTGTGAATAATTTTCGATCATTTTAGAGCAAATTTGAGGGTAGCGCCACTGTTAAATTTTTGAACATGGGTGTTTCCTTAGTGTTCGTACAGACTAAAGTTACGATAAATAGGTATCTGTAGTTTTAGCAGCAGTCCTTTCTCATGCTTATCAAAAATAGTTTAGGATATTTAATAGTTAATAAAATAATTGAGTGAGGCATTCATCACGGGTTAAGTTAAAGTGTTCTTCCACATCACGCACTCATTGCACTAAGAGTCCCAATCTTAATTGGACTATGGTTAGGAATAGTAAGATGATGTTCGCCACTTTCTTTAGTCGTCAACCGAATATGGCTACCTGTTTGGCGATCTACAACATATCCCAATTTACTTAAAGCCGTAACCAGTGCTTCACCTGATAAATCTCTCGGCAATTTCATGAGGCAATCACCTCATCGCGAACAATGTGCAGGCGAATCAATTTAGGACGATTTTGCTCGTCAGGATAATGGCAATGAACGGCATCTTTAATCAATTCTCGCAATTCTTGAATACTATCAGCTTGAGTAAAGATAGATTCACCCATTGCCTTAGCAATATAACCCCCATCCCCATCTTCTTCCACCCAAAAAATAATTTCTTTTAGGCTATTTTCACCTATATTTAGAGTCATTAGTACCTCGCAAGATAAGCTTACATTACTCGTTGTAAGTGTCAATTAATGAAACAGCATCTTCTCATTCGTTAGAGCCTGAAAGCGATCTGCGACATGATAACACTCAAGCATCGGTTTTACTTCCACAACTGAGACTTCCATAATTATACAATACCGGGTTCAAAATATATATTTGCTCCCTGTCTCTGTTTGGATCGCGTTTGTTCAACTTGTAATATCACTGGTGATTATGGGCCATTCAATGTTATTCTTCAAAGCGTCTCCTCTTTTCAACGCAAAACTTTTAAGCTGTGCGGAAGTCCAAAAAATGCAAGCCCAGAATACTGTAGACAGAAATCCAGCCAATAAGGCTGTGTGCCAGGGCAAATGACCTTTTTGACTTGTGAGTAGACTGTAAATCATCATTAATGGCGATCCTAATGCGCCAAATAGCCCAAGATAGTATCCCAAGTCACCTATACGCCAAAGCAATCCCAAGAACCAACTTTGCTTGCGTAGTTCTTCATATTCAGGATAGTCCAGTGACATCACAAATCCACTCCCTTTACGCAATTACTTTAAATTATGAATCGCCCCGCAAATTTTGCACCTCCTCAACGCTAAGCCCCGTAACTTGGGCGATCGCGGCATTATCTAGCTGCGAGAGTAATTTTCGGGCGATCGCTAGCGTTTCTTCTCGTTTTCTTTCCTCTCTTGCTTCCTGTCTTCCTACCTGTCTTGCTTCTTCAAAAGCTTTAATAATTGCCCCCTGTTGGTCGTGAATAAACTGTTCCCTGCGTTCCAAAGCTTCTACTTCTTCCCGACTTAACCGGGCTTCATTGGCAAGATCGAATGCTTTGTGGATTTCCGGTACGCTATCGATTGTTTCGGGAACTTCTGAGATAATTCTGGCATATTTCATGAAATATATCCATTTATCTGTCAAAGTTTCTAGTTGACTTGCTTCTTTATGGAATTTAGGTAATTCTATAAACACTAAATTTATGGCATCTTCGGGATAGTTTAAATTGCTTTTAACTTCTTTATACACAAATCTCGAAATTAAGTTAGGGCTGTTGCGAAACATTTCAAAATCTGTAATGGTTAAAGCTATTAATGGCTTGAGCATTCGATAGCCTTCTCCTCTTTGCAATTGAAATGCGTAGGTTGTGGCTGCATTGTACAACACCCGATTGCCAGAATATTGAACGTTGAGAACTAGAATTTCAATAATGACTAAGGTGCCATCGTCTAGTTTGGCTGTGACATCGAGGTAAGTATCTTTTAAACTTTCAAGTTGCCTCGGCAGATTATGGTTGATAATTTCTAAGTCTTCGATGGTGGAATTGCCTTCATAAATTAAGGCGTTGAGAAAGCTAATTAGAATCTCTTTGCTTTCTGAGGAACCGAATATTTTTTTGAAGGCATAATCTGTTTTTGGGTTGATAAATATCATAGTTGTCAGATTTAGCTTTAAGGTTATCGGTTTGGGGGCGAAACAACGGGATTTGAGAGCCCTCAAACGGCTGATTTTGTTTCAGGTAATGGCTTGACATTTTCGGGCAAATGTGAATTAGCCATTGCCAACGCTGGCTCCTCGCTCATCTCTTCCTCATCGATCGGCAGTTGGCAAGAAATCAATTCTGTGACAATCCGATCGCCCAAAACATCTTCCCAATCCTGCAACTGTTCCCTGGCTTTGATCGGCTCGTTGACAGCAACATCTACGCCCATTTGCTGAAGGTTGAGGCTGTGGGCGGTCGATCGGCGGTTAACGCACTCCACCAGCCAAACGCTCAATCCGACGGCCGCCATCAAAGGCAAAACAATCCGGTAATCGCGGGTTAATTCAAACATCAACAGAATTGCTGTCAGCGGTGCTCTGGCACTACCGGCGAGCACAGCGGCCATTCCCACCATTGCGTAGGCGGGAGGGCCGGCAACGTGTTCTCCCAAAGCCGGCACCATTGCCAAAAAGAGGCCGTAAGCCGAACCCAGGGAAGCTCCCAAAAACATCGCCGGAGCGAAAATACCGCCGACTAAACCGCTACCGAGGCTGATTGCTGTCACCGCTAGTTTGACGAACAGCAGAAGCAGCAGCAAAAGCAAGGAAAATTTAACATCTTGGAGCATTGCTTGGACTGTTTCGTAGCCGACGCCCAAAACTTGAGGCAATTGCAGGGCCACTAAGCCGACGCAGGCCCCGCCGATGACGGGGTGAAGCGGCCGGGGCAGTCGTCCGAGCCAAGCAAATCCTCGGACTTTTCCTTGAAAACAGCGATCGGCCAATTGAATTGCTTCTGTATAAGCTAGGGACACTACGCTGGCCAAAAGTCCCAATCCCATGTAAAAAGGCAGTTCTAAGGGGCTGCGGACATCGTAGACAGGCAAAGCAAAAGCCGGCTGAGCTCCCAAACAAATTTGAGCGATCAGCGCTGAAACGACGGCTGATAGCAAGAGAACGCTGACAGACGAAGTGGCGAAGGTACTGCCGAGCACGACTTCTAAGGCAAAGAATACTCCGGCGATGGGGGCGTTAAACCCGGCAGATAAGCCTGCTGCGGCTCCCGCGCCGAGGAGCAAGTGCTGCCTTTCTGGGGATAGCTGCAAGACTTGAGCGAGCAACATCCCAAAGTTGGCGCCGATTTCGACGCTGGGGGCTTCCGGGCCGAGGGAGGCGCCGGTGCCGAGGGAAACTGAGGCCGCCACCATTTTGGCGATCGGTTTGAGCGGGGAGAGTTCTTGCAGCCCGCGAGTGGCTGCAATTAAGGAGGACATATTCGGGCCAAAATCCCGAAACCGCCAGCGCATCAGCCCGATGATGACTCCGCCGAGGGTGGGAATGCACGCTAGCGTCCAAGAGCCTTTCGAGGCGATCGCCCCCATGAAGTCTTCCAGCATCAGGCTGCGGATCAAGTTGATGAGATAGTGAAAGGTGACGACGCCTGCACCCGTAACTCCCCCTATGATTAGGGAGAGGATGAGCAGGAGGGTTTCGGGACTCGGATGCAGGCGGTTAAATAGCGGGCTTAGGCGGGAGGCTTGGGGAACTGCTGCGGTTGGCGCCGGTGGCGGCAGATCCGCAGGATGGGTGGCTCTCATTTAGCGGTTAATTCTTCTGTGAGAAGTTAGATAAATATTACATTTTATTTCTTATTTTCATTTTGAGTGATTTTAGGGGAATTGACAAGTTAATTAAGCTCTATTTTAGGGAGGATTTTTCGGGCTGGAGGCTAGGCTGGGAAGGAACTTAACTGAGGGTCGGCAAATTGGAGGTTGGAGTTTGTATGCCAAGCTACATTTAATCTTTCTGGAATTTAGCAAGAATGCTGATTGAGTATATTTGCGCATCCAGTGAGTCAGCAGTCATTAGTCATTAGTCATTAGTCATTAGTTATTGATAGCAAATAACAAATAACAAATAACAAATAACAAATAACAAATAACAATTTTTTATATTGGTTGCTGAGTTGGTTCAATCCTGGGTCTGGGTTGGGCGATCGACATTAGCGGATCGCCAATAGTGGCAATTTTCCACGGAGGCGAGTCTAGCTGGCGCGCTGCCATTAAAAAGGGTGCCGATCGCAACAGCCGATCGACCATTACTTTCGGCGGAATAAATGCCGATAAAAAAGGTTCGCTGACGCTGCCAACATAGGCATAAGCCCCATTTTTCAACCACCTGCCGGCAACAGTATCTTTGTCATCCGGTGCTGCTGCAGACCAACTGTGGATCGCGTGAACTGCGGCGGGAATTTTAAGTTTTGGAATGTCTTCAACCGAGGCGTCGCCGTTGCCAACTTGGAAGGATTTTGGATAGCCTTTGGAATTCATCAATATTAAGTCAAATTCCCATTCTTTTGATGCTAAAATTCGCCACTTTTCCAGACTGGCTTCTGGTTGCTGCACTAATTCTACATTCACATTTATAGTTTTTAATCCGCTAGCTGCTGAATTCATTTCATATTTTCCCCAGTTTCCTTCCTGCGGGTAACTGTCATAAAGCATGGCTGTTTGGCTGTCGAGAAATACGGCACACATGGCTTGATAAGTCGATCGCGCTGGCGAACCGTAAATCCAGCCGGCCGCGGCCCAGCGAGCTCCGTTGGGGTGACGCCCCAAACCGTCGGTGACTGCTAGTTGTTCGCCTGGTGTTTCTCTTGATTGATATTTGACTGCTAATTGGCGTACAATCGTTAAAGTGTCGATCGCATCTCCGAGTTGAGAATAAAAATATCCGGTGGATTCGACGGCTTTTTTAACGGCTGCTTGCAGAGTTTGCCACTGTTGCTGATTCAGGGTATCGTTAGGCTTGCCGAAGTTGCCTTCTACAAATACTAAAGGTTGACCGCGGGCGGCTGCTAAAGCAACTGCTGCTGTTTTTGCAGGGTCATTTTCTGATGTAATTACTACTCCTGGCGGTTCCCAGCCGAGTTCCGTCCATTTTGCTTTTAAGGTTTGAGTATCCGTCGCATTCCAGGCGGCTGCTGATGCGTTCAGCATTAATTGCTGGAGGTTTTGACTTTTTGGCAGTTGCTGTTTGATGCTCGGCAAACGGACGATTTCTTCAGGTTGAAAGCGCTGGAGAAACATGGGCGTATATTTGTTATCTTCGATCAGAATTGGCCAATGTCCTTTGAGATTCCATTTTTGGATGGCTGCGAAGAATGTGGCTTCGTCGGGGACGATAACTGCGCGGTTGACAATTGGTATGTTGTCGCGCAAAATGTTAATTCGGAGGCCTGTTTGAACCGGCCAGGGTTCTTGTTTGGCTGATGCGGGCAGTTGAAAGGGTTTTGCGGGAAAGCTGCACGCCGTTAATTGCTGTGACAAGCAGAAAAATAGGGCGATCGCCAGTAATTTAAATCTTAAGTTTTTTTTCATAGGGGCTGGGGAAGGAAGGAACTAGGTGATAAATACGAACAATTATCGAAATATTTTTAGGGGCTGCAAGCGGATGTTTCGAGGCGCGGGACAAAGAAAGGTTATAAGTGCGATCGGGCTGGCCACTTTTACTATTATTGCCTTAGCAAGTGCGAGTTTAATAATTTTCGCAGCGAACCGTTCCTCAGTCAAGCATCAAGTCCGGCAATTGCTGAGGGCGAGGGAATGTCAAGGTTGCAATCTTTCCGGGGCGAATTTGAGCGAAGTTTTTCTGGAAGGCGTCAATTTAGAAAAGGCCAACCTGAAAAATGCGAATTTATGGAGCGCGCATTTGGTAAATGCTAACTTGAAACAGGCAAATTTGGCTGGGGTTTACCTGATAAGCAGCAATTTGGCTGGGGCAAATTTGGAAGCAACTAATCTAGAAAATGCTTGGCTGGAGGATGCTGCTTTGGGAGGCGGTAAGTTAAAAAATGCTAATTTGAAAGGTGCTTTTATGAAAGGTATTTTTCTGGTTAATGCTGACTTGGAGGGGGCGAATCTGGAGGGGGCGAATCTGTGGATGGCTAATCTGGAAGGTGCTAATTTGCAGGGCGCTAATTTGAGGAATGCTTTGCTGTTGGATACTAATTTGGCAGGGGCAAATTTAAAGGGTGCGGTGATGCCGGACGGCACAAAAAATCAATAACAAAGAAGAAGTCATCAGTCAGTATTGTTTAGTTTAAAAATTCAACTTTTTCCACCTCAGTGCTAAACATTTTCCATGTACCATTTAATTTTTTGAAGTTGTGTATTAACACCATTCTATTATTCCTGAACTGCGGAGCTCTAATTTTTGTAGTGGTTTGAACCACCCTAACTTTTGCTGTATTGCTTGATATATTTACAACATCAAATTCATTCATCACATACTTTAGATCGCTATTGGAAAAAACTTGTGCCGTCAGCTCTCTTGTGGGTTTAAAAACCGGGGAGTTTGAGTCAATTGTAGCCATATAAGCTTCTATGTTTTCTTCATTTAAAGCTTTAAATTGTAATATCAAAACTGACTTAATTGCTTCTTTATCGCTGTTAACGTCAGCTATAAATAAATTTTGCTTTTCTTCTTTAGGTGAGGTAGTTGTCTGGAAGCGGGTAAAGTTCAAGAGACTTTTGGGTTCTTGATAAAGGTTTATGCTTGCAGCGTAACTGCCGATCGGTAATGATAAAATTGTCAAGGGAAATGTTGTGATTAAAACGTTGATGTTTAAAAGTAGCATGGCTGCTAAGAGTGCAAAATAACTCAGCCAAAGCTAACATAAATCGTAATTAATGTCAATATTTTACTTGGATTCAATCCCCTCATTATAGATGGATTCTTGTCAGGCTACCAATCCTCGCTGATTCCGGATTTTATGTAAACCTTGTTTCACTAATTGTAAGTATCATTTTTCTAAAATCGTGCAACACTCGAAGACCCCCCCTAGCCC
>JAUBOG010000299.1:0-8073 GCA_036700105.1 Microcoleus occultus BM001215583
CCCCCCCTTCTTAAGGGGGGTTAGGGGGGATCTAGGCTTAATCGTCAAACACCAGTCTCTGACTACATTTGACGTTAAGTTGACACCTATGGGCTTTTGGAGTGTCCTGATTGTCAATCATGACCAATGACTAATGACTAATAACTGATGACTAATCATCGATTTGCCATCCATCTTTGGTATAGTCTTCATCCACAATCTTTTTCGGGCGCATCACCAGCACAACTCGCCCCAAAATCGCAATATCCGGGGATGTTTCAAACCAAAACAATTCTAAATTTCCCGCGTTATCGGCGAGGAAATAACTGTCAGCATCCCACTGTCTTTGCGCTCGATCGGCAATAATCAAAACTTCTTCAACTTTCCCATCCAGCGGTACCGGCAATCGATCGCTCATTTGCAAAACCGCCACCGGATCTTCAGCGTTCAAAATTACCTGCCATCCGGGAATCGCCACCCAAGCTCCAGCTCCGGAAAATTTTACCATTCGGAACGGCCAGATTTCCTCCGGCAAAGGCACTGCCAGCAAATCTGACGTAGACAGGGGCAATTTCCCCACCACCGGCACAATCCGGGGCAATTGTTCTTCAGAATCCAGCCGGTAGACGGGCAATCGGGGCGCGGCCCGCCTGGAAACTACGGTAAAATCTACGAGCAACTGCTCGATTTGCGCCCTAGCGGTTTGGCTGCTGGCTAATTTTAAACCGCGAGCAATCAAGCGCGATCGCTCTTGCAAATCGCTTTTCTGTCTCGCCAATTGCCAGCACTGGTACGCTACAGCATCCCCTGGAGTGTCTGTGAACCCCTGCGGGAGACTCCCGAAGTGCGAAAACTCCTTGATCGCTTTGGCAACTTGGCGAGCATCGTCAACATCCAAATTGTGGGCTAGCATCAACGCCGCCGCACCGGCCCGCTCTACTTGAGACAGAATCCGAAATTCGTATAAAATATCACTTCCTTTTCGCAGGAAGTGCGATCGGACTTCCTCGGAAGCTCCAGCGTTGACCATGCTGGTGTAAACTTGTGCTGCTACGCCGACCTGATTTTGCTGAATTGGCTCAAAACCAGTTGCTTCAAAAATCTTCTGAGAGCTGTAGCCCGCTTGCAGCAGAGCCGTGCAGGCCTGTCCCCACTCTACCCAAGTGCCTTCTTTGCGGCGGAGCGATCGAATTAACTTTTCGACATCCACAGCATTCGCGGAAGGTGCAGGTGCAGGAGGGGAGAAATCTTGCGGTGTATCAGTCATAATGAAATCTAAAACCAGCGCTAAGTTGTGTGTGATTGGATACCAGCAAGGCTCGTGTCGCGGCAGAGCTAGAGATTTATAGTAAGTGAGTTGTGAGACTATTGTTACAGGATAGTTGCTCGCCTAAATTGACAAAGGGGAGTTTATCGTATTGTTATGGATAATGCCATTCCAGAGCTAGATCAAATTAAACGCCAGCTCATGACCCTACACCGACCGAAAAAACCCAAAATGCTGGTAGTAGACGATGAACCAGACAATCTGGATTTACTCTACCGCACTTTCCGACGAGATTTTAACGTGCTCAAAGCTGAGAGCGGGATTCGCGCCTTGGAAGTCCTCGGGATCGAGGGCGAGGTCGCCGTCATCATTTCCGACCAGCGGATGCCAGAAATGAAGGGAACGGAGTTTCTGAGCAAAACCGTGCCCCAGTTTCCGAATACGGTCAGAATTATCTTGACTGGTTTTACGGACATTGAAGATTTGGTGGATGCGATTAACTCGGGACAGGTTTACAAGTATATCACCAAGCCTTGGGACCCGAACGAATTGAAAATGGTGGTGCAAAAGGCGGCCGAGACTTATGAAATTCTCAAGCAGCGGACTGAGGAATTGCACCGCGCCCAAAATCAAATCCAACTGTTAGCAACAATCATGCAAACGGCTGCGGATCATCCAAGTTTGGAAGCAACTTTAGAGCCGATCGCTACTGCTGTGAGCGATAACTTTTTGGCCGACGCTTGCATTTTGCAACTGGTGGAAGGAAATGTTTTAATGCCGGCCCAAGGGATTCACACCAGCGGTCAAACTGTGGAAAATTGGCTCGCAGATGACCCCCTGGCTCTAGAAGCGATCGCCTCTGGAACTATTCAGGGTGCTGTGAATATTGCCGGCGACACCGCCCTAGCTGCCCTGCCGCACTATCAGAAATCGGGTATTCAAGCTCACTTGACCGTTCCGGTGATTCACGCAGGCCGATCGATCGCCCTGATGTCCATCCAGTGGAAGCAACCTTGTTCCCTGCGCCCCGACGAACTCACAACAGTTCACCTCGCCGCTCAACAAGTTGCTTTGGTACTGACGAGTTTTCAGGATCGTTAGTTATTTGTCATCGGTTATCGGTCATCAGTCATTAGTCATTGGTCATTGGTCATTGGTTAGTTGCTACCAATTACCACTTACTAATCACCAATTCCCCATTCCCAATTCCCCATTCCCAATTCCCCCATTCTCAATAACAAACAACCAATAACAAATAACCAATAACTGATGACTGATAACCCAGAACAAATTAAAACTATCTTTAATCGAATTGCCCCAGTTTACAACCAAATGAACGACTGGTTGAGCTTTGGGCAGCACCGGATTTGGAAGCAAATGGCGGTGAAATGGAGCAAGGTTGGCCCGGGTAACACTTGCTTGGATTTGTGCTGCGGTAGCGGGGATATAGCATTGCTGCTGGCAAAACAAGCAGGGCCTACCGGTTCGGTATTTGGAGTAGATTTTTCCCCAGCGCAATTGGCTGTGGCGGCAAGGCGCGATCGGCCTTTTCTCACCCCTTCTAGTCCCATTACCTGGGTAGAAGCTGACGCCCTAGACTTGCCTTTTCCCGACAATTATTTCGACTGCGCCACAATGGGTTACGGCCTGCGGAACGTCACAGACATCCCCCGCAGCCTTCACCAATTGCACCGCGTCCTCAAACCCGGTGCAACAGCAGCTATTCTCGACTTCCACCGCCCCAGCAATTCCCTGATGCGGAGCTTTCAGCAGTTTTATCTAGACACTCTGGTGGTGCCGGTTGCTCAGCAATTTGGCATGACTCAAGAATATGCCTACATCAATCCTAGTTTAGAAAAATTCCCGATCGGGCAGCAGCAAGTCGCGATCGCCCGCCAAGCCGGATTTACCGCAGCCACCCACTATCCCATTGCCGGAGCTATGATGGGAGTATTGGTATTAGTCAGTTGACAGTTGACAGTTGTCAGTTGTCATTAGTCATTAGTCATTAGTCAGTAGGGAAAATTCCCAATTCCCAATTCCCAATTCCCAATTCCCAATTCCCAATTCCCAATTCCCAATTTCCCCATTATTGATGAACCCGTCTGATATTTGGCTGTTGTTTGCCCCTCCTGTAGTGGGAGGAATTATTGGCTATTTCACTAACGATATAGCTATCAAAATGCTGTTCCGCCCCTATCGGGCTATTTATATCAAAGGGCGGAAATTGCCTTTCACTCCCGGCTTGATCCCCCGCAACCAAGAGCGCTTGGCCAAGCGAATTTCTGACACAATAATGGGTTCGCTGCTGACGCCGCAGGAACTGCAAAACTTAGCGCGCCGCCTCCTGCAAACAGAGCGGATGCAGTCAGTAATTCTCTGGTTGTTGCAGTTGGCGCTGGATCAAGTAAAGGCAGACGCAGAGCAAAAAACTGCTAAAATTCTCGCTAACATTCTGCGAGACTTACTGGGGGAATCCGTACCGCGAATTCTCAAAGTTTTGGCGCGGCGGGAAGATTTTTTAGAAGCTCAGCTAAATCAAATTTTTGACCAAGTTTTGCTGGAAATTCAGCTAACTGAAGCTCAAGCTGGTCAGTTGTCTGATTGGCTTTTGCAGGTAGTAATACCGCCGGAAGTGCTGCGGCAGGCTTTGATTGACTTTTTGACCGATCGCAATATTTCGATTATCGATGAAGGGTTTAGAGAAAAAACCAGCGGCACTTATTGGGTAGTAGCAAATTTGTTTGGTTTGCGGAATACTTTAACTCGGCTGCGGACTTTTTGTCTGGATGACAGACAAGCGACTAATCAGCGGTTAGCAGAGTTAACAGTTTCTTTGGGAATTCGCGGGCGGCTTCAGGAATGGCTGCAAAATTTGTCGATGCAAAACTTGCCGGTTTCGACTGTGAGACAGTTGCGAAAAACTATGCGCGACAGCGTTCGCAGCTACGTTCAGCAGCGGGGTACGGAGGTACTTGACGGGTTGAGCAAATCTATTGACTGGGAAAATATTTCGCGGTTGATTCTCAATCGATTGCAAACTTCAGCGGTGATGAGCGCTTCCCTGGAAATTGTCAGCAAAGAACTGGCTTTGGTTTTGGAGCGCTATCTAGAGCGGGATTTAGAAAATATTGTCGCTCAGGCGATCCCGATTTTGAATATCGATCAGGTAATTGTCGATCGAGTAAAAGGCACTTCTCCTGAAGAATTGGAGTCAGCAATTCAGGGAATTGTCAAAAGCGAGTTGCAGGGAATTGTAAATTTAGGAGGCATTTTGGGCGTTTTTGTCGGCTGTTTGCAGACTGTTGTGCTTTTGCTCCAGCGGTGATTTATTTCGGCAGTTGTGAGATATTGCTGTAATCTAATATTCTATCTCTTTTGCCCGCACCTTACCAAAAACCAAGTCTTTCGGCTGTATTTACCGTGTCAGCCAGCAGATTTTTGGTAGAAACTGGGTTTTTTTGCCTAATCCTAATTTAATTATTTCCTAAATTTATGCCAGATCCAAATTCGGACGATCGCCCGTACATCCCAAAAAACCCGCGCAACCTCAGCCGCCAACAGTACGAACGTTTAACCGCAGAAATGGCCGCTCCCTACCGGCCTCTGCGACAGTTTGTCTACGTAGCTTGCGGCGCTTCGGGCTTTATCGGTGGCGTAGTTTTCCTCGCCAAAATTGCCTCCGGGCGCGAAATTGGCTCTGCTTTGCCCAATTTTGCCCTTCAAGTCGGAGTTGTGGCTTTGATGGTGTTTTTGTTTCGCCTCGAACAGCGCGCCGAGGCCCGATCCCCGAAGTCGAAGTAACAAAGATTTACAAATCGAAACAAAAATATATACGAGGCAAGGAAAAGTGATAAATATAAAGAAATTATTACGAAATCCGAGTTTGCGATCGATCGCTGTCATTATGAAGAGGTTGGTTCAATTGGGGTCAGCTTTCATAAAGACCCTAATCATAAACCGCTTGTAACTTGTTCAAATGGGGTCAGCTTTGATAAAGACCCTAAATATACAAAATAAATTTAAGCCCAGCGCCAGCCTTCAGTAACAGAAGACGCGGCGCTGGGTATTTTGCTGGGAGTTGGAGATCGGATTGGGATCTGCTATTTTCCGGCGGGCGATAAGTTATGTAGGGTGCGTCCCTACTTTCTCCGTTTCAATGCAACTTGCTCCCCCCGTGGCGACGCACCTTACTACTTGATTGTGTGTACCGCATATACATGGAATATGCTGTAAGTGTGGGGACGATCGCGCAATTTGGCATTTCCCGCAAAAATTAGCCTGTGCAGCAACCGATCGGATGTGCCAAAGTCGAACTGTAAAAAGATGTTCGGAGATTGTACTATGGGGCGGTCATTTTTCCAAGGGCGGTGGACGTTATTTTTAGCAGCAGGTGCGGGAGTTTTATTTTACAGCACTGCTGCGGTGGCTGCCGAAAAGGTAGTCCTCAAATACAGTGCGATCCGCATGACTTTAGCCGTCAGCGAATTAGAAATTTTTGCCGAAACTGGGAAAATGTCGCCCGGCTTAGAAATGCTGCTCTCCAACGCAAAAAAAGACCCGGAAGCGCTTCGCAGCAGTCTCACGAGACCGGTAAAAGTCAGTCAAAGGTTGTTGGATCGAACTTTAAATAGTAAAGTTGGGGAAATAATTCTCGATGAAGTCGGTCAGGTAATTCGCACTCCCTCTGGAAATGCAAATCGAGAAGCTTTGCGCGCGGCTTTGGTGCTGTCTGCAACTAATGATAACGAGATTACGCTGCTGGAATCGATGAAGAATTATCCGGCTCCAGAGGTTTACGTTGAGGGCGATCGCTTAGTTGAAGCTTACGGCAAACTTGTCGCTTTGTCAGAACAATTGGGCGGCGTTTCAGAACGGCTCCAAGACATTTTGAACAAGATTCGCCTCCCTAGACTGTAGCGTCTTTTGTCAAGGGGAGTTGATTTGGGCGATCGAGCTTAGAAAATATCTGAACCTGCATAAATTAAAGCAGAGTCACATTTTATTTGTGCAAAATTTGCCGATTTTTAACTTAACTGTAAGAGAATTCTCGGTCTAAATCTTCGAGCCTTTACCAAAAATTTAAATAAATATCCGTATTTTTACAGATAAAAGTATTTTGAAAAAAAAATGCGGTCAAAAGTATCTGTATCATCCATAAACTGAACGAAAAGTGGCTGGACATTGCAGATTATCTATCTTAAGATAGAGAAACGCTGTCAGAGTAAGCTGCTGGCAAAAAAATAGCTAGTTAGTAGTAAGCTCGTGCTGCGACAGATGCCACTAGACCGCGCATTCCCCAAAACTGTCGATCCAAAAAAGTTGAAAAAAAAACGGTGAGAGACTGCATTAAATTAACAGCAGCTCAAATCCACATAAAATCGTACTTGTCAGGGCTGTACAATTTCACTCTCTCGACTCTATTTACTGGGTAACACTAGCAACATGAACAACAATCCTATTCGTTCAAAAGACCGTTTCTTGGTTTTCGGTGCTCCAGCAATTGAAGATGCTGAAATTCAAGAAGTCATGGCAACCATGAAAACAGGTTGGTTGGGTACAGGCCCAAAAGTCATGACTTTTGAAAATGACTTCAAAGCTTACAAGGGTTCCCAGTACGCGACAGCAGTCAATTCCTGTACGGCGGCACTGCACTTGAGCATCCTCGCTGCTTCTTTAAAACCGGGGGATGAAGTCATTACTACTCCGATGACTTTTTGCGCTACAGTTAATGCGATCGTCCACGCCGGAGCAACACCGGTACTGGCAGATGTAGATCCGGTGACAATGAATATTGACCCGGCTCAAGTAGAAGCTAAAATAACTTCAAAAACTAAAGCAATTTTGCCTGTTCACTTCGCTGGTCGTCCCTGCGATATGGACGCGCTGTGCGAAATTGCTCGCCGCCACAACTTAAAGTTAATTGAAGACTGCGCTCACGCGATCGAAACAGAGTACAAAGGGCGGAAAGCTGGCACCTTTGGCGACTTCGGATGCTTCAGCTTTTATGTCACCAAAAACATCACGACGGGCGAAGGCGGCATGATTTTAGCTAACCGTCAAGAAGATGCCGATCGCCTGAAAATATTGGGCCTGCACGGGATGAGCAAAGATGCTTGGAAGCGCTTCGGCGACTCGGGTTACAAGCACTACGAAGTGGTGGAAGTCGGTTTTAAATACAACATGATGGATCTGCAAGCCGCGATCGGCATCCATCAAATGAAACGAGTTGCCCCTTATTGGAAGCGGCGCGAGCAGATTTGGCAGCGCTACAATGAAGCATTTGCGGATCTGCCGATTGGAATCCCAGCAGAGCCCGAAGCAGAAACTATCCACGGCTATCACTTATACACGATTTTAGTCGATGAAGCTGCATCCGGTATTAGCCGCGATGCTTTTCTCGGCGCGATGACTGCTGAAAACATCGGTATCGGCGTTCACTATCAAAGCCTCCCGGGACATCCCGTGTATCAAAAAATGTTTGGATGGAATTCGGACGATTATCCGAATGCGAAGCGGATTGGAGACCAGACAGTGAGTTTGCCGATTTCGGCAAAATTAACAGATGCAGATGTAGAGGATGTAATTGCTGCTGTTAAAAAATGTTTGGCGATGGGGAAAGCTAAAAATCCAGTTCTAGCAACAGCCGGCTAAACTCCTGCAATAGGTTGTCATTAAAACATCCTAGCTTTTTTTTTCAGAAAAGCAGCTAGGATGTTTTTTTTCGACAACGCCCTTTACAAGCTAGCGATCGGAAAGTGTTTAGGAGCGTAAATTAAATAATTTACACTCTTGAAAGTGGGATGGGCGTCCCGCCCGTCCTTTCT
>JAUBOG010000029.1:0-25792 GCA_036700105.1 Microcoleus occultus BM001215583
AAAGTCCCCCTTCTTAAGGGGGATTTAGGGGGATCTAGACTTGGCATAAAACCCATATTTATCAATGGTTTTAGGCTTAAGTTGACACCTATGGGCAGTGCGGTGTCCCTACAATTAATCGGGCGCGCCAGAAACGGCACTGCCGCGTCCTCGCTTGTCATTCCGGCGCAGCCGGAATTGATCTGATTTAAATGGGAAAAAGTCCCTTATGACATAGAGGAAACGGCAGTGCCGTGTCCTCCGTTTATATGATTCCGATGAAGATCCCAATTGATATTACTAACTAACCGCCCTTTCCAAAGAATCTTGTAACTGAATTTCTAACGGTCTGTCGGAGCGAATTTCTAAACCGGGTAAATCGTGTTTGACTAATATTTTTTTGCCTGTTTCAGCAGTTGCTAGCGGCCAAAGTACCCAGCGGCTGCCTGGGGAAAGAGTGCTTAAATTTGTCGCATTTTGAGTGATCCAAATTATCGGCAGTTTGGGGAAATTCTCCACCGCATCTTCCCCAGCATTAACTGCTGCTAAAGTTTCCAAAACTACCCGGTTCCCCGAGACGAGTCCTGTCCCGGCAGTCCAAAGTTTGACGTTTAACAGGTGCTTGCTAGCATAGAAGTACAGGGATGCAGCTACTGTCACCGCTCGTTCAAATTCTTCTGGTTGCCACAAAGCAGCACTGTCGAGAGCAATAATAATTTCTTGACCGCCGGCGGCAATTTCTAACTCTCTTACTCGCAGTTCTCCGTAGCGGGCGCTGGTACGCCAGTGAATCAGCCGGGTGGGGTCTCCGTGGCGGTAAGGTCTCAGGTTGCGGGTAAGACCGACGGTTGCAGTTTGCGATCGGCTGCGATCGTACAATTGCGGACTGTCTTCTTGACCGATGCGATCGACCAAAGGGCAAGTCTTTAACGGCAAAACCTGCGGGTAGACAACCGCCACTGCTTTTACCAGGTGGCTGCGCCGGCACCAAAACAACCCTAAAGGCGCCGCCGTCCTCAAGTGTACCTCTTGCCAGCGATAGATCCCCCGCTGCCGGACTTCCAAGTAATATGTATGCGCGTACGTACTCTCAGCTTCTATCATCTCGATCGGGCTGACGATCGGTTCTGACAATACAAACGGCAAAATGTCTGCAATTTGCAACAAAGTTTTAGGTTCGCGGGCGCGATTTTCGATTTCTAGTTCGACTGTAATTCGATCGCCCGCACTCACCGGTGCGATCGGGCGGCGGCGGACTTCCAAAGAACGGAGCGATTTGGCTGGCAAAACTGCCGCAACTCCCAGCAGGGCCAAACTGCCACCGCTGAGCGCGTACAGCCACCCAGCCATTGTATTAGTCGCAGACGCAAAAAAGAAAAGCGTCATCCCCGAGAGCAGCCAACCCGCGTAGGCGGGGGTGACAGCGCGATTTTCGAGCCAGCCGGCAATTTTATGACCGATGTTCATAGCAGTTTCAATTATCAGGAATGGTTGATCCACCGCACTCGATTTTAGCCTCTCGATCGCGCCGACTTATCGCTTGCAGTCTGAGTTCTGACCAATCTCACCAAGTCCTAAAAAGGCTAATTGTAAAATCTTCTAATAATTTAGCAGCGAATTAGGACTTAGCGATTAGATTGGAAATCGCCCATTTTGGGGCCGTATATCTACATAGACCGAAAGCAATTCGGTCCGGGTCCCCCGGATTCATTGCGAAAGCAGGCCCGCGTCAGGGAAGCAATCTCAAATCTCAAATCTCAAATCTCAAATCTCAAATCGCCAGACTGGAGCTCGAAAAATGAACCCGTTAAACAATCCTACACCCGTTCGACCAGACGCTCAAGCCCGCCGAACACCGCCGCCGCCGCCGCCGTTGGCTGTAACTCCCCCGCCGCCTCCTGCACCCGCGCCCAATGTGCCCGCAGCGCCTCAGCAGCGGGCTGTTGAGACACCCGCGAGCACGATCGAACAAATGGTCAGAGATGCCCATAGCGCCTCAGCTTCCGACATTCACATTCGAGTCGGCCACGTACCTCGATTTCGGATTCGGGGCGTGATGCAAGTAGCAACCAGCCACCCCAAAGTAACCACAGAAATTTTTGAACATTACTTAGCCGAAATTCTCACCCCCGAACAGCGAAAACAGTTCGCGGCTAACAAAGAATTAGACGCAGCAATTTTTTATCCAGGCTTCGTGCGGTGTCGTCTAAACTGTTTTGATTCCCTCAGCGGCGGCGCCATAGTATTGCGGTTGATCAGTTTGGAAATACCTACGATCGATTCCTTGAGGTTGCCAGAAGTTTTCAAAAATATCATTTTGCGCTCCCAGGGGTTAATATTAGTTACCGGCCCTACAGGTTCGGGAAAATCGACGACAGTAGCTGCGATGATCGACCACCTCAATCAGATGGAGCAGAAGCACGTAGTTACAATTGAAGACCCGATCGAATTCATTCACCCTTCTAAAAAATGTTTGGTCAGCCAGCGGGAAGTCGGCTTGCACACCCACGAATTTCAGCAGGCTTTGCGGGCTGTTTTGCGGGAAGATCCCGATGTAATTCTGATTGGAGAAATGCGCGACCGCATTACCATCAATATAGCGCTGCAAGCAGCTCAAACAGGTCACTTAGTATTGGGAACTCTCCACACTCGCAGCGCCATTAACGCTCTTAACCGGTTGTTGAACCTCTACCCGCCCGAGGAACAGCAGGCGATGCGAATTCAAATTTGCGATTCTTTAGTAGCGGTAATTGCTCAATTATTGCTGCCAACTGTTGACAACCGCCGCGTCGCCGTTCACGATATTTTGGTGAATACCCCGGCCATGCACGATTACTTGATGAAAGGTGCTGATGATGAAGCTTTCCGGTTGATGGAAACTGATACTTACGAGGGAATGCAAATTATCAACCAGGATCTTTACAAACTTGTACTTGAGGGCAGAGTTACGATCGAAGAAGCAGCAAAAACTTCTCCCGAAGCCAGCGATTTAGACCGCCGCTTGCGGACGGGAGGCTACGATACTGCCTCGGCTCGCGACTTTGAAGGCAGCAAAAAAGAACGCAGGGTTCGCTCCTAGCAGCAGGACATCTAGAGGGGTAGGCACCGCAGGACTACCCCTCCTATCGGGTAGCAACCTTTGGCGCTACCGAAATATCTGGCGTTTTTTTACGTATCTTTACTTAAAATTTAAATTTATTGAGTAGCTTAAAATACATTTTGATTAAGCAGTAAAAGGGTAGAGAATTATAGCAGTTTTCAATTCTCTGAAATACAGGACACGGCAGTAGGGACACGGCAATGCCGTGTCCCTACCCTATATATGTACTTCACTCAACTGAGAAATTCTATAATCTTAAGTATATTGTTAAGTTTTTTGAAGGTAGGCATTACTTTACATTAACTTTAAAATTGCGTGAAAACTCGCAGGTGATTGCAAAGAAATAGTAAAGATATGTTTTGGGTATTGCCAACAGCCAGCAACTTAAGTTTATAGTTGTAATGACAAATTTTTGACAGAGAACGTTTCGATTTAGCCGATCGCCAAACTAAGCAGGTAAAAAAAACGCTCGATAAAACTACAAGCAAGCTTAATACAAGCAATTAGTAGCAGAGCCGATCGCGTGTCTCCCCCATCAACTGACTGTCTGTCTAAAAAATCATAAAATAAAGCAGACTTTTTAAAATTTAGTTTCTCACAAATCTGTTTAAAAACTCGCAGATCCGCAACAAACGCTATTTCTATAAATTACAGGAGCCAAAAAAGTGAAGAGTGCATTTAACCCATCAAAAGCCCTTGAAAGTGGCAGCAAAGCAGAAATAATCGATCGCATCCAGCAGCTAGTTCCCCCGGGTTCCCCCGAACCGCAAGATCCCGAAATCCTAGCAGCCTTACAAACTCTCACCGCACAGCTAATCAAAGCCTATCAAGCCGACGGACAATTAGAAAGCGAACCTTTTAGCGACGTGCGCGATCGCACCATTCACCTGTACGCCCCCGCAGTCAGCCGCAAAATCAAAGGAAAAACCATCCTGATCACCGGCGGAGAAGGATGCGTCGGTAGTTTCTTAATCGAAAAACTCCTCTCTCTAGGCGCAACTAAAATCATTTCCGCCGACAAAGCCCGCTGTCACAACCCAGCAGAAAATTTCCCGATTTTTAACAGAGAAGGCGCAGTAACTTTCTATGCCGCCGACATTCGCAACTTTCAGGCGCTGAAACACATATTTGAAGTAGAAAAACCGCAGATAGTTTTTCACCTAGCAGCCCAACGCCAACCCGGATTAGCAGAAATCCAAATCCGAGAAACAGTTACAACCAGCCTGTTAGGATGCAAACACGTCATCCAACTGTGCGAAGAATACGGCGCAGAACACTGCATCTTCTCTTCCACAGGCAAAACATCTCGATATTTTACAACCGAAATTTACGCAGCCTCCAAAAAGTTTGCCGAATGGCAATTTGCCAAAGCAGCTCAAGAAGGAGATGTCACTTACGGGATGGTTCGCTTTACTCATATGTTGGAAAATAGCTTGTTCTGCGAGCAAATGTCCAAAAAAGCACAGCAAGGGAAAACCGTCAACGTTCACGCTCCCCACCGCTACGTAACCGCTCAAAATCTAATCGAAGCCGTACATTTACTGCTGAATTCCCTGGTAGTGTCCGTCCCCGGAAGACTGAAATTTGTCGCCGTGCGAAACCTGGGTTGGCCGATAGAAACCTTAGAAGTCGCACTTTATAAAATTATGGAATCAGGCAAAAATCTGCCGATTTATTTTCAAGGACTATTACCGGGATACGAAGAACCGTTTTTCCTCGGACAGTTTGACTGGAACAAACCTACAGACATTCACCTCCTAATTAATGTTCTGGAAGATCCTTTTAGAGTTGTTGACGATGCTGGCGACATGGTGAGTGCAGAATTAGCTCCTTTTTCTTTGCGCGTGTTAGACAAACAAGTGTCGAACCTCGAAACCTTAATCGCCGATCCAGATTTCCCAGAAGCACAAATCAAGCACGCTCTTATCGCAGCAGAAAAAGAAGTGATTGCTTCTTCGTTCGCGTGGAGTTCTGCCCGAGATTTGTTGAAAATTTTGCAGTGGGGAATCAATCCGAAGAAATTGCAAGGTTACGGAACGGAAATCGCTGACTACAGCGAGATTATCGAACTTCTCCTGCAAGGAATCTGCGGGCGGCTAGACCAAGAAGTCTTGAACAGTGCTGGGGTTACTGCTGATGAATTTGATGACTTAGTTGAGAGTCTTTCTGCGCTGGATTCTATTCAAGCAGAAGTGGGATATTTGCGATCGGTGTCGAGATATCTCAAAGCTTTTTTACCCACGGCACAGTTTACCCAAAAAAAATCTGAAGCTGTTGCTGTCCGCGATGCAGCATAAGTCGATCTGTGGCACTAAGACCCAAACAACCCGGTTTCTGCGAAAAATCTTTTATCGCTCCGAGATATATTGATATAAACCGGGTTTTTTACCCGCTTGCAAATGATTCGGAATTATTGAGGTGTAAGGTATATTAGGATCGTGGATTAAATAACTTCCGTAGTTGAGGAACGAAACCCAACAATCAAGCCTGGCGTTGGGTTTCGTTCTTCAACCCAACCTACAAAAAATGCAAGTTATTTAATTCTCATTCCTTAATAAATTAGCCTATTGGCAAAATATACATGATATGCTAACTTGGATAGCGTGAATCCATCAGTTTCCAAGTACAATTTAATTAAACTATTTTGATTAAATTATGCTCATAACTGTAGGAAGTAAAATTAAAATTAAGGTACTAGAATTGTGCAAATTAATCAGCTAGCTTTCCTATTTATTGATGCGTTTCTATTGGCGATCGCCCTAATTATCCTAATTCCCGTCGCAGTTCTATTTCTAGAATGCACGGCAGCTTTATTGTCTCCTCGAAACTCCACAGCAGATACTAAATCGCCCCGTCCCAAAGTAGCCGTTTTAATTCCCGCTTACAACGAAGCAGCGGGAATTGCAGCCACAATCTCAACCGTATTGCCGCAGCTAGCACCTCAAGACCGCCTGTTAGTGATTGCAGACAACTGCACGGACGCTACGGCAGAAATCGCCCGCAACTGCGGTGCAAGCGCGATCGAACGCCAAGACACAGAACGCAAAGGCAAAGGATACGCCCTAGATTTCGGCTTGCGGTCGATCGCCTCCGACCCCCCAGAAGTAGTAATTATGGTTGACGCAGACTGCATCTGCGGGCCTGACGCATTAGAGACATTAGCCAGAGTTGCAGTTGATTCAAAACGGCCAGTACAAGCAACTTATTTAATGGAACAGCCGCCCAATCCTACTCCGAAAGATTCCATTTCTGCTTTAGCATTTCTCGTGAAAAACTTAGTCCGTCCCAGCGGCTTAAAACAGTTAGGATTTCCATCATTACTAACAGGAACCGGCATGGCTTTTCCCTGGTCGATAATTCGATCGGTTTCCCTAGCCAGCGGCAACATTGTTGAAGATATGCAGATGAGTTTGGATTTGGCGATCGCCGGACATCCCACCGTATTCTGCCCCGAAGCCAGAGTCACCGGGTGTTTGCCGCAGCAGCAGCAAGCAGCCAAAAGTCAAAGAACCAGATGGGAACACGGTCACATACAAACTTTGTTAACTCAAACTCCCCGCCTAACAGCAGCTTCTTTGCAGCAAAAACGATTTGACTTATGGGCGATCGCCCTCGACTTATCCGTCCCTCCCCTGTCGCTATTAGTCGCCCTCTGGCTAGCAGCTTTTGCAGCTTCATTGCTAGCAGCAACCCTCGGAACATCACCAATTCCCGCCATCTTGCTAGCAGTACAAGGATTGCTGATTTTAGTTTCAATTGTCGGCGCTTGGGCGAAATTCGGGCGGGCCGATATTTCCGGGTCAACTCTGTTATCCGTACCTTTTTACATCCTCTGGAAAATCCCTTTGTATCTGGGTTTTCTCCTGAAGCGCCAAACTAAATGGGTGCGCACAGAACGCGATGTTTAGGAATTACAGGAATCAGGCAACAAGTGCATCATATCATTCCTCCTTATACCAGAGATTTTTCATCATTCTCAACTAGCCTTTTATGAACAGGCAAGATGCCTGTTCCACAACAGATAAATTTGCTTGTGGAACAGGCAAGATGCCTGTTCTTGAAAATGGTGCAACATCTTTAAAAAAGCTCACCGATGCACCGGAATTTCGATCGCAAACTCAGTCCCTTCACCCGGTGCGGAAACACACGTTAGCTTCCCGCCGTGTTTCTCTACAACAATCTGATAGCTGATACTCAACCCCAAACCGGTACCTTTACCCACAGGCTTTGTAGTAAAGAAAGGGTCAAATATGCGCGATCGTACTTCCTCCGTCATCCCCGGGCCATTATCAGCAATATAAATTCTCACAAAGTTTTTGGCGCATACCTCCGTGCGAATCTCAATCTTTCGCTCGCAGATTGGAGATAAAGTATTTTCTAGCTGATTTGCTTGATCCTGCCGCCCAACCCGTAACTCTACTGCATCAATTGCATTGGTCAAAATATTCATAAACACCTGATTTAACCCCGAAGCATAACAATTTACCTTCGGCAATTCACCGTAGTCTTTAATCACCTTAATTCCCAATCCATTTGCATCCTTTTTCAATTTGTGCTGCAAAATTAACAAAGTAGATTCAATCCCCGAGTGAATGTCTACGGGTTTCATCTGGGCTTCATCAAGCCTTGAGAAATTCCGCAGCGACAGCACAATATTGCGAACGCGATCGACCCCAACTTGCATCGATTGCAGCATTTTAGGCAAGTCTTCTTGAAGAAAACCCAGGTCAATATCTTCGGTTTTAGCAGCAATTTCAGGAGTGGGGTTCGGGTAAGACTGCTGGTAAAGATCGATCAATCCCAGCAATTCCGAGCTGTAATCGCTAGCGTGGATGACATTACCGTAGATGAAATTAATCGGATTGTTAATTTCGTGAGCCACCCCCGCCACCAACTGCCCCAAAGAAGACATCTTTTCAGTTTGGATTAGTTGAGTCTGTGTCGATCGCAATTCGGACAAAGTAACTTCCAACTGAGCCGCTTTTTCCCTCAACAGCGCCTCCGAAGTCTTCAATTCCTGCGTGCGCTCTTCTACTCTCACCTCCAGCGTCTGCGAATAATCCTCCAACTCTTCCTTAGCGGCGGATAAGTTCGCAACAAGTACCGCATTTTCTAGAGAGATCGCAGCTTGGGAAGAAAGCATTTTTAAAATCTCCAACCTTCCAGGAGGAAACGCTTCCGAAGTTAAATTATTTTCTAGATAAAGAATGCCTGCGAGTTTGCTTTGATTCAGAATCGGAGTACAAAGCGCCGATCGCACTTGCTGCCTTTTAATATATGGGTCGTGTGTAAATAATCCTTCCCTCGCAGCCTCGGTCAAAACCACATCAGAGTGCGTCCTTTCTACATAATTAATCACCGTTATTGGCAAAACATCCTCTGGCGCGACTGTCGGACATTGCTCGACTGCAATATCCGCAGACTCCACCGATGCCGCTGCTTGTATCATCAATTTTCCTTCATCGGGCATCAGCAGAAAACCTTTTTGCGCTCCAGCATTCTCGATCGCAATTTTCATTAATTTTTCTAACAACCTGTCCAGCACAATTTCACTAGCTAGCGCTTGAGATGCTTTCAAAACAGTTGTCAAGTCTAATAAACTGCTGTGACTGCTGCTTGTGGAAGTAGAATTAGTGCTAATCATAGTTCGATCGCCGCTGGATTTTGCCGCCGATGCAGGGGGTAAAGACATCGGATACTCTGACTCCAAATGCTTGACTTTGGCGGTAGCTCCCCAATAGAGATAGCCGTAGTAAGCATCTATCAGATAAACCTCAGCCACTTTTGGGCGATCGCAAGCCCGATAAAATTCTGCCGCCCTTTCGTTTGCTAGCGCTGCTTCGTGGATGTATTCATTCTCCGACGCTCCTTTTACCGCGCGATCGTAATACACAGCAGCTTTTTCATCTTGTCCCAATACTCGCGCTTTCTCAGCCTCTACCAAGTCATATTTATGCTGATAATTTTCCGGAGAATTTACAGCCCAATGCTTCATTTTTTTCTGAAGCGATGCAACTTTTTTTAAATATTTTTTCTGTTCATTTTTTAAAGCTGTGGGATACAAAGCTAAAAGTGATAAAGAATAGTAAAAATTGTGGATTGGAACATACATCATGCCCATCGCAGCCTCAGAGTAATTTGCCGCTGTCATGGCATTTTCAGCAGATTCAGCATAATCTTTAAAGAGATAATTTAGCCAGGATTTATAAAAGAATGCTACAAACACTACTAAAAAATTTTTACTTTTCCTTAAAGCTGGCAGCATAGTTTGTTCGTTAAACTTTTCGCCCGCTAACTGACGAACATTGGCTGTTTTACCTTGCAAATTTAAGACGAACTGCGCCCCAACTCTGGTATGGCTCATCATAAATTCATTATGATAATTCACCAACATTTGAATATATTGATGCTGCTTAGTCTCCACGGAATCCAGAGATTCGCCGCTCAAAAATATATAATTGCTGTAAAAACTCGCACAATAACAAGCATTGTTCACATCTCCCGCTTCTAGTCCGCTCTGAATCCCCTCAAGTAAACCCATAAGACTTGGCCTGATATGCTCAGACCAATGGCGGATAAAACCATTAAAAATTAGCAAGATTTGAGATTTGTACAAGTTGGTGTGAAATCGTTCTAAAAGTGCCTGAGCCATTTGACCGTATCGGTATCCAGCATCCATATCGCCTAACACCCCACAGTAGAGCGAACCATAGTTTGCATAGGCGGAACTAGACAGCGGCGCATTCCCGTATTTAAGAGAAAGTGTAACCATTTTAAAGACGATCAGTGGGAACATATCGGGTGCTGCTATAAAAGCAGCCGGGCCCATATTCGTTAAAATCCGTAGAGCCGCAATTTTATTAGCATCAGTCATTGGCGGCAACTGGGTTAAGTCCTCAATTCGTTTGTTTCCCACAGCTAACTTTGTCCGTATTAACCCCATGAAAATATTGAAGTTAGTAGGTTTTTGAGGGAGTTCTACTCCCAGCATTTTCAAAGCTTCGAGAGCTATATCTATGGAAGCTTGGGATTGATTTTGATTGAAGTAGAAAATAATTTTTAGTTCGTAAACTTTGATTTTTTCGAGCAATTTTTTAGCGCGGTTTATAATAACCTCTGATAGCTGGAACGCTCGCTCAAACTCGGTATTTATATAGGACAATTCCAGCGCTTCGATATGGAGTTCCACGATTAAATCGTAGTGACTCTCCCAAGCTTTTTCTGGTAAAAGTTCTATACCTGTATTAAAATATTTGAGCGCTGCTTGCGTGGCCGCAGAACTCTTAGCTTTCTTGCCAGCTCTGAGATTAAAGTTAGCTAGTTCATCTCGCTGTTCCTGATTTGTGATTAATTCCAACCCGATATTGAGTTGGTTGACAATATCAAAAATATTTTCTGCTATCTCCGATGCCGTAGGGGCTGTGTCCCCGTGCCCCCCCTTGTGCAATAGCAAGTACCCGATTTTTAAGTGAGTTTGTTTTTTATGGGAGTCGGGGATGAGAGAATAGGCGGCTTGCTGGACGCGATCGTGCAAAAACCTGTAATCAATCGATCGCTGCATAATTGCGGGATGATTTTGATTGTTTTGCGGGATGGGCGTCTCGCCCGTCCCGGGTGTTGTCACGATTTCTTCATCAACCAGGGGAATTTTGTAAGCATCATTCATGGGCATAATTAAACCAGCTTGCAGCGCATCCCATAAATAAGCCGCCGTTTCCGAGCCGGATTTTTCCCTAACAATTGCCAAATTTTCTAAACTAAAACGGTTGCCAATACAAGCAGCTAATTTTAATACTTGCTGCGTCTCCTCCGGCAGTTGTTGAATATTTCTCGCAACTAATTCAACGGCACTGCAATCTGCAATACCCGCAGCTTCAATTTCCCGGATATCCCAATGCCACGCACCAACCGTGAAGTCAAAAGCTAGCAGTTTTTCCGAATGAAGGGTTGAGAGCAGTTGAGTTATAAAAAATGGATTTCCGCCAGTTTTATTAAAAATTAACTCTGCTAGTAACTTAATTTTTTCCGTTTCATTGCCCAAAGTATCCCGCACTAGCTCAATGACGCTGCTCAACTCTAAACGCGGGATGATAATGTTATGCACCTGAGCGCCATTCTGTTGAATTTTTTCGACAGTTTGAACTAAAGGATGAGCTGAATTGACTTCGTTATCTCGATACGCTCCTATCACTAAAAAACATTTGCTCTCCCAGTCTGTTACCAGTTCCTGAATCAATTTTAAGGAAGCTAAATCCGCCCACTGCAAATCATCCAAAAATAGAACTAAGGGGTGTTCTGCTCGGGCGAACACATTTATAAATTCTTTAAACAATCGATTAAAACGATTTTGAGATTCTGCGGGTTCCAATTGGAGAACGGCAGGCTGGGAACCAATTATTAGTTGGAGAGAAGGGACGACATCAATAATAATTGCGCCGTTTTGACCCAGCTTTGACAAAAGCTTTTCTTTCCAATTTGCCAACTCCTCTGAACTTTTTGTTAATAACTGCTGCATCAATGACTCAAGGGCTTGAGTCAGTGCTGCATAAGGAACATCCCGCTTAAACTGGTCAAATTTGCCAGCAATAAAATAACCCCGCTGCCGTACAATTGGTTTGTGAATTTCACTGACAACTGAGGTTTTGCCGATTCCTGAGTAACCGCTTACCAACACCATCTCAGTTTTTCCATAACTGACTCGATCGAAAGCTGCCATCAAATCAGCGACTTCTTTGGTGCGGCCGTAGAGTTTTTGAGGAATCAAAAATTGACCTGATTTATCAAGTTTGCCGGGAAGGAAATTTTCTATTTTGCCCGTAGTTTGTAGCTGATTTAGACAATTTTCCAGGTCTGCTTTTACTCCAAAGGCACTTTGATATCTGTCTTCGGCGTTTTTAGCTAATAGTTTCATGACAATGGATGAAACTATCTGCGGGACTTCACTGTTTAGTTGATGGGGAGGAACTGGCGTCACCGCAATGTGACTGTGAATTAATTCTAAGGGGTCGGTGGAGTTAAAGGGCAAGTCTCCTGTCAGCATTTCATAAAACGTGATACCTAGAGAATACAAGTCAGTTCGGTAATCGAGGTCTCGGTTCATCCGACCGGTTTGCTCTGGGGATATATAGGCGAGAGTGCCTTCTAGCACTGCGGTATTGTTATTTTGGTGAACTTCTCTAGATAGGCGCGTCGCCATGCTAAAGTCGGTAATTTTTACTTGTTTAAAATTTGGGCTAATGATAATGTTGGAGGGTTTTATGTCTTTATGAATAATCTGGTTTTGATGCACTTCTCCGAGAGTTTTAGTCAATTGAATAGCCAGGGGTAAAAAAATCTGAATTTTAATACTTTTACCAGCTAGATGGTGTCTGAGAGATTGACCTCCGCAATCTTCTAAGATGAGAGCGAAACTGTTTTTATATTTTTCTAAGCTATGGGGTTTGACAATCCCTTCGAGTTTGAGATTCGAGCTAATTTTGTATTCATGTCTCAAACGGGTAATTTCTTCTATTGTGGGATACTCGGTATTGAGTGTTTTAACGATCGCAGGTGTTCGATCGCACTCTCTGACGGCCCGATAAATGATTGACTTCACACCAATTTGAACAACTTCTGTAATTTTGTAACCGGGAAGTGCATTCATGCTTTTATTCTCTGACTGAGTGGTGGGTTAACATCGTGCTTGATGTCGATCGGGCGGCGGGGCTGCCGTACTTAAGTATTTTTCTTGACAGATGTAACTTTTAATATATTGAATTTTGAGTATTTACCCGGATTTTTTAGAGCTAAGTAGATGCGTAAAGGTTTAGGGGGTGTGCACTACCGGACAACAGCGCATCTGGTTGGTTTGGCCGCCCCGATGTACCGTCTGACACTTCAAACAGTCGATACTATTGTAACAAAGTCGATGATGCCGATCGCCCAAATAATCGATAAATTCGCATAAATTGAACGTTTAGCTCTATTTTTGAGTTCGCTTGACACCAGCGAACGGGAAGCCCGGGGCGGAAAAATGCGGGTTTTGGCGATCGAGCGCACAATCTAATGTGATTTGCATCACATACAAGTATGATTCAGATCGCAGGTTGAGCTCGATCGAGTTGCTAGCATCTTTCCATAATCAGGTGCAACACAATGGAAGAAGTCCTAGCATTGATTGAAAAGAAGAAGCAAGAATTTGCTAAATCTGGGCTATTTGAGTTTATGCGAGACCAAAGTATAAACCCGAGACAACGCCTAGCTTTTGCTCCCTGCGTTGCTCCTTTTGTCATGAGTTTTGGTGAATTTAACAAGTACGTCTTCCGAGAAGAACCAACCAACGATCCGCTTCAGGAAATAATCAACAATCATACCAATGAAGACGACCATCACTGGTTGTGGTTTTTGGCAGATTTGGAAACACTGGGTATTAACAAAACGCTCAAGTTCAGCGATGCTTTAAATTTTCTTTGGGATGAAGAAACAAAAGCCTCGCGGTGGGTAACACACCAAATTTTTCGATACGCTTTTGGAGCCAGTCCGATCGCTAAGTTGCTAATCCTTGAAATCATAGAAGCAACGGGGAATGTGTTCTTTTCAACTGCCGCACCGATTGCCGAAGAACTGCAAACAATTACCCAAAAGGAGCTGCTTTATTTTGGTTGCTTTCATTTGGAGGTGGAAAACAACCACAGTAAAGATGTACCTCAGCAGAGGCAATCGATTAAAAACATACAACTTAGTATCGAGAGCCGTCAAGAGGCTTTTGAGATTGTCGAGCATTTGTTTGAAGCTTTCACTCAACTGACGGACGAGCTTCTGGTTTATGCAAAAACCCATAGCTTTGAGCAACCTTTTGCCAAACCAGGCGAGATTTTACAACCTTTAAAAGCTGCATAGCTTGCGAAATGTAAAGTTTTCAAGACTTAGAACCAAACGCATCCTAGAATCAGACAAAATTCATTCCTTACAAGGAGACAGATCATGTCAGAACTTAATCACAATTCTGCAACTGCGATCGAGAATTTGGATATCGCTCATACTTGGACTGAGAATTTGGACATCGCTCACACTTGGACTGAGAATCTAGACATCGCTCACACTTGGACTGAGAATCTAGACATCGCTCACACTTGGACTGAAAATCTGGACATTTCTCAGACTTCTCCCATAGCTGAAGATGACAAAGTAGCAGTCGCATAAAACCTGTTGCAAACTGAAATGTTGCACCTGCAGTTAATCAGCGGCTTTTTCGCAGTCGGGGCGGGTTTATTTAACCTGTTTGTACCATTTAAATCGGTTGGTGAACCCGCCCCTACAAGTTAAGAATAGTTAGACATTTGTCTCGTCAATGCCCAAATTCAGCATCTACTATCCCTATTAGATATGAGCCATTACGACGTTGTGATTGTGGGCGGCGGCCCCGCTGGAAGCACTGCTGGCACTCTGCTCAAGAAATACAATCCGAATCTGAGCGTGCTAATCCTAGAAAAAGAGAAATTCCCTCGCGATCACGTTGGGGAAAGTCAATTACCTCAAATTAGCGACGTGCTTCAAGAAATGGGATGCTGGGATAAAGTAGAAGCAGCCGACTTCCCGATTAAAATCGGTGCTACGTATCGCTGGGGAAGCGATCCAAATCCTTGGGATTTTAATTTTATCAAGCCCGAACAGTTTAAAGATGAGCAGCGTCCTGCTAAATTTGAGGGACAGAGACGGCAAACTGCTTTTCAAGTCGATCGAGCAAAATACGACGAAATTTTGCTGCGCCACGCCGAAGAAATGGGATGCTCGGTCAGAGAAGAAACTGCGGTGGTTAAAGTAGATACAGAGGGCGATCGCATTACTGCTCTACACTTGCGATCGCCAGAACAAATCACCGCCCGCTACTACATCGATGCTTCCGGCCACATCGGCGTGTTGCGCAGAGTTTTAGGGATCGAAACACACTGTCCGACACGACTGCAAAATATCGCCATCTGGGACTACTGGACAAACGCTGAATGGGCCGATTTTATCGGTGTTGGCGGCACCCGCGTGCAAGTAATGAGTTTGAGTCACGGGTGGATTTGGTTCATTCCTTTGGGGCCAACTCGCACCAGTATCGGCTTCATCTGCCCTGCGGAACATTATAAGGAGATGAAACAGCGACCGGAGGAGATATATGCCGAAGCCCTAAACAGCGAACCCCGCATCAGCAAATTAATCGCTAATGCTACCAGTACGGGCAAGATTGAAACTACCAAAGATTGGTCGTTTTTGAGCGATCGCACAGTAGGAGAAAACTGGTTTTTGGTTGGTGAAGCTGCGGGTTTTGCCGACCCGATTTTAGCTGCGGGAATGACTTTAGCTCACACCGGCGCGCGCGAATTGGCTTACACAATTTTGGAATTAGAACAGGAGAAAAACGAGGCTCAATGGCTAAAAACTCAGTACGATCAAAATCAGCGGCGCCGAGTTGAACAGCACATTCGTTTCGCCGATTACTGGTACGCTGCTAACGGTCAATTCACCGATTTACAAGAGCATTCCAGGGAAATTGCGCGGGATTCCGGGTTGAATTTAAGCCCGGAAAAAGCTTTTCAGTGGTTGGCTCAAGGCGGATTTACTAATGATATTTTGGGTCAAGCTGCGATCGCAGGATTTGATTTGGGTTCGATGAAACAGGTAATGCAGCGCTTTTCGCAGCAGGAGGTTCCTTGGCTGCTGTCGGCGTACAACGTGTTTCAGCTAGATATACAGGATGCGGAGGTTGAGTTTGTCGCTGTTTACGATCGCGGTCAAATTAGCAAGGTAAAGTGTTACGTGAAGAACGGTCAGCGGTTGCCTGTTACGGGATTCTACGGTTTGCTGATTGATATTTTGGGCCGCGCTGAGTACATCGAACAAATTTACCGGCAGTTGGTGCTAGTGTTTAAGGAACGTTTTTCTGTGCAACACGCGCGAGTAGCACTTCATCAAGCTCTTGGCTGTTTGGAGGTGATGGTGAGTTCTGGTATTGTGAAGGCAATATTAAACCCGGAGTTGTCTAAGTTGAATATTTCCATACCTATGGAAGGCGAGTTAGTTCACACTCACAGGGATGCGAATTAAGGGGCTAAGCAATTGAGGACACGGCAATATTGAGGACACGGCAATATTCAGGATACGGCAGTGCCGTTTCCCTACCCCAAAACATCGATAATATTCAGGATACGGCAGTGCCGTTTCCCTACTCCAAAACATCGATCGCCCGATTAATTGTAGGGAGACTCCAAAAGCCGTGTCCTCTACACAATATTAATCCCGAAATTATTCAACATAAAAAATCAGAAGCTGGAAAATTCCAACTTCTGATTTTTACTAACTCCCCGGGTAGGATTTGAACCTACGACCAATCGGTTAACAGCCGATCGCTCTGCCACTGAGCTACCGAGGATTGGGGGTTTTTCTTACCCACAGTTACTAACAATAGCTGAATTTAATGGATTTGGCAAGGCCTTTGACAAAGTTTTTTTTGTCATACAGCAAGCGGGTTTGGGGAGCTAATGCAGCCCCATTCTCAATTTGGCAAGCCGCTGCTGGGATTCAGGGTCGAGGGAACTGGCCAGAAAGCGACTGGGACTGTGTTTGCGGGATTTGTGCCGGCGCTCGCTGCGGCGGGCGGTGGATTCTACGTCAGCAGCTAGTTGTTCGGCAGACATCCATTCAGCACCGTAGCCGACTACGGTCAATTGCTGCGCTCGGTCTGAGGTGGCGACAATCATGCGGCCTTTGCCTTTGACCGATCGCAGCTCGTAGCGCAAACTAGCACAAGACTTTTCAATATAAGTATCTGCCGTCTGACCGAAGTCAGTGTAGTGCACTGATAAATTTTTAGTAATAATTTCTTTAACGCTCGGAGTATCTCGATAGTGAGCGTCAAACACGAGTCTGGCCTCAAAATCTTGAACGGCGCTGTAGTTAACTAAAACCTCAATCAACTCGCGGCGAGCTGTTTCGAGTTCGTCGCGATCGCGCTTCTCTCGGAGTCGAGGCCAAAGTCCAATCATGTTATAGCCGTCTACAAGTAAAACTGCTTGCGATACATAGGGTGACATGGTTCAAGGCTGAATAGCTCCAGCACATAGAGGACGTTATTTGCATTCTTAATCAAAGCTTTTGTTGCATTTTATTACAAATCGCTCTCTAATTGCTAGGTTCGATCGCAGTAGTTATACCAAATTCGGGAAAAAACCCCTCGATCATCTATGAACGCTCCGGGTGCGTCGCCCCGAGAAACTCTCGCAGCAGGCGCATATTATCGAGGGACGCACCCTACCACTCCTATGAACGCTCCGGGTGCGTCGCCCCGAGAAACTCTCGCAGCAGGCGCCTATTATCGAGGGACGCACCCTACCACTAGGTTCGATCGCCATAATTAAACCCCCAGATCCCGAAGAGTCTGGGATGTGGGGGGTAAGATTTGTTCTATCGCCCGATCGAACAAACAATAAATTTTCGGGCTTATTCGACAGATTCCAGGGATAGGGGCGATGGATGGAGCCCCGCTTCGCTACGTACAACCGCCGGCAGAGATATTTTCTCAACAGCAGGAGTGCAGCCGAGCCACTGCACCGACAAGTCCGCAAACTGCTGCGGGGCGCCGCTGACGCAAAAACGAGTCGGCAGCGCTGCCCCAGCATTCCGCAGTCCCAAAACCTCCAATTCACGAGCAGCAGCAGCCACCACCCGCACCGCAGGATCGATCGAAATCACCGAAGCCGGCAAAAGCGATCGCAGCACCGGAGCCAAAAGCGGATAATGAGTGCAGCCGTAAATCAGCGTATCGATGCGCTGCTGGATCAAAGGAGCCAAATATTCCCGCGCCACCTCAGAAGTGTAAGGATCGTGAATCCGGTTTTGCTCGATCAGCGGCACAAAAGCCGGACAGCTAACCTGCCATACCCGACAAGAATCGTCCATTTCCAAAATCGCATTTCGATAAGCATTGCTAGCAGCCGTAGCAGGAGTTGCGATCACCCCAATCCGCTTGCCTTGCTGCACCGCAGCCTGCGCCCCCGGCAGAATTACTCCCAGCACCGGAATATCAAACTCAGCCTGCACCATCTCCATCGCCAAAGCAGAACTGGTGTTGCAGGCCATAATCACCATTTTCACATCCTGTTCCACCAGCCAGGCCATAATTTCTCGGACAAAATGCACAATTTCTGACGCTGCGCGAGTGCCGTAAGGCAGCCTCGCCGTATCTCCAAAATAAAGTATCGATTCGTTGGGCAATTGTCGGTATAACTGCGTCAAAACAGTCAAACCGCCCACGCCGCTGTCAAAAATACCGATTCTTTGTTGTCCAGAGTCTGTTGTCATTTGTTAATAGTTAGTTGTCTGTTGTCTGTTGGCTGTTGGCTGTTGTCTGTTAACTGTTCACTGTTAACTGTTGGCAGGAAAGCAGGAAAGCAGTTGACAGGAAAGCAGTTGTCTGTTGTCATTTGTTAATCGTTTTCTGTGGCTAATAACAAATAACCAATAACATTAATCAACTGTCAACTGTCAACTGTCAACTGTCAATCGTCCATTATCTTTGTTGAAGATAAAGCAAAATGCCGCGAGCGATCGAAGCCGCCATTTGACTGCGGTAAGCTGGGTCAGAAAGCCTCGCAGCATCCTCAGCACCCGTCACAAAACCCACCTCCAGCAAAACAGAAGGCATAGAAGTCTTCCTCAAAACGAAAAATCTAGCTTGACGCACCCGGCGGTCATTCGCGCCCGTCCCCTGCAAAATACTGCCGTGAATCACCCGCGCCAAATCTTCCCCGCTACCGAAATAATAAGTCTCAATCCCGCTAATATCCGGCCGGCTCATATTAATCGCATTAGCGTGAATGCTGACAAACAAAGTAGCATTCACCCGTTGGGCCAAAGAAACTCTCGGTTCCAGGTCGATTTCGCTGTCGTCAGTCCGAGTCATCACCGCCTGCACGCCCTGCTGTTCCAGCAGCCTCGCCACCTGATACGAGATATCTAAAACAATTTCCTTCTCCTGGATGCCCCCAATCCCGACAGCACCGGGATCGCGGCCGCCGTGGCCCGGATCGATCGCCACTACGGCGCGGCGGTTAGAAACTTGGGGCAAATCGCCCGTATCGAGAGTCCTGCTCGGCAACGGCTGCTCTCGGGGAGCGCGTGTCAAAGGCTGCTGGGCGCTAGCATTCGATGATCGCAACTGCAAAGAAAGCAACTGCGGGCTCGGTCTCGTCACCCTGCCTACCTGTACCCCCGATCGCGGCTGCACCCAAATCACCACAGTATCCGCGTCTTCTTGGCTGGCAGTAAACGATACAGGACTGCTGGCATCGAGCTGAGGAATTTGCCCCGCCAGGGAACTAGAAGCGACCCGAATCCAGTAAGCTCTCGATGCCTGGTCCCAGCCGCTGGTATAGGAGACTTGGCGGTCAGTCCTCACCACCAGTTGCGTGCCGTTACTGGCTAAATCGATCGACTGAACTCTCGCCAAAGTTCCTTGAGCTTGTCTCCCAACAGCAGCGGCAGGCCCCGAGCGCGTCAGGATTGGCACGCTCGCACCCGCTGGCGACAGCACAATAGTGCCCGAACTGCTCGCAGACGCCCGCCACTGAGTATTAGAACTCTTCATCCGCAAAGTCACGCGGGTAACGGGCGGGTCTGTTGGGAGTTGCCGGACTTCAATCTTGTCAATCCCGTGCTTGCCGTTAGTTTGAGGCTGTTGGCCGCCCGCGCCCGGAGCTAAAGTCGCTCCTTCAATATCGAGGGTAGCGATATCCCCGGCCCGACTTTGTTGAAAATTAATTTGGGGGCGCGCGCCTGCTGTGCGGACTAAAAAACCGTCGGCTGTCACCTGAACGTTTTGAACTACCGTCGCGTCGGCGGACTGGGTTTCTGGTGCTGAAGATTCAACCGATAATCTTTCTCCCCCCGGCTCTGAAATCGAATTTTGAGTTCCTGCGCGCACTGGCGTCGGCAAATCCACTGTCCACTCGCTGGGAGAAATCCCCCGGAATTTTACTTGCTGGGGGTCTAGAGTAAATCCCTCTCTGAGCTCTACCACAATTCTGGTGGTATTGTTGTCAAACTGCCCTACCCGCACCGATTCGATCGCCCCTGAGAGCGGTTTGCTGGTGGAAGGACTACCCAGACTTGTCCCCGGTAAGTCGATTACCAACCGAGTCGGGTTGAAAATCAGTTGAGCCTTGGGTTGCACTCCCCCGTCTGTTGTAATGTAAAGCCGGTTCTCTGAAGCATCAAACCGCCAAGATTGCAGTCTAGCTGCTTCGGCGGCTCCGGCGAGCAAAAATACACTTAAGAAACTCGGTAGTAGCCAGTGGAATTTCACGACAGTTTTTTCCTCGTTTGCGTTACTGCTAAAAGCTGGAAGGGCGCTGCTCAAAGCTCGATCGGCTTTCAGCAGTAACGCCGCGGGCCGATCGGGACACGGCGGCCGTCAGTTGTTGGCTAAATTGACTTTTCTCTGCATTAGCAAGCTACCAAATGCCAGATCCTGGCATTTTTGAACTTTCCCGTTTACTTGGGGGCGATCGGTTATAAGCTGACTGAAAGATTTTTGGTACAAGGGAAGGTATTTATTTTTAGAATCCAGAAACAAGGCGTTTCAACAAGTTAGAAGGTAGAATTTTACGGAGCTTCAAGGCAGAGGTTTCATAGCTCTTTAATATTGGCTTTCGCTCGTTACGGCAAGGGTAATAATCCGCTTGAGTGTTAGGTACTTTCTCACTTTTTTGAGACCACCTCGACAACTTAACAACCAATCTCCGAAACAATCCGGATTTCCCAGATTGATGTGACTTTTGACTACTGCCAAATATTAATCCCAGACCAACTAGCATATCTTTTCGGACAAGCATTTTTGCTGACAGCTTGAGAGTTGAATAAAACTATATAGCGCCCCTGCTCTCTTTTTTTCTGATTTTTTTAGTCCGGGATTTTTAGTGTTGGTTGAAACTTAGTTGCGCGATCGCGCGAGCGGCCGTCAATGTGACACTATCATAGTTAGTACCTGCTTTCTGCTGCAACCGGAGAGTATTTTCTGCCACCGGGGGCGAGCCATTCTTGATTATTTACACTCTTTTTGAGTGCACGAGCGACAGCCAGAGCATTGGTTGGTTGACGGGAAAAAGTTTTGACGGTAGATAATAGTTATCGCAGTTATCAAGTTTTTACAGACAGCAAAGACAATCGATCGGCTTCTGGATAAAACCTGTGATTTAGTTTGATGACTTGCCTTTCGATTAACCGCATAACTTGTATATAATACTACCAGTTAGAGAAGATACACTATCTTGGCAATTCTGTCAATGTTTGATTTTTTGACAAAAGCGATCGTCAAAAAAGTAGATAAATGACCTGACAGAAAGACGGAGACTTGCTTTCTGTCAAAAGTCGATCGCCAGCCCAAAAGTTATTGAGGTTAATTCAAGAGTTTTGAAATAATATACCACCGGTGCGATCGAGTTTTAACCGCTTTATTTTTGAGAGGCGAGCGATACCCGCAAGTTATTTCCACTCAATTAGCAATGCACCGCCCCCTGTCCTTTCTCAACAGCGCTGCAATTCGCTCTCGATCGCAGGTGCAAAATTCCGGCTCAACCAGTTCAAAATTGCTTCATTGACTTGTTCCGGGCATTCATCCTGGGGACAGTGGCCCGCATTGTCTAATTCCACTAACTCTACACACTCGGGATTGCATTCGACAAATTGGTGGGGGCGCGCAAACCGAGGCGGAATCATCCTGTCTTGTTTTCCCCAAATTAACAGCATCGGGATTGTTAAATTTCGCAGCACAGTCTTGACACCGGGCCCGCATTCTGCATTGCCTACAGCTTTAAATAAAGCGCAGAAGGCGCGGGCTGCTCCCCGATCGCCCGCTGGGCCTGCTAGAATTTCCACTAATTCGTCGGTAACAGCTTCGGGGTTGGCGTAGGCAAATCCCACCCAGCGGCGGACGGCGTTCGGCTTGCTGGCTAAAGAAAACAGAGGCCTGAGCACGATCGGGGAAACAAACAAATTTTCAACCGCCAGAACCGCCGGGAGCAGCCATGCCGGCAGGGCTTCGGCTCGCACAGAGGGGTCTGGGAGGCTAATCATCACCGTGCCGGCCACCATGTCCGGGTGAGCGGCCGCCGCGGCCAGACAAATCAGCGAGCCGATCGAGTTTCCTGCCAATATTACGGGCTCTCGGATAAAAGTCAACCAAAAATCATAAACTTGATCGACCCACAAAGAGACAGAGTAGTCGATCGGAGCTTTTTGAGAAGCGCCAAACCCCAACAAATCCAAGGCGTAAACCGTGTGGTTTTCGGCTAGCGGGGCGAGATTTTGCCGCCAGTGACCGATCGAAGCTCCAAACCCGTGCAGTAAAATAATCGGCATTCTGGAAGTGTCGGAGGCGATTGGTTCGGCCTCGGAATCTTGATGTTCGTTGGCGAAGCCCTCGCAGAGGATCGCGCCTTGATTTCGGGTTTTATTCGGTCGCAAATAAGTGTAGCGAGTTTGCCAGCCCCGCCACATCCAGTCTCGTTGACTTCCCACCCGTTGGTGCCAGTAGAGAGAATTTGTCAATTTTGCCTCAGCTCGCAACATAAATTTACACTTGCTTCTACCTATTCTACAAGGCAAATCCGGCGACTTGGGGACTTGCCTTGTAGGGGGCATTCTGGTGTAACAAAAGCGGTTTTACCTCATCCTTAGCTTTTGAAGCTGAATTTTTGACAGTTTGGCGAGCGGGCGATCGGGGGAGCGGGCGATCGTGTGAAGTTAAAATAAAACTGCGCAGAAACTCAGCCAGACTGAGTAGAATAGCAAGTATTGTAAGAATTCATTTACGATCGTCCAAATATTCCCCAACGCTTTAGCAGAGGGGAGACAGGGCGCGGTAGTACGTCCGGTAAGGGTAACACCTTACAAAACACTTCGATCGCCAATCGTGAAATATTGACCGATCGAACCTGTAACTGTCAAAAAGCTTCGCTATTAAACTACTGTTTGTAAAACCATTCATGCCTGTGATTGAAAGAAGACAAAATCGCAATCTACCCCAGATCAACGAAAACATTCGATACCCCAAAATCCGGGTAATCGATACCGACGGCGCGCAACTAGGGATACTGACGCCCGCAGAAGCGCTGCGCCTCGCCGAAGAAAAAGAACTGGATCTCGTACTTGTCAGCGACAAAGCTGACCCGCCCGTATGCCGGGTAATGGACTACGGGAAGTACAAATTCGAGCAGGAAAAAAAAGCGCGAGAAGCAAAGCGGAAGCAGCACACTGCTGACGTGAAAGAAGTGAAGATGCGCTACAAGATTGAAGAACACGACTACCAAGTGCGCCTCAAACTAGCAGACCGCTTTATCAAATCTGGGGACAAAGTAAAAGCCACGATCATGTTCAGAGGTCGGGAAATCCAACACAGCAACCTCGCAGAGGACTTGCTCAAGCGCATGGCCACAGATTTGCAGGAAATCGCAGAAGTGCAGCAAGCCCCGAAAAAAGAAGGACGCAGTATGATGATGCTGCTGTCGCCGAAGAAAGTATAAACAGATAGTCATCAGTCATCAGTCATTAGTCATAAACTGGTGACTGATAGCTGGTGACTTAAGTTCGTCAGCTATCAGCTACCACCAATCGGGATAACGCACTCTTAAGCATGGAAAATTTTCAAATCAGCGCTTGGGCGGGAGCAGGACAAAAAGTGCTGCGATCGCTCAACCTGCGATCGGAAGAAGTAGAGCGAACCGTACTGATGTTCCTCGTCTACACTTTAACCTCCGTCGGGCTGATCTGGCTGGAACTCAGCACGGTAGGTCTGTTTTTAGACGAATACGGCGCCGACAAAATGCCCTATATCTACATAGCCAGCGCGTTTATCGGTTCTGGCTTGGGATTTGTCTACTCGTGGCTGCAAAAAATCCTGCCGCTGAGGCGCACCGTCGTAGTGGTTCTGGGAATGATGTCAGTACCGCTATTTTTGTTTCGATTCGGCATCGGCTATGAAAATACTAAGATAGCTGGCGTCAGCATCGCTTTTATTACTATTTTTTTGATGTGGTTGTGGGTGGAAGCTTGTTATGTCCTCAATGACCTCAATACTTCTATTACTTCCAACCAATTATTCAATATTAGAGAAATCAAGCGCACCTATCCGCTAGTCAGCAGCGGCTATTTAGTTGCTGGAGTAGTCAGCGGATTTTCTCTGCCTGTTTTGCTGCACGTAGTAGGACTCAAAAACGTTACCCTGATATCGGGGTTGATGGTGGCGTTAGGCTCGGTGCTGCTGTACTACCTCACAGAAAAATACCGCCAAGCATTCCCGGAAACGGCTCACTGGACAGAAGACGACGAAGACGACGACCAACAAGAATTTACCGCCCGCAAAGTTACAGGCCCGCTGCAAAAATACGCCGTACCTCTGGTCAGTTTCTTCGTCCTGGCAGAAGTCCTCTACGTCCTGGTAGATTTCCAATTCTACAGCCAGTTAGAATACCAGAACCCGGGGGACGGTGCGAGCTGGATCGCTAGCTTCCTGGGCATTTACGAAGGCATACAAGGGCTGTTTCAAGTGGCGACTCAGTGGTTCGCATCCAGCCGCTTGGTAGAAAGAATTGGGGTATTCGTGACGGCGATGATTTTGCCGGCGGGTATCGCGATCCTCGGGGTGCTGACTATAGGAGCATCGCTGGGCCAGTTAGTATCTGTGTTCATCGGACTGATCTTGCTGAGATTTTTAGACGAACTGCTGCACTACACGCTGTTGGAAACGGTGAGCCCGGTTTTGTTCCAACCGATTCCCGACAATATTCGATCGGGGATTCAAACTTTGGTCAACGGTGTGGGCGAACCTTTGTCCTGCGGAGTTACAGGAGTCGGCATCCTAATTATGCTGTGGGTGACAAACTACGTACTCCCTCACCAAACCGAAAATCAATTTCACGACCAGCAAAGCTTGGTATTTATCGGTGTAATCGTATTGTTGGCCCTAGTGTGGCTGTTTGTGGTGTGGCTGATCCGATCGCAATACGTGGGGCTGTTGGTCAAAAGTGCCGAACGCGGACGCTTGGGCGTCACCGACGTAGACCTGAAAGCTCTCAAGCGCGCAGTGGTGGAAACTCTGGAACAGCCGGGAGGCGAAGATGAAAAGCGCGCTTGCATCGAACTCCTGACCCAAATTGACCCCAAAAATGTCGGAGAAGTTCTCGCACCAATCTTGGATTCGCTACCGGCAGTTTTGCAGCGCCAGAGCTTGGAAACTATGCTGCAACACCCGAATCCCGCATATTTGGAAGCTGTCCGCGCACTCTCGCAGCAATCCTTGCCGCCGGAGGTGCTGGCCTTGGCTTTGCGCTACATCTGGCTGACGGAAGCTGAACCGAATATCGACAGCTTGCGGCCTTATTTGCAGCCGATCGTCGATCCGGTGGTGCGGGGTACGGCGGCTGCTTTAATTATGAGAAGGGGCGATCGCCAGCAGAAAGCAGAGGCTACTAACACGCTGCGGCAAATGCTGACGCACAAGCAAGAGCGGGAACGGGTGATGGGGACGCGGGCTCTGGGAGAAGCAGATTATTTGCAAGGACTGCGGCTGTACATCCCGAATCTGCTGCAAGATGAATCTCTGCGGGTGCGCTGCGCTCTGTTAGACGTGATTTCTTCGACTCATTCGGAAGAATATTATCCTTCGCTGCTGCGCGGACTCGGTTACAAATCGAC
>JAUBOG010000002.1:0-14872 GCA_036700105.1 Microcoleus occultus BM001215583
CCGTTTCCCTACCGTAATTAATCGTAGGGAAACGGCACTGCCGTGTCCTCATTTCGGGTAATATTGATTGCGATGCTTGATTTGATATTAATAGCGCGGGACGGTTCGATCGACCACCACTGAGTAAGCATCGATGCCGCCAACGATATTTTTAACGTTGGTAAATCCCCGTTCGGTCAACAACCAATGGCACATTTGAGCCGATCGCACTCCGTGGTGGCACAGAACTAGGGTTTCTTTGTCGCGATCGAGCCTCGCGTCAATTTCACCAGACCATTCGGCAAACTCGCTCAGCGGAAAAGCTGCAAATCCCGGCAGCGCCGCGAGTTCAATTTCGTAAGGTTCCCGCACGTCCACAAGCTGCAATTTCTCAGCATTGGTTTCTGCTAATCGGCGACCTAATTCTTCAACTGTAATTTGAGCAAAAATTTCTGACATTTTCTTGGTTATTAGTTATTGGTTATTGGTTATTGGTTATTGGTTATTGGTTATTAGTTATTAGTTATTGGTTATTAGTTATTAGTAACAATTACAGGACTTAGGCAGAACCGACCTGTGTAGGGTGCGCACTGCGCACCTTACCGCTATGAGTAGCGCGTTAAACCACTTTTTGCGTAAGTCCTGAATCAAAAAAAATAATCCTTAACAACTGCGAACCAACAACTAACAAATAACAACTAACCAATAACTAATAAATCCCCAATTAATTGAGGCGAGAAGGCGGTGCAATTAGCTCCGCAGGAGGCGTCGGTGCAGGACGCCCGTCCAGGCTTACTTTGTCCCTCGGATCGAGACAAGTGGCCATTAACCTGTCAGTGGGAAAGTCTAGCCGGCCACTGAGTCCGACTACGCATTCAGCAAACTGTTTCGGCAATAAACTGCGGCGGCACCCATCAAGCACTAACAGGGGAGCAGCAGGTTGAGTTTTAGTTTTGCTGTTAATATTCACTACGCAATTCGCCAATTCGGCGGGACGCCTCACCCGCCGACAGCTAGAGAGTGCTTCGACACCAGAAATATTTGTTTTGCGGTTGATTTGGAGGGCGCATTTCGATATGTCGCGGGGGTGGAGCGCGTCAGCACAAGCGGCGGCGGCTGCATCGGCTCCGACTCCGGCTTCGATTAGTTCCACTGCGCAGACGCGATAGGCGTTTCTCAGGCGAGGGAATCTAATCGTGATAGCTGATGCTGGCGAGATTGGGACTGCACTGGCCAACAAACCGAGTGCTGCTAGCTGCGCGCCGAGGGCTAAAATCCAGCGCGCGGTAGGGCTTGAGCCTCTCGGTGCTGGCTTTGGGGAAGATGTGCTCTTAAAATTGCGGTTGTGCATGGCTGATGAAAGTTGTGAGTTTTTTGGCTGGTTGGGACGATCGAGCGATCGGCTTTTGCTTCAAAATTTACCGCAGATTACCGATCGGGCTGCGGTCGATCGATTTTTTTTATTGATGTTTGTTGGACATTTGACCGTTACAAACATATAATATAGAGTCTGCATAAATATTGCATACAGAGATTAGAGAGGAAAATAAATGTCTCGATATCGAGGCCCCCGATTAAGAATCGTCCGTCGCCTGAAAGAGTTGCCGGGTCTAACCCGCAAAACTCCCAGACGGGATTATCCGCCTGGGCAGCACGGACAAAACCGCAAAAAGCTCTCTGAGTACGCGGTTCGCTTGCAAGAAAAGCAAAAACTCCGTTTCAATTACGGTGTGACGGAACGCCAACTGCTCCGTTACGTCCGCAAAGCCCGCCGTGTCACCGGCTCCACAGGTCAAGTGTTACTGCAATTCTTGGAAATGCGCTTGGACAATACTGTGTTTCGGATGGGAATGGCTCCAACCATTCCGTCCGCCAGACAATTGGTAAATCACGGTCACATAACTGTCAACGACCGCGAAGTCAATATCGCCAGCTATCAGTGCAAGCCTGGTGATGTGGTTGCGGTGAAAAATAGAGAGCGCTCGCGCACAATGGTAGAAGCTAATCTCAAAGACCCAGGCTTGGCTAACTTGCCCAGTCACTTGGAATTTGACAAGCAAAAACTAATTGGCAAAGTTAACGGCGTTATCGAACGCGAATGGATTGCTCTTCAAATTAACGAACTGCTAGTGGTGGAATACTACTCCCGGCAAGCTTAATTTATTAGTCATCAGTCGTTGGTCATCAGTCATCAGTTGGTTGCTAGCAAGTAATTAATAATTGGGCAAAAACCCAGTTATTGATTAATTGTTACTGAATAATGAGGACTGCGGACTGAGGACTAATTTTTAATTCAACAGCAGCAATGCTAAGGAATCAAAAAAAGCTTTTGGACGGTCAACAATTAACTTTTAACGGTTAATCGTTGGCCGTTAATCGTTGAAGTTGCGAAAATACAAAATTCGGAACGATCGACCCGATCGACAAACTGCGGGGTTCTCGCACCCAAACCAAAGGCAGCAAACCCACCAACCGCACAGCAGCCGAGAGGGCAAACAGCGCTTCCAAACTCATGCCCGGAAGTTCGGCAAGAAAGCCGCCGGCGGTAGTTCCCAAACCCCCTGCTACTCCCGAAACTGCTGCGGCGATCGCAAAATAAGTCGAAGGTTGATCCAAAGGCGCTATCTCCATTTGAATATTGTTAGTACACAGGGCGATCGCCCCTAAAGTCGTTCCCCCCAGCAAGTGCAGCAGCGGCAGCCACACCCACACGGCAAACGGGTAATTGCCCGTACCCAACCACAGCAAAGGCGTTAGGGCCACCGCCAGCCCAACAGCAATTAGCAAGGGGCGATTGCCCCAGCGATCGGCCAACTTGCCCCAAAACATCAGCAGCAGCAGATTTGCCCCGGAACTCAAGCTGCTGTAAATCGTTACCAAACTCACATCCAAGCTTAAATCTTTCAGCAGGTAGATGTTAAAAAAAGGCGCGCACAGATTAACTGCAAACGTCCACACGCTAAAGTAAAGCAGAAACATTAAGAAATTAGAATCTTTCAGCACTGAAGGCACAAAATCTGTTATTAGGTTGGCTTTTTTCTGTGTCAGCCGATCGCCCGGAGCATCTTTTTTGTAGGCCTGCGGATTCACATCCACCATCAAGAATTGATACCCCAAACTAATAATTCCCGCCAAAACACCCACCAATAAAACAACACCGTAGCCCAAAATTGGATCGGTTCCCCAAGCTGAGACGAATAGCCCCATCAACGGCACTCCCAGCAATGTAACTAAGCTGGTAGCGCTGTTGCGAAAGCCAAAATAGCGTCCCCGCAAGCGGTGGGGAACCACCGCAGCCATCCAGCTAAACCAATTAGAATTGGCAAAAGCTCCCAGCACGCTAGCTGCTACGACTGTTACCAGCGTCCATTGCAGCAGTTGGTGGGGGTCTGCGTGCTGGGAACCCCAAACAATTGCGACGGCCAGCACCAGCCACAGCAGCCGGGACACGCCGAATATCCCTAGGTTGTACCAGTGGCGGCTGGTTGTGCGGTCTGCGATGCAGGCTCCTAATGGTTGCAGCAGGTTTACCACCATCGGAATAGCCGAGAATATACCTATTTGCACGCTGCTGGCGCCGAGTTGCAGCAAGAAGTTGCCCAGGAGGACGCCGCCGGTCGCCGACTCGAAGACAGTGGCAAAAACTCCGTCTACAGTTGAGGCTTTGAGGGTCGAGCGAACGTCTTTTTTAGAAATTTTGAGAGCTGTTTTTGGAGGTAGAACAAGCTGAGATATTTTCTTGTCTAGTATTTCAGCAGTTTGAAGAGATAGCGGTTTGTTTAATTCTGCAACTGGCTCAACCATAGTCATAGGATTTTAGATTTTAGATTTTAAATTTTAGATTATGAAATTGCCAAACTGTTGCTGTGTAAAGCTTTTGGGCTTGAGTGAGATTAAATTATTTTTCACGCACGTGGGTCGATCGAATTTAATCTTTCTGCTAGGAATTGCTGAGCTATCTTTTTAAGATAAAACCAGCCCCGCTTTCAAGATATGAGCTTGAAAGCTAGACTGGCACTTCCGGGTAATTCTCATCAATATAGATGAAAAACGATCGCCCTTGCATCGACCACTTGGAAGATATAAATTTATCGATCGTAAAAACCTAGATTTTAGCCCTCAACTAAGGAAGCGATCGCAGCATTTGGTCTGCCAAAAATTCCTCGAATTCCCCCTCAAACAAGTCGCCCCAAGGGCCAAAACAAATTTCGCGCGAGATTCTCCACTCCGCTCTCAAACCTTTACGGCTAGCTGTATCTATAGAATCAAAGACGATCGACTTGCCGAGTATAGCTGCTAACTCCAGCGCTCGCGCCAGGGTGGCAATTCCCTCTGGGGCGACAGCATCGACTTGCTGCAGATCCACGACAACTCCAAGGGCTGCCCTTTCCAAAGCTTGCTCCAAATTAATTTGGAAATCTAGGACAGCGACGCCGCCAAGACTGCCCTTGGGTTGCAGGATAATCGTGTTGGATGCGGTGGTTTGCCGATCGAGTGGAGCCGCTGAACCCGAAACAGCAGTGCGCATCGGGGTAGTGGCGGTTTTCATCTTTCTTCCCCCCGGGTGGCCCTCACCATCGCTGTACTCAGCACCGGGTAGATGACATAAAAAAGGTTGCAATGTATGTAGAAGATAGCTATAACCATCTTTTTTTTTGAACCTGTCTACAGTATTTGTACTTAATTCTGGGAGTCTGTTTGTTCAGTCCCAGCGATCGAGATTCCGGGTTTTTTGCCAACATCCCCCGCACGTGCGCGCCAGGCTTCGGTGTGGGTTGCGGGCCGCACCTCAAAAAATTGTTCCTGGCTTCAAGGCAACTGGGCCGACCGCATACTACTTGACAAAAATTACGCTAACTGCTGATAATAGCAAACCCTAGAATTAAGCTTAAATGTTTGAGGGGTGTCACTGCTAGTGCGTGATGTCGATCGCCGGCAAATTTACTGATTTCTGCATTCGACCGTGACAAAAACTCAACCTTTATCCGGGTATACACTGCCAGTATTTGCCTGTGCGGCCGCACTTGCAGCTTTGCGGTGCTTGCGCGAGGGTATTCAGTCTCTAGATAGCGTATCAGTAAATCTACTGGAACCGCAAATAACCGCAGAAATCCCGATCGAACAAGTCTCTGTACTCAAAACCGATACGGCTTTAGCCATCACTCGCTCCGATCCGGGGGACAACCTCGATCTGACTCGCAATACCCCTGTTTGGGCAATGGTGGAATTGGGGAAAGGGTTCGAGGGAGAGCAAATACAGATTGTTGGCGGTGAGGGAATTGGGCGTCACGCAGTCGGCGGAGGAGCGGCGATTTACGATTATGCGATGCGGCTGCTGCGATCGAATCTGGGCCGAGAACTCGAGCGGGGAGAAACAATTACTGTCACCCTGATTTTGCCCTCGGGACGCCAACTGGCCTCCCGCACTTCTAACGAAGCTTTCGGCGTTGTAGAAGGACTTTCGCTGCTGGGTACAACTGGCATTTCTCAGCCCCTGAGCGCCCCGGGACAGTTGGAAATTTACCGCGAACAACTGCAGCAAAAAGCCCAACTGTTTGACACTTTAGTGTTCTGCATCGGCGAAAACGGTTTGGATTTGGCGCGGCAACTGGGCATCAATCCCGAAGCGCTGGTGAAAACTGCTAACTGGCTGGGCCCGCTGCTGGTAGAGGCTGGATGTCAGGGCGTGCGATCGATTTTGCTGTTTGGCTATCACGGCAAACTGATGAAATTGGCGGCGGGGATTTTTCACACTCACCACCACCTCGCCGACGGGCGCAGGGAAATTCTCACAGCTTACTGTGCTAAAGCTGGAATGCCCGCCGGTGCGTGTTCCTCGGTTTTTGCCGCAGCGACGGCCGAAGACGCTCTCGGGCAACTGCGGGCAATGGATGCGGAAACCCGCAGCAATTGGGTCGATCGAATTTACGGCGACATTGCCCTACAAATAGACTTGCGCTCATCGGATTGCATTTTTACCCACACCAACCGCAGAATTCCCGTGGGATCGGTGATGTTCGGGCGCGATCGCAAAATTATTGTTAAAAGTGAAATAGGTGATACACTTTTGACTCAAATTTGTTAATGTAGTGTGAATATCCCTGAATTCTCTTTAAACGAACTATCAGGGCTAATAGATAATCAGCAGTAACTCTTAGTCCTTATAATTCCGTAAGTCGATCGGTGGAATAAGTCAAAAATCTCAAATCAAAAATCCCCCAACCCACAGCTCGAGCTATTGGGTAAATCCCAAATCGAATCACTAATCGATCGACCAGAAACTCTTGCAGTTGAAGGCAAGAATTACCAAGCACGCAACTACCAATTAAGCACTAACCGTGACTACTAAAATAGAAAATGAATCAGCTCTCAAAAACTCGGATCGGAAGCAGATAGATCGCCAGACGATCTTGATTCTCGACTTCGGTTCTCAATATTCCGAATTGATTGCACGCCGCATTCGCGAAACTCAAGTATATTCCGAAGTTATTTCCTACCGCACTACTGCCGAACAGTTAGCAGAAATCAATCCTAAAGGAATTATTCTGTCAGGAGGCCCGAGCTCTGTATACGATGAAAAAGCTCCCCAATGCGATCCGGAAATTTGGAATTTGGGAATACCCGTGTTGGGAGTGTGTTACGGGATGCAGTTGATGGTAAAGCAGCTCGGCGGGAAAGTTGAGCGGGCTAAGTTAGCCGAATACGGCAAGGCATCGCTATCTATTGACGATCCTACGGATTTGCTGACAAATGTCGAAGACGGGAGCACGATGTGGATGAGCCACGGAGATTCCTGTACCGAATTGCCGCCAGGTTTTGAGATTCTAGCTCACACGGAAAATACTCCCTGTGCTGCTGTTGCTCACCACGAGAAAAATTTGTACGGCGTTCAGTTCCATCCGGAAGTAGTACACTCGATCGGGGGAATAGCTTTAATTCGCAATTTTGTTTACCACATTTGCGAGTGCGAACCGACTTGGACGACGGCTACTTTTGTCGAGGAAGCTATTGGCGAAATTCGCGCGCAAGTGGGAGACAAACGAGTTTTGTTGGCTTTATCCGGCGGCGTGGATTCTTCAACTTTGGCTTTCTTGCTGCACAAGGCGATCGGCGACAAACTCACCTGTATGTTTATCGACCAAGGGTTTATGCGGAAGCACGAACCGGAACGGTTGGTGAAGTTATTTAAAGAGGAATTCCACATTGACGTTGAGTATGTTAACGCTCGCGAACGCTTTTTAGCTCAACTTGAAGGCGTTACCGATCCGGAAGTAAAGCGGAAGCGGATCGGACACGAATTTATCCACGTATTTGAAGAAGAATCGAAGCGTCTGGGCCCCTTCGATTACCTCGCCCAAGGGACTCTTTATCCTGATGTGATTGAGTCGGCTGACACGAATGCAGACCCGAAAAATGGCGATCGAGTTGCTGTTAAAATTAAAAGCCACCACAACGTCGGCGGTTTGCCGAAAGATTTGCGGTTTAAGCTGATCGAACCGCTGCGGAAGCTGTTTAAGGATGAAGTGCGAAAAGTCGGAAGGTCGATCGGGCTACCGGAAGAAATCGTCAACCGCCAACCTTTCCCGGGCCCGGGATTGGCGATTCGGATTACGGGAGAAGTAACCTCCGAGAGATTGAATATTTTGCGCGATGCTGATTTTGTGGTGCGCCAAGAAATCAACCGCCACGGATTGTACAACGAACTGTGGCAAGCTTTTGCAGTTTTGTTGCCTATTCGCAGTGTAGGCGTGATGGGCGACCAGCGCACCTACGCTTACCCGATCGTCTTGCGGTTTATTACCAGCGAGGACGGGATGACGGCTGATTGGGCGCGGGTTCCTTACGATTTGCTGGAACTGATCTCGAATCGGATTGTGAATGAGGTTAAGGGCGTTAATCGGGTGGTTTACGATATTACTTCTAAGCCGCCTGGGACGATCGAGTGGGAATAATACCATTGTCGATTATTGATTTTCGATTTGGATAGATGCCGTCTGTAAGTCCTGTGTTAATTACAGGACTTACACAGAAAATTTATAGTCTAAGAGTCAACTGTGTTGAATATGGTGACTACTCCTCTATTATTAAATTCACCGAGAGCGATCGGCGAAAAACGGGTAATTTTCCACAACTTGAATTGGCAAGCCTATCGGCAAATTCTCCTAGCAATTGGCGAGAGTCGCTCTGCCCATTTTACCTACGATCGCGGCACTTTAGAAATTACAATGCCTTTAGAAGAACATGAATTTTACCGAGAACTGATCGGGCTGTTTATTCGCATTTTGGTAGTGGAACTCGGTTTGAGAATCAAAACGATGGGTTCTACAAGACTCGATCGAGAAGATTTGGATCGGGGTGCAGAACCCGATAATGCTTATTACATCCAAAATCAACCGCTAGTGGCAGGAAAAACGGTAAATTTGGAGCAAGATCCGCCGCCCGATTTAGTAGTCGAAATTGATATTACGCACACAGATATCAAGAAACTGGAACTTTACGCCAGTATAGGAGTTCCTGAATTTTGGCGTTTTAACGGGCGGGTTTGGCGCATCTATCAACTGCAAGGCGCAGCATATCAAGAAGTTGAAATTAGCCCTACCTTTCTGCAAGTTCCTAAAACAAAACTCTATGAGTTTCTGGCTCAAGCGCAGGAAGATGAGGTGGGCGCTGAACAAAGTTTGCGGCAATGGATACGTCAACAATAAAGGATATTATTAAATCAACTGTAATTTTCGGCTGTAACTAATACCAATTATCCTTTAGTCTTGCAACAATCGTGAGTGTTGGATTTGTTTCCTGAAAGACTGTATGCACCGGTGCGTCGCTACGATATTGTCGCTTTTTTTAGGATTTAAGGGTAGCGACGCACCCTACAGTCACTCTAAAATCGATCGCGAATTCAGCGAACCTTTTCTAACTGCACTGAGTGCTTTTGGAGGCACGATCGCGATCGTCACCGATCGACCATGCGACAATGTAAAACGCATTTCTCCTAACCATCCGAATCTCATCGATGCAGTTTTGAAATGGCTGCATCGATCGATTTTGGAGGCTTGAATTTTGATTTTGGCAGAAGGCGATCGCTTTTTAGCCAACTCAGGCCCGATCGCACTCACACCCGCACATCCAACTCGATCGAAGCATTTCTTCATCTTTCTCTGGATTAAGAGAATCGCCGGCTACAACGGAGTAGGAGAATTTCCGGTACGATCGAGAGTAGATAGGCTGGCACCAGATAAAATAAAGTAAAAATTCCATCCGCACCACCCGTTGAGATGGCTGCGAGCTCTCGGTTCAAAAGTGGAGATTTTGCTACCTTGGCATTTGCGGGGGGAAATGGCTGCAGAAATTCAAAATATTTGGAATTTATACAAATAGAAAGACAGAAATCGACGACAGCCGATCGATCTATTGTGGAAAACTTGCCTTTTTCTGTGGAAAACCCCCCTTTTCCTGTGGAAAACTGCAACTAAATTAAGTGCGATCGCTGTAATTCCATTGATAGCATTTCAAAAATAGCAGGAATTACGATCGCCAAAACCGCTTTCCTCCTTCATCCCTCGCATTTCTTCCTTCTACCCGTTAAATCCCTTACACTCATCCGTTACCGAAGTTCCTATTTACTTCTTCCTTCTGTTCAGAATCGTAGCTAATTTCGTCGGATTCGTAAGCCGGCGGCTCAACGTGAATTAAGATGCGTACAGGGCTGAACCGTTCTTCCAAGCGGGCTTCAACTTCTTCTGTAATCCGGTGAGCAGTTTCTACATCAGCCGCATCGACGATCGCGTGCATTTCCACAAACACTTGACGCCCGATCGCACCTCGGGAGGCGATCGAGTGACAGTTGACAACGCCGGGCACATCCATCGCGATCGCGTGAATAACTTCCGGTGCGATCGCCATTTCATCCACCAGCCAAGGCAGATTTTCCCTTAAAACCTTCCAACCGCTGCTAAACACCAAAAGAGCTACAGGAAAAGACAAAAATACATCCACCGATTGCAATTGAGGTATATTCCAAACCTGCCCTTGCCAAACTCCAATCAAGCCGGCAATTACCATAATTGTCACCCAAACATCGCTCATCGTGTGTTGGGCGTCAGCTACTAAAATCGCGCTACCGAGGCGTTTCCCAACACTGCGCTCGTAAAAAGTGACAAAAATATTGATGCCCAGTACAATCAGCAAAATCCACAGTTCGTTTGGCGATATTTTGACAACTGTGCCGCCTTTGAGCAACCTTTCAACAGCGCCGCTGAGAATTTCAAAACAGGCAATTCCCAAAAAAACCGCAATTCCCAGAGCTCCGATCGCATCAAATTTTTGATGTCCGTAGGGGTGATCGCGATCGGGCTGCGGATTCGCATAATGATTAGTTACCAATCCTAAAATATTATTAGCGCTGTCCGTGACGCTGTGCAAAGCATCTGCTAGCAAACTCAGGGAACCTGTCAGCAATCCCACGGCTGCTTTAATTGCCATCACCAGCAAATTTAGCAATAAGGTAATGATTAAAACTTTGCGGACTTCGGAACGGGTATCGGCTACCATAAAATCTCCTCAATCGGCTATTAAGTTTTGCATTTTCTAGTTTAAAGCTTAGGAAGTCATAAAGGATTAAAAGTCTTGCGGACTCTAGCTTCTCTCTAGATTTATACTCATTAATTTAGCCGAGCTTCTTGAGATTGTTTTTAATCAATCGCATTCTCGCAGCCCAATTTAGCTGGCTGGTACTTCTTTTAGGTTATTGTATATTTTATCATTAACGATTGTATGTTAAATTTCATTGCCCATGTCTCTTTCTCCGCTGACACTGAATTTAGTTGAAGGTTCTGTCTCCTTTAGCTTTTCCCCGCAAGCCGCGCGGGATTTGCAAACCGAGATCGCAGCTTTGATGGACAGCTTGAAAGCTGTAGCAGCCAAAACCGCTGGCGCTAAAGCTTCTCCCCAAAAACCGATGGAATACCGGTATGCAGGAGATGTATTTTTGGAAGTTTTCTGCAATCCGAATATCTGGGCGACTCCTTTTGCTGCGAAAGTGCTGATTACGGTTAGGGACGATCGGGTGCGCGTCACCACCGAAGCCGAACTCAGCCGCCTGCGCGACGATCTCGCTCAGTATATCGAACAAGTCGGTTGAGATTCTCAACCTCGATGTTTGCAGTTAATAGGCTGGATTGAACTTTGTGCGATCGGGGTAAGGTGCGCACTGCGCACCCTACACTTAGATGTTCTTTCTAAGTCCTATTTTTATTTATTCTAGGGGATAGCTATCTGCCGGGGAAGCCGACCATTCCCACATCGAGCCTGCATAATTCTTAGCACAAAATTCCAAATTTGTCAGCACCGAAGTCAGCCATGCAGAGCGAATTCCTCCAGTACAATAACTCACAATTTGAGTTGACAGCGAAACTCCTTGGTGCTGCAAAATACTAACAATTTCCTCGCGACAAAGCAGTTGTCCTTGTTTGTCCATTAAGTGCTTGTAGTAGATGTGAACAGCACCCGGAATGTGACCGCCGCGCTTTTCTCCATAAGGTGTTTTCCCCGCATATTCTCGCGCTGTTCGAGCATCGATAATGACTGAATTACCATCTCCTAAAATCGCTTTCAATTCATCCCGCCCAATTTCCCAATCCCGGCGGCGGGATATGACAAAATCTCCGGTTGGCGGTGGATTATTTGCAGCTTTAACTCGAACAATTCCAGCTTCGATTAAAGCTCGATATCCTCCATCTACAAAAACAGCTTTTTCCTGTCCCAAAGTCCGCAGCATCCAGACAATTCGCCCGTCTTCGCCCCACCCTTTAACCGGATCGGCAACGGCGATGACAGGTTGGTTTTGACGAATACCAATAGCTCGCAATTTTGATGTTAAAACAGTGTCATTTTCGATGATTTTTCCCTTGTGGGGAAAGTGCGGATCGGAAAAATCCTGCCAAGTTACAGGAACAGCTTTCTGTAAAGGACAAAACCACTTTAAAACAGGTGCGCGAGCATCTAGCAAAGTAGCTCCTTGTTCCAGCAATTCCTTCGCTAAATCTGCATTTACTATCCAGTTTCTGGAAAAATAAAACATTATTTATCGAAAAATATTAGTCGTATTTTAGGGTGTGCCATACCAAATCCTCTCTTTATCGGAATGATACAAACGGAGGAGACGGCAGTGCCGTGTCCGTACAATTAATCGGTAGGGACACGGCACTGCCGTCTCCTCTCCTATCATTCCGATGCCACCGGAAACGATATCAGACATAGATTGTTTGGATTAGATAGAATTTTTTTGCATCTGACGCACCTGGGAACGTGCTGAAAAATCAGACATGATTTATCCCGAAATCTTAGCCGTATTAACACCGCAGGCTAACACTCCATTCTTATTAGTAGGAGTAACTGGTTTTGCGGTGCTAGCAGCATTAGTTTGACACAGGATGGTTTTGGTAGTAGTTCCGATCAAAAAAACTCCTCCCACAAAACTTTTGAGATTAGCGTCGCGCGAAACTCCATAATTAAATACAGCTTTGTTTGCCGTACTAATTGAGTATTTGTACTTCGCGCTGTCGGCTGTCATGCCAATAGCTAAATTGGCAATGGAACTTGTAAAGCCGGTATTTTGTGCGTAGTAATCTTGCTGGGCTTTATTCATCCCTTGCACGTATTGTTTGGCTTGCGATTCAGTGGCTTTAACCGTTTTTGAAACTTGAGATGCTGCGGATGCAGTAAAAAAAACTGGCAGGCTCAGAGTTGTTAAAATAACTCCCATCTGCCAGTTTTGACAGCTATAAATCCGGCTTATTTTCACAAAAAACTGTTGAATTAAGCGGTTGAGTAGCATACAGTTAAACTAATTGTTTTGACTGAAATTGTTTCAATTGCCCGGGCGCAACCGTGCCGTGTTCTGTAATAATTCCCGAGATTAATTCCGCCGGAGTTACGTCAAAAGCGGGATTGTAAAATTCTACTCCTACTGGACAAATTCGCGTAGTTCCAACTTGATACATTTCAATTGGATCGCGCTCTTCAATGGGAATCTTGCTACCGTCGGTCAGTTCAAAATCAATTGTCGAAAGAGGCGCGGCGACAAAGAAAGGGACGCTGTGAGCTTTGGCGATAATTGCTAAACTGTAAGTGCCAATTTTATTGGCAGCATCGCCGTTAGCAGCGATTCTATCTGCACCGACAACTACGGCGTGAATCATGCCTTTTTTCATGCAGTGGGCAGCCATATTGTCGGCGATTAATGTGACGGGAATTCCTTCTTGGACGCATTCCCAAGTGGTCAGTTTTGCACCTTGGAGGCGGGGACGAGTTTCGTCGGCAAAAAGTCTGGCGAGTCTGCCTTCTCGCCAAGCCGATCGAACTACGCCTAAAGCCGTACCGTAACCTGCTGTTGCTAAACCACCGGCATTGCAGTGAGTTAGTAAAGTTAATTTTTCGGGTGTGGCGGGCAGAACTTCTAAACCTTTGTCGCCGATATCTTTACAGGTTTGTAAATCTTCGGCTTGAATGGTTTTAGCCGTTTCTAACAAAGTTTTTTGGATTTGTTCGACGGAACCGCTAGTTCGATCGGCTGTTTTGAGCATTCGCGATATCGCCCAAAACAAATTTACCGCAGTTGGGCGGGTCGATCGCAGCAAATCGCCTACTTTTTCCAGTTGAGTTAAAAACTCGGTACGATCGCCCGTTTCGATTTCCCGCGCACCCAAATACATCCCGTAAGCTGCTGCTACGCCGATCGCCGGAGCACCTCGAACGATCATGGTTTTAATCGCCTCAGCCATGTCGTCGCAGCGGCTAATTTCGACTACGCCGTATTCTTTCGGGAGTCGGTTTTGGTCAATTAGCAGAACTCGGTCTTCTTTCCAGGTGACGGGGGAAACGGGGGAGTTTTGAGGGCTCATCTATTTCAATTGCGTGGGGGACAAGTTTACATGATGCCATGACGGGCGGCTATTCACCCATGTTGCGAGGGACACGCTGAATTTACCCAAATCGCGGTCTGTTTTAAAATCAGTATATTAACTTTTATTAATTATATTAAATGATTTCCGGAATCGGGAACAAGCGAGTTGTACCTGGGGTCTTTTTTTTTTAAGTTGAGAATGAAAAAGTGCGATCGGCAATCTCGGTCAGACTTCACACAGATATAAAAAAGCACAAAATTAGATAATTGTCAAGCTTTTATGTGATTTAAGGCTTGCAGTCTCGATCGGCGGTGTCGATCGCCCAAACCCAACATTTTGAAAACCTACTCTGGTGCATGGGGAACAGTAATTATGAAAAACATACAGATAGTTTTCGTAGATTCAGCCGTTGAAGATTGGCAGAGTCTGGCGGTAGGTATTAAAGCGGGGATGGAGGTAATTTTAGTCGATCGGGCGCTGCCTGGAATCGAACAAATTACCGAAGCATTAAAGAGGCGCAAGGGTATAGAAAGCGTTCACATTATTTCTCACGGGGAATCGGGAAGTTTGCAGCTAGGAAAAACTAGCCTTAATTCCGACAATTTAGAAACATATCGCGACTGTTTCAAACAGTGGTTTTCGTCATCTGTCAGCTCAATTAAAAATCGATTTGAAATTCTGCTGTACGGCTGCAACGTAGCGGCCGGTGAAAAAGGAGAAGCCTTTGTACAACAACTGAGCGAATTAACAAAAGCGTCGGTTGCAGCTTCTGCAGATATTACGGGGAGTGCGGCCAAGGGCGGAAACTGGGTACTCGAATACGCGACGGTCGCGATTAAAACAGGATTGGCGATCGAGCCGGAGGTAATGGCAAATTACGCTCATACTTTGCCTATCACCGGGATTAAATTCAACGACCTTGACGGTAACGGCACTCAAACAGCGGGAGAACTTGGTGTCTCTGGAGTAACGATTTTCCTTGACACCGA
>JAUBOG010000002.1:14972-46616 GCA_036700105.1 Microcoleus occultus BM001215583
TCGGGAAGTTGTACCGGCTGGAAGTCGATCGACTACTGGCAGCCAAGTTACAGCCGTGCTGGCTGCTGGTGTAACTGCTCCTGCTATCGTCAATTTTGGCAACCAAGCGATACCCGTTGTAGGGCCCAGAACAATCACCGGGATTAAATTCAACGACATCGACGGTAACGGCACGCAAGCAGCCGGAGAACTCGGTGTCCCCGGAGTGACGATTTTCCTCGACACCAACAACGACGGCATTCTCGGCGCTGGCGAAACTTCCGTCACCACGGGTACTTCTCCCGATGGCAGTTTCACTTTTCCTAACTTGTCCCCAGGCACTTACAATGTTCGGGAAGTTGTACCGCCTGGAAGTCGCCCAACTACTGCTAACCCAGTTACAGCCGTGCTGGCTGCAGGTGTAACTACTCCTGCTATAGTCAATTTTGGCAACCAAGCGATACCTGTTCCGACTCCGACTCCGACTCCCCCTCCGACTCCGACTCCGACTCCCGCTCCGACTCCGACTCCGACTCCGACTTTTGTTATTACTCCTACTCCCGCCCAGCAAAGCAGCATCAGCGGTCTTAAATTCAACGACGGCAACGGTAACGGCACTCAGGATGCGGGGGAAACCGGTATTTCGGGATGGTTAGTTTTCCTCGACGGTAACGGGAACAACTCCTTAGATTCGGGCGAAATTACTGTTACCACTGACGATTCTGGCAATTACGGCTTCAACAACCTCAATGCCGACACTTACAACGTGCGGGAAGTGCAGCGGACTGGTTGGACGCAAACTACTACTAATCCGGCGCCGATTAATCTCGGCAGCGGCGAAAGTCGCAGCGGCATTAACTTCGGCAATTTCCAAAATATTAGCATCTCCGGCAGCAAGTTTAATGACCTCAATAATAATGGGGTTTTGGATGCTCGAGAACCGCTGTTGCCGAACTGGCAAATCTTCCTTGATGCTAATGGCGATGACAGTTTAGGTGCGGGAGAAGTTAATACTTCTACTGATAGTTTGGGCGGCTACAGTTTCGCTAATTTAGGGCCGGGAACTTATCGAGTTCGGGAAGTGAATCAACCGGGTTGGACGCAAACTACTGCCAATCCTGCTGATATTGTTGCTGTCAGCGGCGGCACTAATGCGAGCAATATTAACTTTGGGAATTTCTTAGCCCAAATCCAACCAACACCAACACCAACACCACCACCGCAAGCAGGAGAAGATGCTGACTGCATTTGCGAGCAAGTTGTTTTACCCAGCCTTAGCAGTGTTCTCCGGCCGAATTCAACTAGCAATACCAGAGAGGGAACGAACGGCAATGATACTCTTCTCGGCACTAATAACGGTGACGAAATAAATGCTTTTGACGGCGATGATTTGTTGGCAGGATTGCGGGGCAATGATAATATTTACGGGGGACTTAACAGTGCTTTCCCGGTTGGCCCAGATATAGACAGGGACTTGGTGTTTGGCAATGAGGGTAATGATTACCTCAACGGGGTTGCTGGAGATGATTTAATTTTTGCGGGCGAGAACGACGATGTTGTTTACGGCGGCAAGGATGATGACATTATTTTTGGCGATAAGGAGAGCGATACTTTAATTGGCGACCAGGGTAACGATACTATCTACGGGGGAACTATTAACCCGTTCGACCCGGATTTGACTGGCAGCGATTTGGTGTTCGGTTTGGCTGGGGATGACTTCCTCAGCGGGGAGAAAAATCAAGATACGATCGCAGGCGGCGACGGTAACGATACAGTGCGTGCCGGCAAGGGCGACGACGTAGTTTTGGGCCAGTTGGGCAACAATTTGCTGTTTGGCGATGAGGGCAGCGATACTATCTGCTGCGGCGACGGGGATGATACTGTGTACGGGGATATTGGCAGCCGTCTTCCCGTTGGTTCTAGTGGCGGACAAGACCAAATCTGCGGCGGTTCTGGCGACGATTTGCTGTTTGGCAATGAAGGTCAGGATACGGTTAACGGCGATGCTGGAAACGATACTGTTTACGGCGGTAAGGATGAGGATAGTTTGCTCGGCGGTGCTGGGGACGATTTCTTGTTTGGAGATGAGGGGAATGATACTCTGATTGGAGGTACTGGGAACGATCGATTTATTTTAGGCCTTGACCTCGGCAGCGAGACTATTTTAGACTTTCAAGGCGGGCTCGATTCGATCGGCTTAATCGGCGGTCTGAATTTCTCGCAACTGAGCATTACTGCGGAAAACAGTTCTACTCTGATCCGAGTTACCGGTTCGGGTCAACTTTTGGCAACTCTCGGCAATGTGCCAGCGAATCTGATTGCTGCGACCGATTTTACAATCCTGTAGTTCGATCGAACTAATCAACTAACATAAAATATTCAGTTGTAAGGTGCGCCACAAGCACCCTACAACTGATAAATCTTGTACGGGCGCCATCCCCCAAAAGCATTGTTCGGGCAAAGAATTAGTATTTCCAAGTTTCTTCCTTCTTCCATCAGATTGAAATCCGTTACATCCGTTACATCCCGTACATTGCTCGCTGCCGAACTTCCTTCTATCCGTTACATCCGTTACATCCGCCCTTACGAATCCGTTGCCGAACTTCTACTTTCCCATATTGCGTTTCATGCGATCGAGTTCTTCCTCTGCTTCCCAGTGTTGAAACTTTTGTTCGAGAGGGTCGGCCGCATTAAAACTGTTATAATTAGGAGCTTGATTCCAACCCTTCGTATCCGAATTCTGCTCAGTTTTAGTGCTAGCGCGAGTTGCTGCTTCGGCGGCTGAAGCTCGGACTTCCTTGCGCCTAATTTGAATTTGGCGGTACAGCTCTTTTGCTTTTTCAATCCGTTCTTTGCAGCCTTGCATTTGACCCCAGCGCTGGTTTCCCTGACGCAGCAAAGCAGCTTGCCGCTCTTGGGCGGCTTGCGCTAAATCGAGCCGATTCGCGGCTTTAGCTTTGTTTGCTCGATCGTTCCAGCGCTGAATTTCTTGGGCGGCGGACAAAATCTCGGCTTGCAGTTGTTTCTCTTGTTTCTGGATTTCGAGAATCAGCCGCAGAGTGTCTTCTTCTTGTTCTTTAAGTTGTTCTTCTATTGCTTGCAATTCCAGATGGGGATTGCTGCGCAAAAATTCTTCTAATCTGGTTTCAAGAAAGCGGCTGAAATCGTCAAATAAGCCCATTTTTTATAATTCCTCAGTCATTAGCCCTTGGTCATTAGTTGTCAGTCATTGGTTCTCGGTCGCTGGCGCTCAGTCATCGCTCATTAGTTGTTGCTTATTATAACTGTTTTCAACCTTTGTGAGGTACAGCCTCATAATTACCAATTACCAATTACCGATTACCAAACTAATGACTGAGGACTGAGGACTAATGACTAATGACTAATTAAAACTTCTGCCCGACAAAAACCGATCGCACATCTCCTCCCTTGCGGATCACTGCTTCTTGATTTTTGATTTCTGCCAGAGTCCAACCGCTAGCACCGATGCTTTCGCCGACATAAATTCTGCGGGCTACCCCGTCTACTTCAAACAAAGCAGCCGATCGGTCGCCCAACTCCAAAATTCCTACCAGCGTGTGTGCGGAAGTCGGCGCGCTGCTGGCGGCCGCTGCCGATTGCTGGGCGGGTGCTGGTGCTGGTGCTGCTTGCTGGGCGGCTGCGGGCGCTGGTGCCGATTCTGTTTCGCGAGCCAAAATCTTCGGCTGGGGAGACTCCGAAGGGGAAGGGGAAGCGGCGGCAGTTCCAGTACCCGGGCCGGCGGCGGCGATCGCGCGACCGGATGCTGTTGCCGCCGGCGAGGGGGAATCTGCGGCGGCAACAGGAGCCGCCGGAGCCGCCGGAGCTACTGTTACCTGAGCGGGGGGAGGGATGACTACAACTTGGGGTGCTGGTGCTCCCGGCTGCGCGGCGGCTTGTTCTAGGGCATTAGCAATGCGGTTGACTGCTGTCGAAAGACCTGCGGTTGCCGGCGGCGCGCCGGAAATTGAAATGCTCGGCAGCGCCCCGGGGGCGGCTGCTCCCGGAACTGCAGCAAGTTGCGAGTTGGCTGGGGGTGCTTTTTTTTGTTCGATCGCCACTAGCGAGCGCTGCACGTATTCTACAAACTGGGTGTCCGGTGCTATTTTACCGGTTGCTGCCGGCGTTTCTGCGGAGGGAGAGCTGGCGGCGGGCAAGCGCACCAATCCCGATCGGCTTGCCAGCCACAATCCCATGACTAGCAGCAGCGAGCCGCAGGCTGCTCCGAGCAGGATTCTGTCGAATGATTGTTTCGACTGCTGTTTTTTGGTTGTTTCTAGGGCGACTTGGCGGGCGATCGCTTCTACGTCTTTTTCGCCTCGCTGCGACTGGACTGGCAGCGGCTGCGACAAAACTATTTGAGGTACCGAGATCGACTTGAGCGCCACAAATTCCGCTGGCTGCACTGGCTCCGATGGCAGTCCGCTGCCGTCGAAGGCTCGATCGACTCCTTCAAACAGTTCGTCCATCAGCCGATCGGCGTAGGACTCGACTGCCACTGCTTCGGCGGGTAGTGTTTCAACGGTTCCGGCGACGGCGATCGGCTCGGACGCCGATTCCAAAGACATCTGTTTGGCGATTACTTTTTGAGGCATAGTTTTTTGTTGCTCCCGCTCCTCGACAGCCCTGAGATTCTCAACTTCAGACTTCTACAGGATACTTGTGATGTTGACCAATTCTTGGTTCAGAACAGGTCAATTCTACATCACCCATCACAATATGTTTAGTCCTGTGCCAACTTCTTTTGCTTCCTCAATCTGCTATCTGGCTATTTTATGTTTTTTTGCTGGCTAATTTCTGCTCCTACCCGCACTCACCTTACTTTCCCACACACTTTTGATTTTTTGTCAATGCCCCCTCCCGGCTTCCACCAAAATTTAGATACATAACTTTACTTTACGGTCTCTGAAAGATTTTTTTGACTTGGGCTGGGTTGACGCTTGTACTTTAGGACTCAAAAGAGTTTCAGACTTTTAGCCGTGGACGGTTTGTTGGTTTGTTTGTTTTATACTTAGAGCTGACGCCAGATTATATAATTTTCAATGTACCATACCTTCATCACATTTTAGTAATAAAGTCTCAAAAGTTGCAAAATCGTCCGTTAAGTGAGAATAATTCCTAATTACTTTTTTAATAATTTTTAACATTGCACTTCTTAATATAAAAATCTAAAAACTTAATGCCAGTTACCATAAAATTAGCTTATATCTATAAGTGCTGTTCTGGAAAAATATCACCTTCTAAATTTACTTAATTTAGCCCAGCAGGAAAAATGCCATTGCTGTAGCTTGAGAAACAATAAAAGCGGCGGGAAATATCCAGCGAAACTTTCGCAGCATCCCAACGGCAACCTCCGGCTTTTTGTGATAGTTGAGCAGGAAATGGCAAGTGACAGTAGCCATAATCGATGAAAAGAAAAAGATGTAACAGATAAAAATATAAGCATCCATCAGAGTCAGGTAAGACACTCTCGGCAAAGCATTAGCAACAGTGAAGTTAAAAGTAATAGCCGTGAGGATACTGGTAATACCTACATTCATCTGAGGGACAAAAGCCGTGTTCGGATTAATCCAAAAAGTTGTCCACGAGATTACCGTAATCAGCAGCAGCGGCAGAAAAACCTTAAATATATAGAATTGGAAATTGCGCTTGACTTTTATTTCAAAAGTGTATCGCGGGTAAGTTTTATCTTCTTTTTCCGCTTTTTTTGTAGTGACTGCGGTGTTGATGCCGAGGATTTGCCATTCCGACAAAGAAACGTAAGCATCTTTACTGTATCCAGTCGCAGTTTGGTTTTCTTGCAATACGATACCTTTGGCATCTGAGGACAAAGGTTCCCAAATAATCTGCGCGGTTTGCGAGTCAAAGGGAAACTTTCTCAAATCCAATGCCGATGATACAGTCGCATTGACGAGTTCTAAATAATTGACAGTACCGTCCGGTTTTGCTGTTAACTGTACCGTACCTCTTTTCGCGGCTGACTGAGAGTTGAAAATTGTTAAAGCTGGTTCCCAGATTTGTTCGGGAGTGTAGCGAACTACTTTGTCGCCAACTAGATTGGGGTCGAATGCTAGGCGTTGGTCTTGCCAAGTTGCGTACAAAAAACCGCTGACATCGAAAGTTTCATCTGTTTGGTTGATGCGACCGAGGTTGAGGACTGAGAAACCGAGGGAAACTTCAGTGGGCTTGTCAACGCTGGGAGGACTTTTGAGGGAAGGTTTGGGAGTTTCGGCTGGTTTTGCTGTCTGCGGGGCTGCTGTTGTTGTTTGTTGCTGTGCGGGTGCGGGGGAATTGCTGGGAGTAATTCGAGCTGCGACGGGGAAATTATTGGAAATTATAAAAGTTAAGGCTAAGCCGAGGCAGGGTAACAGCACTTTGACTGCTAGCTGATTTTTTTTCACTTAACAAATCTTTTCGCACTTTAATATGGGATGTAAAAAAATATATATCAAGAAAAAAGTTTTTTGTCAACTGCGATCGGCTGCGGTGCGTCGGGGATTGGCGAGTTCGATCGCCCAGATAAGCAAGTATTGATGCCGTGATGTATTCTGGAGATCGATCGCACATCTATGAAATGCCTTGAAATACTATAGCAAACATCTTAACGCCTTCTGCATTACTTACCTCAACGACTTGCGGGGAGCAATTCTCGCATCTCCTTATTTTGCAATCAATAACCTCAACCGCGACTTCATCGGTACAAAAGGCTTTTCACTCGTGTTTCAACGTTCCGAAATCGGCCAGGTGGAACAGAAGTTTCCATTTTTTAAACCTTATCTCGACCAAGCGCTACAGCCAGATTGCAATGCTTTTTACCTCAACCCCCTGCTGCTGAAAGAAGGTTCCCGCGTCGATCCGCATATCGATCGATCTTTGCGATCGTACTGCAAAACAGTTGAACCGCCGGCGACAGTCAGCGTTTTGTACGTGCAAGTGCCCGCAAATCTCGAAGGCGGCGAGTTGCTGTTGCGCTGTCACAAAAAACAAGTCGGGCAAATTAAGCCTGAAGCAAACACCCTGGTGTATTTCCAAGGAGATTTAACCCATTCTGTGAATGCGGTAACAAGTGCTGGAGTTCGCCTGAGTTTAGTTTGCGAACAATACAGTTTGAGCGCAGCAGAATTAGCAGACATTCCTGGATTTACAGTCGAGTCTCGGGCGGCGAAAGCAAAAGGAAAATAGCGGATGTTAAGTTTTTGGCAGTAGACTCGCAGGATGGTAACTCATTACTCCAAAAGCGGTAAAAGCCGCTGCAATTCCCCACAAGCTGCGTGAAGGGATCGCAGCGCATTTTCTGGTAATATCTGAGAATAACACCGATCGGCTAAATTCTCAACAGAGGTCTTGCAAACAGCCTCATGTTTCTCAAATTTTGCATAAGCATCCTCCTCATTCACAGTTTCTCCCTGCAAGTAGTGTATCCAAGTCTCAATATTGCGCTTGGGGACGAAAAGTGCGATCGCTTCATTCGATCGCCTTTTTTCCTGAGCATCCTCATCAAGTATACTAGCTAACTGATTTAGTCTGTCTTGCAGCGCACTCGTATCAGCATCAATTAACACCACTAATCCGATCGAAACCCGGTTTCTATTCTGGCGATAAGCTTTCACTTCCGCCGGATACTGAGTGCGTACATACTGTTCTCCAGCTTGGCTACCGGGCGGACATATTTTAGTCCGAAATAGACCTGTAAAACCTCGCTTTTTCAGGAAATGACGGGCAAAAACCTCCTGCTGTCTGTCCTCGCAAAGGATAACAATCTGAACTCTACGCTGACTCATTCAACCATCCCCGTGCAATCAGTTCAGAAACTGGCAATCCCGAATTATCAGCCACTTCACTGCTAATTTTTTTGACTCTAGCCGCAGCATTGCTTTGACGTTCAAACCAATAGCCAATTGGTGAAGCTAAAAGATAGTTGATTAACTCAGGATGGTGAGAAATTAGTAAACATTGAAGTTTTCCCTCGCTACAGAGGTCATAAAGTTCAATCAGCCAGGGTTGAATTTCTGGCAATGCTAAAAAGTTTTCCGGTTCATCAATCCACAAAGTATAGTCTTCAGATTTTGTACCGTGAATCAGCGCGTATAAAGCAACTAAGGTTTTTTGTCCGTCCGACAATTCTCCGAGACGATATTCAATTGGTTTGATATTATCTGTTTCTCCTGAAAACCGCAGCTTTAACAACACATTTTCTTCGCTGACTCGCTCAAATTTAAAATTGTTGAATCCATTCAAAACATCTTTTAAAATATTTCCTATTTCCGCAACCTTACCTTGATCTTCAGATAAGTAGCGATACCAAGAAACAAAATTTTCCATTTTTGGAGTCAAACGCATTTGTTCTTGCTTGCTTTCATCAACCATCAAGCTGGGAACAACTTGCACGATGATAAATCGCGCCATCCGTTCTCTAAACCAAGTTAACTTCGTGTTGTCGTTTCTTGGCATTAATGAAGGCAGAATAGATTGCGACCAGTCAAACTGGTATTTCGGGCCTGGTGAATAATCATCTCGATAGAGTTGAACTTCGCCGAATTCAAATTGTAGTAAAAGCCGGTTATCAAAGAGCAGACTCTCGTACCTAACACGACATTTATCTCGATTGTCATCGATTTGTAATTGATATGTGTAGCAGCCGCCATTACCGAGAATTTCTAGCTCGAAACGCTGAATTTGTGAGATTTGCTAGCGGGTGCAGTCCGCTGGCTTGAAAATTCCTTCTACCTTACTGTCGCCACTGACCAATGCTTGGATTTTCTGCAATACTTCAAAAACTGTCGATTTACCTGAACCGTTAGCACCTAGAAATAGATTAATTGCATCAAAGTCAAGTTCAAAGTTTACCAGACAGCGAAAATTGTCAATGTATATCCGTTTTAGCATGATATTTTTTGATTTTTATTTTAGATACCCGACTTCTTCAAGAAGTCGGGTATCTGGGCATTCAGTATATGGTACGCTGTCAACGCCATACTTGCACTCACCCTAACTTAACCGATCCGTTCCGCCAATTCCAACCATTTTTCAGTCGCCCGCTCGATTTCTTGATTCAATTCGCCCAAACGTTCGGATAACTTTTTCACCTCACCAAACCCACTCGGAGAATTGAGAGACAAAATCTGCTCTATCTCTGCTTTCTCAGCTTCCATCTGCGGAATTTTAGCTTCTAATTTCTCGTATTCCCGCTTTTCATTAAATGACAGCTTATTCGGTTTTGGAGCTTGAGCTTCGGCTTTTGGCTGGTTAGATTCAGCGGATTGCGGTAGTTTACCTTTATTTTTTTGGGCTTTAAGCTCCTTTGCTTCTTCGGCTTTTTTGTGATCCAAATACACCGAATAATTGCCGGGATACAAGCGCAAATTACCGCCCGGTTCTAAGGCGAAAACCATGTCGATCGTGCGATCGAGAAAATAGCGATCGTGCGAAACCACAATTACGCAGCCGTTGAAATCCTCTAAATAATCTTCCAAAACCGCCAAAGTCTGCACGTCCAAATCGTTTGTCGGTTCGTCCAAAATCAGCAAGTTCGGCGCGCTCATCAGCACTTTTAACAAAAACAACCGGCGCTTTTCCCCGCCCGAAAGTTTGCTAATCGGTGCATACTGTTGAATCGGCGGAAACAGAAACTTCTCCAACATTTGAGAAGCAGTAATGATTTCTCCGTCGGCTGTTTTGACCAATTCCGCGACACTTTTGAGGTATTCAATCACTCGCTGGTCTTCGTTTGGTATCAAATCCTCGGAATGCTGGTCGAAATAACCGATGTGAATCGTCGTCCCGATTTCTACAGTACCCGAATCCGGCTGAAGTCGTCCGGTGATGATATCCATCAGCGTCGATTTTCCCGCACCGTTACAGCCAATAATTCCAATCCGGTCTTCGGGAGTGAAATTGTAGGTAAAATCTTTAATTAAAGTGCGATCGCCGTAAGCTTTGCGGATATTCAGCAACTCCACAACTTTCTTGCCAATTCGGCGCCCCGCTGTCGCAATCTCGACTTTGCCGTTGGCTGTTTTAAATTCCTCTGCGCGCATATCTTTAATGCGGTCGATCCGAGCTTTTTGCTTCGTACTGCGCGCTTTCGGCCCCTTCTTCAGCCATTCCAACTCGCGCCGCAATACTCCCGAAAATTTGCGCTGAGTGCTGGCTGCGGATTCTTCGGCTAAGGCTTTTTTCTCTAAGTAGTAGGCGTAATTGCCAGCATAATTGTAAAGGTCGCCGCGATCGATCTCTAGGATACGATTGGTGACGCGATCGAGAAAATAGCGATCGTGCGTAATCAGCAGCAAAGCGCCGCGATAGCCGTTCAAATAATTCTGCAACCACTCGACAGACAGCGCATCCAAATGGTTAGTCGGTTCATCCATCAACAACACATCTGGTTCCGAAAGTAAAGCCGTTGCTAAAGCAATTCGCTTGCGGTAGCCGCCGGACAAATCGCCAATTTTGGCATCAAAATCCTCAATTCCCAACTTAGTCAAAATCAACTTAGCCTTAGTTTCCAAATCCCACGCATCCACCTCATCAATGCGTTCAGATACCGCAGACAAACGCGCCAGCAACTTATCAGTATCGCCTTTACCGTGGGACAAGTGGTCGGAAATTTCCTCGTATTCGCGCACCAAAGCCATTTGTTCGCCACTGTCAGCAAATACTTGCTCTAAAACAGTGTGACTTTCGTCCAAATCCGGCTGTTGGGGGAGATAGACAATTGTAGCGCCGGGATTCACCCAGCGATCGCCAGAGTCGATCGACTCCAAGCCCGCAATCATTTTCAGCAGCGTTGATTTCCCGGAACCGTTAGTGCCGATGAGTCCGACTTTATCGCCTTCATCCAGGCTGAAGCTGGCATCTGTCAAGAGTTCCTTGATGCCGAAGTCTTTTTTGATCGATCGCAGAGTAAAAATAGTCATGAGTATATAAAATTATTTACCTAGCTTTTGACATTCACTAGCAATTTGCAGTATTTTAGATTATATCATGTCTTGTACCGCACTTGATTTTGATTTGCGGTTTCACCCAAGGCAAGCGAGAATTTATTAGTCTAAGTTTCAGAACTGGGAAGATGGGATATAAAATAATAAGGAAGAGTTGAGATTAGAGTAAATGAAAATAGATCGTATTACAAGCAATCCCAAGCGGATGAATGGGCAACCATGTATTCGCAATCTTCGGCTTACCGTTCGTCGAGTGATTGAGCTACTAGCAACTTATCCCGATCGAGCAGAACTACATCAAGAGTTTCCCGAACTAGAGGATGAAGATATCCGACAAGCTCTAATTTTTGTAGCTTCTTATCTTGACGATCGGATCATTTACCTTGACGATCGCTGTGAAGCTGTTGTTTGACCAATTATCCGATCGACTTCGACGCCACCAATGAGAGCAGCAACTAAAAAGCGGGCGATCGATTGCTGCTCGTGTTATAGTGGAATCAGAAAGTTCATGACATTTAGGAACATGAGTACCCTAAGCGAAATCGAACACGCTATCAAACAACTATCTGCTGAAGATATTTCTGCTTTCCGCGCTTGGTTTGCAGAATTTGATGCCCAGTTGTGGGATCGACAATTTGAGGCGGATGTAGCAGCAGGTCGGCTTGATGCACTTGCTGAAAAAGCGTTGCAGCATTTACGGGAAGGACGCTGTACCGAACTGTGAAACACCGAGCAACTCCAGATTTCTGGTATCACTACCGACAGTTACCGCAGAATATTCAAGAACTTGCCGATCGGTGTTACGAATTACTAAAGCAAAACCCTCAGCATCCGTCGCTGCATTTCAAGAAAGTACGGCGGTTTTGGTCTGTACGAGTAGGGCTGCAATACCGAGCCATTGCTGTAGAGGAAGATAAGGAGATGGCTTGGTTTTGGATTGGGTCACACGCAGAGTATGACAAACTTTTGGGGCCCTAGCGCGACATAACAACACCAATGCACCCGATTTGCGAAAGATGGTCTGTTTAGCGTTTGACCAGTTTAGACTGCATTAAACCGATTCATTTATAGCAAGTCATCGTATTGCGTCTTGTACCGCATCTTCGATACAATTCTCAGTTAGAACTCTCATCTTGAGCGATCGTTGTTGTAGGCGATCTATTCCCGTTCAATTAGCATCTCAGGTTGGCAGTGATGGATTTAGATGAAAGAAGGCTCGCCGTCAGGCAGTTTTACGAGCAGTTTTGCGAAGAGAACGGTGTGAGTTTATACGAGACAGTCGTGGGCGGTAGATGCCCTGAAGTTTGCCCGTTCTATCAACAAATTGCCAGTCTTAAATTGTTAGCAAAATCTGTTAATTGCGGTTTTGATTGTGTAGAAATCGAGAGAATACAGCAGAATATCCCTGCAACAGTCGCTAATGCTTTCGCCCGTCACTTCTGGTATTCCCAGTGGACTCTGAGCGAGTTATTTCTCGTAAAAATTCCGATTGCTGGACAAGACACATTTTTTTTGTTTGTTGTAGGGTTGTGCGATGATGCTTGGGAAAATAATACTAGCTTTATCGAAATATTTGCGGAACAAGGCGAGTTTATCGGCGCTACAGAACAGATTTGTACTGCGATCGAGCAGTGAAATGGAGGGAAAAACAATTTACCAATCAGGACTATAGAGACATTAGAGGCGAGCCTCCTCCTCCTTGGTCTGGAGATATTCCTAACGATGTGTCTTGCGACGAACCTTTATCATCAGAAGAAATCATAGACGAGAATCTAGCTTGCTTGTCATTCGATACTGTGTACTACCATGAACCTTTATGGTCCGAAGAAATGCTCTGGCAATTGGCTAGAAAAATTGAGAATGAAGGGGCAGTTATCCGTTATGTTCTTCCCGCTAAAACTTACGGTATTTAATTTCCTGTTTTGATATTAAACCGATTCATTTACAGCAAGTCATGGAACAAATAATTACTGAGTCAGCTCTCGTAAGCTTATTTATGGCAATGACTATTATGCTTTGCGATGAATATGGCATTATTAAGGTACGCCACGAGTAGTTTTAAGTAAAATGACATCATTGATGAGTAAACTTGTGCTGAATCGCGATCGCAACTGGAGATTGACAAACAAAAAAACTATGCGGTAAGATGAGGAAAAAAGCACGGATAATTCCCAAATGAACGATCGCTCATCAGCAGATTTGATATCTGTGACAGAGTTACACCGCCAGCTTAATGACTTACTCCAGCAACTATCACCAGAACGATTACAGGTGCTTGCTGATTTTGCGGCTTACTTAGCAAATGCTGAAAGCGAAGCTGCAACTCAAGAAGTTTTGGCAATTTCTGGATTGTTAGAGCGAGTTAAGCAAAATCAAGCAACCCCTAAAACTGATTATACAAACTGGAGAAGTCTTCGCTCTGATGTATGAAGTTCTTCTCCATCCTGATGCTCAAAAGGTTTATGTCAATGCTGACAAAGCCCTAGCGAATAAAATTGCCCGATGTTTGGAGCAGTTAGAACAAACTCCCCGATCGCACCCTAATATTAAAGCCCTCAAAGGAGATTATGCAGGGTACTATCGCTACCGAATTGGGGACTACAGAGTCATTTACTCGATCGACGATGAAGTGGTGCAGGTATTTGTGGTGGCGATAGCTCATCGCAGTCAAGTCTATGAACCGTGAGGGCAAGTTGGTAAGCCCAGCAGCAAGAGCGATCGATTTAATCCGCAAAAGGGCGATCGAGCGCAGTTCCAACTGGATTCGCCGCCTTTGAAATTCTCTCTACCGCTCAAACTATCGGTAGTCAAATAGCCGCGATCGCGCTTCCTTAATCGATCGCTCTTTTTGCTTCAACAACAGCTTGGCCCCTTCTATCCGCTGCTGGATCGGGTATTGACAGGGAGCTCTGCCGATCGCCCGTTTAAACATCCGGCTAAAGTGAAATTTACTCATCCCCAATAATTGAGCTAAATCTGCCAGCTTGATATCTCGCTCCAAATGTTCGTTAATATACCTGCAAAATAGCATAAGTTGGCGATCGGGCACGGGCGGGCCCTCGATCGCCCAATGCCGATCGCAATTCATCCAAACGCGAGAGTAAAAACAGTCAAGCGATCGCGTCCAATCCTTTCCCAAAAGCCATAACAGGTATATTATATGCAGTTGAGCAGGCCGCAGTTGCAGTACAATTAATGGTCAGATAGATTGGTTTAAAGACAAGCCGTCCCATTCAAAACGATTAGTATACTCTGGAGGAAAAAGCTGTGGCGATCGATCTTCTCCCTCTTCCATACCCTGTCACATTTGTGATTCGGCATTCTGAACGTTGGCCCGAGCTATTTGACTCCTCAGAAACATCAATCCTCGATCCGAACTCTTTACACAGCCGCATTCAATCTAACGAAGAATGTTGGATTATCCTTACCTATTTATATCTGAAGCAAAAACACCTCAACGTATCAATTTCTGAAAAATTTACTCCGGGACAGATTTGTGTAGTTAGTTCTCTAGATTTAGGAATTCAAGATCGGACTTTTAACTCCTTTATCGTCGGCTGTCGAAGTGATGGTTTTCCACCTGCTATTTGCAATTTCACTGTGGTGCAAAATAAAGTCTGTCTCAATTCAAAAACTGATATATTCATACCTCACTGGCCCCAACCCGGTCTAATCCCAAGGATGAAGGAACGAGGCAGTACAATTGAAAATATTGTTTTCAAAGGCGGGGAAATTAATTTATATGAATCGTTTCGTTCTCCTGAATTTAAGCAAGAACTAGAAAAACTGGGTGTCACACTTAGAATTAACGGCCGACCTGAAACCGGGCCTATTATGTGGCATGACTACAGCACCGATGATTTAGTTTTAGCTGTGCGCGATCTCACAGAAAAAGATGCTATGGTCAAACCAGCTAGCAAGCTGGTTAATGCTTGGATAGCGGGAGTACCAGCTTTGCTCGGGCCTGAGCCGGCCTTCCGCGAACAGAGACAATCAGACCTAGATTATATCGAAGTGAAAACACCTCAAGAAGTATTTGAGGCAGTTAAACTACTGAAGTCACAGCCTGAACTGTATCAAAAAATGGTAGCAAACGGGCTAAAGCGCGCGGAAGATTTCACCGCCGAAAAAATGATTCAGCGATGGTACGATCTGCTTTCCGGCCCTGTAGCCGACGGGTATAAGCACTGGCTGAAAAGAACCCAGGTGAGCCGCATGGCCGAGTTTTCTCTGAGGAGTATCAAGCATAAAATAGCTTCTAGAACAGCGACTTACAACCGCCTGCACGGGTATCGTCCGATCTCGGGTACACGTACCTAATTCTGTTTGAGGTGCAGCAATTGCCGATCGAAGGAGTGCACAAAGGTCGATCGGCATCAGGATACTTCTAGAACAGCGTCAACGGGAAATCCACCGCACGCACTGGGTCTAAAAGTTCCTTGGGCTTGAGTTCGAGCGTAAAATAGACCGAAATTATCCCTATATTCACAGTGATTAGGGGAAATTTTGGTTTGAGACCCACAACGGTCAAGAAATAGACGGAACCTTGCCATTCATTAAGGAAAATAGCTGTATCGGTCCTGAATGCACTCCGGCAAAGAAACCGCGTTTTTTACCGAATTTGCCGTGTGTAAGCTGTTCTGGATTTAAACAGTGAAGTCGAATTTAATCAGGTTTTTGTGGGGTGGGATATAGCAGCCCCCACAAAAAATACAATTTAGATGCCCAACAGCTTAACGAAGTATTTTTCATAAAAAACCCCGGTTTCTGCGCCCCATATGCAAGCCCTATGTATTTTACGGATCGGATTTCCGTATATTCACTGAAATCTAGTAAATTACTTGCAAGTTTTATTTCTATTTGGTAGAGTCCGTAGATAAATGGATCGACTCAGCCTAATTAATAGTTAGCCCTCTGAATTATCTGTTAGGGGGCAGTTGGGAAGTTATTTAAGAGATGCGACACGTTGAATAATCGTCAGCTCTTAGTTAAAGCTTAGTTATGAGAGTAATAGTCAAGCACTCAGCATTGCAAAAAATTAAAAAATACTGACGACATTGCCGAATGACCAGAGCTAAAATTATTCGCTAAAGCGCCCACTGAATCATGTACAGCAACGAGCTTAACTCTGAACAAAACGAGATCGCTAGCCATATAGAAGGCGCAATTTTGGTACTTGCTCCGGTTGGTACAGGCAAAACTCGTGTTTTAGCAGAGCGAGTTCTGTGTGCCATAAATCGGGGCATCTCTCCTCAACGCATTCTCTGTTTGACATTTACCAATCGAGCCGCCAAAGAAATGAGCGAGCGGCTATCTCGGTATTGTCCAGAGCAATTAAAACATTTGACAATCAAGACTTTTCACGGTTTATGTGCTTCCATACTACGAGTTGAGGCTCGTCAGTTTGGACTGCCAGCAGATTTCGTGATTTATGACGAGACCGACTGTATTGAACTCGTCAAGGAAGTTTTCGATAAATCGAACGATCGGGATGCCAGGGACTTGCTTTATAAGTTAGCTAATTGCAAATTAGAGGCTAAAGATCGCGACTTATCGCTGAATAATCTAGTCGAAAATCTTTATGCCCCATTAGGCAATAACTATGCCCAACGTGCTGCTCAGTATCAAAGTATCCTTCAAAAGCGTCACGCCTTAGACTTTGCCGATCTCGTTTTTTATATTCGGGTCATGTTAGAGCATGAACTAGAGATTAGCCAACGTTGGGCAGATAAGTTTGATTTTGTTCAAGTTGACGAAGTTCAAGACACCCATTTGTCGGAGTACGGCATCGTTAAGCACTTGGCAGCTAACAGCGGCAATCTGGCAATGATTGGGGATTTGGATCAGACTATTTATGAGTGGAGAGGGTCAGAACCCGATCGGGTAATTCAGCAATTCAATCGTGATTTAAACCCTACAAAGTATTCTTTAGCTTGGAACTATCGAGCAACGAAAACCCTTCTAAATGCGGCTTCTGGGTTTGCAGATTCCTTTGAACACCGACAAACAAAAATCACACCTGCGCCTGAATCAGAAGTCGGTGAGTTGATTCAAGTTTATTTAGCAAATAATGAACCAGCCGAGGCCGAGTGGATTGGCCAACAAATCCAGCTACTAGCAGACAATCAAACGGATTTTGTCTACAGCCGAGTGGCAGTTCTTGCCCGCAGTCATGAACGCACAAAAGTTGTGAGTCGGACATTGGAACGCATGGGCATTCCTTGCGTCACAGTTGAAAAATTCCAATTTTTCATGCGGCAGGAAGTAAAAGACGCTCTGGCTTACCTGCGTCTCATTCTCAACCCTTTTGATGCAGGAGCAATGCGTCGGATGCTACTCCGGCCAAGTCGTGCGATCGGCGATGCAACAATAAAAAATGTAATTGAGTCAGGAAAGGATTGCGGTTTGAGCTTAACGGACATGGTATCAAGCCGGACTTTTACAGATGGAGATCCTTTCAGTGAACTGTTAAAAGTCTATTCATCTGGAGTAGTAACGGTTTTTGATGTAGAGACAACAGGGTTTTCAGTGAGCCAAGATGAGATTGTCGAAATAGCTGCAATTTGCCTAGTTCCAGGAAAACCACAGGCTGAGTTTCACGCTTACATTGCAAATACTGTGAGTGTTGGTGACTCAGAACGAATACATGGACATAGCGATCGCTTTTTGGCAGAAAATGGTAGACCTGCGAAAGATGTTTTCGGCGAGTTCTTCGAGTTTGTTGGCGATTCTATGCTGATTGGGCATAATGTAGGCTTTGACATCAAGATGGTGACTGCCCAATCTCAAAAAGTTGGTATTACTGCTCCGAAACTGCAATGGGAAGACACATTAGAGCTAGCAAATCGTTTTATTGAGTCTGAGCGTTACAGTTTGGAAGTATTAGCAGATCGTTTGAATCTTGCACATCTGCCTAGCCACAAGGCAATGGATGATGTGAGAACCACAATTGATTTACTGGGATTGCTAATACCATTGGTTGAGCAAAGAGCTGATTATCGACAAGCCTTAGTATATCGCTATGGCGAGGAGTTTGAAAAATTGGCTGAGCAGATGGAACACTGGCGTGATGCTAGCCAATCGTTGCGACCTCCAGATTTGCTTGATAAGTTACTGGTAGAATCTGGATTATACAGTTATTACCAAGCAGAAGAAAAACGCTTGGCAAACCTCCGACATCTTGTACAAATTTTTCAAGAACGGGACGATCCAGCTTTGCACCCTGACACGTCTTTACGCAGCATCCTTGAATTTACGGCGCTTGCTAAAAACTTAGAGCAAGTTTCTCAAGACGATAACCAAGTTCCTATCATCACAATTCATCAATCCAAAGGTCTGGAATTTGACAGCGTTTTCATTGCAGGTGCTACTGAGGATGAATTCCCTGGTTATTATAGTGTTCGTGACAACAAATTAGAAGAAGAAAGGCGGTTGTTTTATGTCGCAATGACTAGAGCAAAGCGAAGATTGTTTATATCAGCTTACTCAAAAGATTCTAGGGGTTTCTCAAAGCCCCGAAGCAAATTCATCAACCAAATACCAAAGGCATACATTCAATGACTGAACCACAACCTATATATCGCCAGTTTCATCCTCTTGTTGCAGATGCCTATACTGCTGTACATCAGTGGCTTGATGGCGTTGCCTCAGCCAATGGATATAAATCAATAGATCCTCGCGGGAAATGGCAAAAAATATTACAAGAGAAAGATCTAAAAAGTGTGGCTTTTCAGTATTATAATCTTTTTCCGACACACTATTTTAAAGCTGCACATATTCTAGAAAATGTTGTTAGTGAAACTAGATTAATAAGCTGGCTTAGGCATAAGCAAAGATTTTGTATTCTAGATATTGGATGTGGCGCAGGAGCGGGTACTGCTGCTGTCATAGAGACTGTACTTACTTTAAAAGAAAAAGGCGAAATTTTAAACGATATCAGTATTTTAGCTATTGGCATAGATCCTAACCAGTTTTCAGTTCTTCTTTACAAGCAACTCATGACTAAATTGAAATCTTCTGCTGTAGACTCAGTAGAACTCAACTTCGTATGTATAAAAAGTGGCTTTCCAGAAGCCACTCCCGGAATAATTCAAAATCTCAAAAAAGAGCTGAGTATATTACAGCTTCCTTGTCTTTCAAATATTTTGACAATTCAATTAAATGTTGTTTCTCCATTCAGTCAAATTTTCAGAAATCAGGAAAACGAGTATAATGCCTTGATGGAAATCGATCCTGAAATGTGCGATTTTCTTGCAGAGGTTCCTGAAAAATTTGGCAATGCTGAGGCTCATGCTTATAGGCAGATAATTGAAGATGTACCAGTTGATACGATGCATATTTTGACTATTGCAACCAAAAATATAGAAAAATATGTTCAAGCTAATACTAAGAGTGAAGTAACATTAGAAGAACGAGTCAGAGAAATGGCATCTACTCTCAGAGATGTTATAGGGAAGCGTCATACAGTTAAACAAATACATGGCGACAATCATCAAATATTTTTTGACAATCCGAATAGTAGTTATTGGAAAGATAGAAATAGAGATAAAACTGGTAATCCTATAAAGTTTTATGCTGATTTTCAGACGATATGCAGTGCTGATTTAGCGGAAGATCAGGATTGGAATGGAGTCATCAGTCTTGATAATCTCAGATTGGCTTGGGCCAGAGCACACAATAATCTTTTAAGACAGGCCTTATGCGATGAGACTGAAATGCGCTTGTTTGAACGAGATATTGAAGTTAGGCTCTACGACTTACACGAGCAATTAAATGCTTATTATGATGACGTTGCGCTAACAAATGATTTGATATCATATAAAGTTCCTAAGAACGAAAAAGGTATTCGACCTAAAGGACTTTCGCGTATTGAAGAAGAAATCCTTTCAGTAGCTATTATTCAGAAATTAGGTGATAAAACTTCTCAGTTGAGAGGTAGCAGCTATGCCTATAAAATTTCTGGCAAACATAATAATCGAGATACAGAGTATCTATATGAATATTGGTTTAAAGCTTATTGTTATTACATAAAAAAAGCACGAGACAGTGCTAGTAACTATCCTAATGGTGCAATTCTAAGAGTAGATATTGAATCATTCTATACAAAAATTATTCAAGATCGGCTTTGCACTGAACTTTCCAGCGAATTAACAGTTAGTGAACGTGTACGTTGGCTAATTCGGTTATTACTTTCTAAAAATATTGATGAGCATGAATTGGGTCAAGGTATTACACAGGGAAGCATTGGATCGGGATTTTATGCAAATATTTATTTAACTTCAGTAGATGCAAAATTTGGAAGTGGTAATGAGTGGGGAGTTGAGTTTCATCGTTATGTTGATGACATGATTATAATCATTCCAAATCCCGAAGATATCGATGTAATTGAAAGTGTTTTAACGGATGAGTTACAAAAGCTAGGTCTCAATCTCAACGATAAAAAAACAGAAAAAATCTACGAAGTTTCTTCGTTTTTAGAGCAATGTAATGATGATGAACTTCTAGATAAATTGAACGAGCGCTTTGATAGTGTTGTGAACCCACTTTGGATACTGAACTCAGAACACCGTGCTATTTTTTCAAGCTCCTATCACAATGATGAACTCTGGTGGCATAACATTGAGCGTTATCAGCAATGTTTAAGAGCCATAAGAATTTATACGCACAATACCGATCTTAGTCGCAAAATATATAAGTACCTATTCAACATAAAGAGTCGTGATAAAGACTTATCCAAACAAAAAGAAATTTTGGGATTTGAAGGGGAATTAAAGTCTACACAGCCACCAGAGGAAGACTCTTTTACTGCAATCATTCAATGGGCTGCTTCTTTCACGAGTTCTAATAACATCTGGGACAACAATAGAGATGAATTACGTCAAGAGTTAGTTAAGCTATTCCAGGATAGCTGGCAAAGTTTGCAGGAATCAGATGGTAGTAATTCAAATGAGATACGTAAATTGCAGAGATATATTCGCTTTGCTCTCTATAGACTTTCTATTTTGGGGCTTGAGGATATACGTGGCGTATTAATGGAAATTTTGCCTGAAGCATCTTGGATTATCCGCGATCCCATAAATGTGCTGGAAAATCTAGCGCGACAAGGCTATCTTGCTGAAATAAGAAGTTTATTGATATCTTATCAAAATCTTGAGCAATCTGCTGAATATCTCAAAGCGATTACGATCAGGGCAATGCGCTTTCTACCGAACATTGATGCTCAAGAATGGGAACTGATTGTTGAATTTGCAACTATTTCAGATGGTTCAGTTAGTATAGCCGAAAGGCTGATGGCGACTGAGACTTGGCTATGTTTAGGACACAAGTATAACGACTTTAAGCAAAGTCACCATATTGAAGCAGTGAAGACGGCTCTGCGCTTTGAACCACGACCACCAAGCAGATTAGAGAAAAACTATCTATTAATTTTGGGACAGTTTGAACCTAATGCTGTGCAAGAATTTTCTGTGAAGGTAAATGATCCTATGCTCGTTAGCGCGCGGAATCTTGCTCTTGAAGGTAATCCATCTGACATATTTGACTTGCCTGAACTTAAAATCCTTCGAGAAAAATACTATAGCGGTCAAGGGCCAACAGATAGCGAAGAGGGTTCGCCTTGAGGAACTGGAAGCCAGACAACGAGCCCAAACGCTTTGATGACTTGAAAATGCGGTGCGGTGGGAGAGTGCTAACAACGCGCAGGAGTAGACGGACGATAAATATGGGTGGTGATGCTAAGCTTATCTGCTGCCGCCCAACTTCACGGTTCGATCGCATATCTATTTTTTTAATGCCCATCCTCTTTTTGCCAGAGTATCGATCGCGCGATCGACCCGATCGCGATCGAGATCCGATATTTTTAAGTTATCCTGAAATCGCACTTCTGATTTACCCACAGGATTCAGATGAACACTCAAACAGCATCTTCAAGACTTCTCGAACCGTTCAAACTCGGAGATTTAGTCTTAAACAACCGGGTAGTCATGGCACCGATGACGCGAGCCAGAGCTGGTGAAAGGCGGATTCCCAATGCCCTGATGGCAAACTATTACGCTCAGCGAGCCGGAGCTGGTTTAATTGTTACAGAGGCTACCGTGATTTCCGAGCAAGCTAACGGCTGGGTGAATACGCCTGGTATTTATTCAGACGAGCAGGGCGAAGCTTGGAAACAGGTGACGGCTGCTGTTAGCGAAACACCGATTTTCTTGCAACTTTGGCACTGCGGGCGAGCCTCCCACAGCAGCTTTCATGCAAACAATGAATTGCCAGTTGCACCCTCTGCTATCAAAATAAATGGTGGCGAAATTCATACTCCCAGTGGCAAACAACCTTACGAAACTCCCCGCGCTCTAGAAACAGATGAAATTCCCCTAATTGTAGAGGATTATCGCCAGGCGGCAGAACGAGCAAAAATAGCGGGTTTCGACGGTGTGGAAATTCACGGCGCTAACGGCTATCTCATCGATACATTCCTGCAATCCAAAACTAATCAGCGAACTGATTCCTACGGCGGCGGAGTCGAAAATCGCTACCGTTTTCTTAAGGAAATTGTCGAAGCGATTCTGACAGTATGGCCGGCCAACCGAGTTGGAGTTCGCCTCTCTCCTAACGGTGTTTACAATGATATGGGTTCGCCAGATTATCGAGCAGCATTTCTCTATATTGCCGAGCAGTTAAATGCTTACGGCTTAGCTTACCTTCACCTGATGGACGGTTTGGGTTTTGGCTTTCACGAATTGGGAGCGCCGATGACGCTAGCTGAGTTCCGGGAGGTGTTTTCAGGGCCACCGATCGGCAACTGCGGATATACTCAGGAGGAGGCTGAATCTGCGATTTCCAGCGGAGTGGCTGACTTAATTGCTTTTGGCCGTCCGTTTATCAGCAATCCCGATTTGGTAGAGCGTTTCGCCCGCAATTTGCCGCTGAATCCACCTGCTGAAATGTTTACGTGGTATTCTTTTGGTGCAGAAGGTTACACGGATTTCCCGACGTATCAGGAATCCCAAGCTGTTTCCTAAACCTTGGTTAGATTGAGTTGCGATCGCTCTTGCCGATACAAAAAAGAGCGATCGAGCTTTTACGAAATTTGGGCCAAGTCATATCAAATCCGGCTGCGCCGGAATGACAAGCTTTCGACACGGCAGTGCTGTTTCCCGACTGCGATCGATTGCAGGGACACTCCAAAAGCCGTATCCGACCTTTAGATCGTTCCGATGAAGAGAGGATTTGATGTCACTCAAACGAGTGACACTCATTTGAGGTAACTCGAAAAAGCGACTAGGCAAGCGCCTCAGACTTTGCTGATAATAAGCGCAACGAGTCAGACTCATCAGCTAGATTTACTGACTGAAAGTAAGGGTGAACTCAAGCTGAAATTAGCTGCAATTAAAAGCAAAATCACCCTTTTTTACAGACCAACGCATTAGCGTTTTGGCGTTTGTAAGCAGCCATACTTAACTATTCCTAGGATCGACATAATGGACCCAATTCTGTATTGGAATGAAGTTGCACTGGAAGCCAATCGTGTTAGTTTTACTAACGGCAAGAAAGAGCAACCAGGCCCCACTTTGAGTTCTCGCGCTTTGGCGATCGTTCACTTAGCCATGTATGATGCTTATGCAGGGGTACGAGGTAATCCAGTCACTCCAGTTGTTGACTTATCTGCTTATATTCCTGGCTTACCTAGTCCGAAACCAAATGCCTCAGCCAATGCTGCCGTGGCCGCCGCTGCCCGCGCTACATTGTCTAGCTTGTATCCCAGTCAAAAATCCTTTTTCGATCTGAAACATACTCAAGCAGGTTTATCAGGCAACGGTCTACAAGAAGGTCATGAATTTGGTCTTTTGGTAGCTCAAAAAATCTTGGATAAGCGACAGGACGATCCTAGCGCTAGCGGTGATGGCTATGCTGCATCAATGGCTCATGGTGCGCATCGTCCCGATCCCGATAATCCCGGTCAAGGGTTTCATGCGCCCTTCTATGGCGCAAATTCAAGATGTTTTGCTGTCACCCATCGTCATGAGTTATGCGATCCACCTCAGCCGGGGAGTTGTGAATATATCAACGCCCTGAAACAGGTGCAGGGGAAAGGGATTGCACCTGAATTGATGGGTACTTTGCCTGCAGGTATTTCTGCTCGAACTGCAAATCAAACACTCATCGGCATATACTGGGGCTATGATGGCGCTGCTGAGTTAGGGACACCCCCTCGCTTGTACAACCAGATTGTCCGTGCTGTGGCGATCGCTCAGAATAATAGTGTCGATCGAAATGCTCGTCTTTTTGCGCTGGTGAATGCTGCAATGGGAGATGCTGGTGTTTTAGCTTGGGATCAGAAATACATTCACGATTTATGGCGACCCGTCGTCGGCATTCGGGAAAACGATCCGTCTTTAGGCCCGCTGGGTACTGGCAATAACGTCCTCTCTGGGGATGCTGATACCGGGTGGCTACCGCTAGGGGCACCGAATACGAATTCCACCGAAAAAAACGGTACGCCAAATTTTCCAGCCTATCCTTCTGGACACGCTACGTTTGGTGCAGCGGCGCTGCATATTACCCGACGGTTTTATGAGGTAACTAGCCGCAGCAATGACACCTTGTTTGATGGGATTACCTTTGTCTCTGATGAGTTCAATGGCATTAACCGAGACAATAAGGGAACTGTGCGACCCAAACACGTTCGCAGTTTTCCAGGTGGGCTGTGGCAAATGATTGTCGAAAATGGCATCAGTCGTGTCTTTTTAGGGGTGCATTGGGTATTTGATGCTTTTGCTGAAAATGCTACAGGCGATCCCGACCTCTCTCAGAATATTGGTGGTATTCCGCTGGGACTTAAGATTGCTGACGACATTTATGATAGCGGGTTGAATCTATCAACTGTCGGGCCTCGGAATTCAAACAATTTGCTTTATTAATCCTAACGCTGGCTGAATTAAGTTACGATCGCTCTTGCGGATCTCCAAAAGAGCGATCGATTAGACATCTCCCAAAAATCCTGTGAGGAACAGGCCGGATGCCTGTTCCACAATAATTATGGGAGATGTCTATTTATCAAACAAAGTTGCCAAATCAACACATTATGCAGTACGTCCTGATTATCCATGAAGTTGAAAATTATGATTCGTGGAAAAAGATTTTTGACAAAGCCTCCGATATCCGCCAGGAAGCTGGAGAGAGAACCTATCAAGTTTTAAAATATGCCAGCGAGCCAAATAAAATAGTACATTTTTCATCGTGGACATCAATAGACGATGCGAAGCGCTTTTTTGAATCTCCTGAACTGGTTAAAATTAGAGCTGAAGCGGGAGTCAAGTCTCCTGATTTTATATACTTAGAGCAACTAGAGTCTGGCGAGTTGTAGGTTGCTAATCGCACTAGCAAAACTTACGCAAAAAGTGGTTTAAAATGTTATGGCGGTTTGCTTCAATACAAGTCAATTTTTGCACTATAATTAGTTCACGATAACAAGAATAATTGAGAGGTATTATGGATTTTACAGACCCACCCCAACAGCAATCTGACGAAAAACTAACTTTCACAATTAGAAGATCGACTAGAAATAGGTGGCTGGCGAAGTTGATTTTACTTCTAGGTTTAACAGCTTTTGGCAGCCACTGGTTTATTCAGACTTCTGCTCAACAATATGAAAATGGTCGCGAACTCACGCAGGAGAAGTATGTGGAAAGATTTGATGAATATAAAAGTAAATTGCTCAATTCAAAAACGTATACTAATGCACCATTTTCTGCTTTTATAATGTTGATTATGGTTTCTTTTCTAATAGGCTCCTATGAGTTAACGGCTGTGATAATTGGTTTGATAATTGGCAAGCTAATTAGATAATACTGCTTTACAGTCTAATCCCTACCCACCTACCACCAATGTTATTATAAAAAATCGACCGAGCTTTTATGGAAGCTCGATCGACTTTTGAGCGAACGACAGTATCTTAAATTTCGGACTTCTGTCCTTTCGCATCCTGCGTTACAGGTTCTGCTTCTGGCTGTTCGAGAGCAACTTCCGAGGATTTTAAATTGTCGATAAATTCAGCATTGCGTTTAGAAAATCCCCAGATAAATATCAAGGCGATACTGGAAACTACCAGCCACTGGGGCGGAACTAAATTGTCATTAATTACTTTCACCAGCAATCGCATTCCCACCAAGCCAACTGTGACGTAGCCGGCATCTTCCAGGTGAACGAACTCGTCCAGCCAGCGGATGAACAATCCGGCCATAAACCGCAGCGTGATAATTCCAATTGTCGCGCCTGTGAGCACGAGCCAAGTTTCGTCAGAAATGGCGATCGCCGTAGTAACGCTATCCAAAGAAAACGCTAAATCCGTCAGAGCAATCACCGGAATTGCTTGCCACAGAGACGCAAATCTGGGGCCGTGATGTTCTCCTTCCTCGTCAGCATCTGAGGAAAAGTGCTGGAAAACTAGCCACAGCAGGTAGAGTGCTCCTGCCAGTTCAAACTGCCAGTATTGGATTACCCAAGTAGCCGTTAAAATTAGTGTGATCCGCAGTACAAAAGCAATTATTAAACCGAAGTTGAGCGCCTGTCGCTGTAGCTTGGCATCTTCCAAACCTTTAGAAATAGATGCCAGGGCGATCGCGTTGTCAGCCGAAAGTACAGCCTCCAAAGCCACCAAAACCAACAATAATAAAAAGGTGTCAACTCCCAAATTGGGCGAACCGTCAAGAAATTGATCTAGCATTAATTATTTTGTGCACCTAAGATTTGCAAGGATCGAGCGCAGTGCAAATCACCGGCTCTGTCTAAAATTAGTGTCGCCTTTATTTATCTTAACCTAATGGGGCGATTCTGTCGCGGGCGATCGTCCTTGCGCAAGTTTGGCGACGATCGCGCGATCGAGATTTAGCGGATATAACTGATGGATGTTGAGCTTCGAGGGTAGAAGCAAGATTTTTCCCACTCTCCCCATCTCGCATTTTTCCGACTCTCCCCCTCTCCCACTCCTACCCAGACGTACCAAATTTGTTGTCGAATTGTTACAAATGATTCCCAAAAGCGCCAATTTGTCTCAAATTAGTGAAAGCTCGTGCCCGCGAAAAGGAGTTTTCCTCATATGTCTTTAACAGATACCCAAGTCTACGTAGCGCTCGTAATTGCTTTGATTCCCGGAATCTTGGCTTTCCGGCTGTCAACTGAACTGTACAAGTAGTTTCCAGAAACCAGTTGCGAACCGCAAAAAGCCTGCCTGACCAGTTAAATCTCTCGAAATTACAGACAATTGCTGCTGCAGTGCAGTAGATTGTTTGTGGTCAACAAGACGAGACTGCAAGGGCAGGCATTTTTATGGAGAAATTCCGTCTTCAGGCGTCACCTTTGTCTCAACAATTTTGGCTGTCAGCACCGTCACGAATCAGGGCGATCGTGCGTTAAGCTCAGAATTTGCACGCTTTGCGATCCAAAACGTCAGTCTCAGGTATTAGAAAAAAAAATTATGCAAGCAATTCAACCCACCGTTACCCCACTGCGTCCTGTAAAAAACTCCCCTCGGGTGACTCCTCGCCGCAGCAGCAGCCGCCAGCGTTCCTACCCTCACCAAACGCTTGCGGTAGAAACAGGAGTCAAGTTGGCAGTCAATATGGTACTTTCGGTCTGTGCCACTTCTGCTTTGATTCAGCTTTTGCCTCACTACCGGGCAGTGCAGGAAAAACTGCACGAAATCCAAGCTGAAGTCAATCTTACTCAAGGGCGAGTAAATCAGTCGCGATCGGACTTTAACCGCTACTTTGACCCGAGTCTTGCTAAAACTGTGATGCAAGAGCAAAGCAATCGAGTTGACCCCCAGCAGCGTTCCGTGATTTTGCAGGAACCCGAATCACTCGAAGCTGAGGAATCAACGGCGCAACCTTAATCTTCAGGCATTTATCAAGTGCGCGTGCGGTTGCAGACGGTGCATACAGAGAGACATCTGTATTCACCTAAATGCGACAAGCTCAAAACTTCAAAGTTAAGCTGACTTTGCCATTACAGTTTTTTCTTTCAGCAGTTGCAGTGCAGCTTGATATTGCAAGTCTGCTTCGGTACCGATCCGATCGCGCGCGATCGGCTCCAGCGGCACTGCGCGATCGGGCGCAATCCCCAGTTTGTTAATATCCGTGTGGTTCGGCGTCTCGTACTTGGCCACAGTCACCGCCAACCCGGAACCGTCAGACAAATCGAACAGCGACTGAATCAGCCCTTTGCCGAAAGTCTTTTCGCCCACAAGTTCAGCTCTGCCGTTATCTTGCAGCGCACCCGCCAAAATTTCGCTAGCGCTGGCAGTTCCCTTGTTCACCAAAACGATCAGCGGATCTTGTGTCAAGGCTCCTCCAGAGGCTTCAAAACTGCCGGTAATGCCTTGTCTGTTGACGGTGTAGACGATCGTCCCGGAATCGAGCCACAGGCGGGCAATTTCAATCCCGGCTTGCAACAGCCCGCCCGGGTTGTTCCGCAAATCGAGAATGTAGGCTGCGGCTCCTTGTTTTTCCAAACGGTCGATCGCGTGGGCGACTTCTTCAGTGGCGTTAGCGCTGAATTGACTGAGGCGAATGTAGCCCAGCGGTAAATTGTCCGGCCCAGACTGCAATTCGGCGTAAACCGGATTCAGAGCAATGCGATCGCGCACCAGCTCAATGTCCTCAGCAGCGTCCCTTCCCTCGCGCCCCAAGGTCAAGATGACAGCAGTGCCTCGGCGGCCGCGCATTCGAGTTGCCGCTTCGTCTAGGGTCAATTCTGAGGTGGGAGTGCCGTCAATTTTCAAGATGCGATCGAGCGGTTGGATGCCGGCTTTATCCGCCGGTGAATCGGCCAAAGGAGCCACCACTGTCAGGGTATTTGTCTGGGGGTCGATCGCAATTTGCAGCCCCACACCAGTCAATTCTCCCGAAGTATTGACCTGCAAACTGCGGTACTGTTCGGGTTTCAGCAGTCGAGTGAAGGGGTCGTCGAGATTCGCCAGCATCCCCTGAATCGCCGTGTAGGTTTGTTGTCTGTCGTTAAGCGGTTGCTTGACGGCTTTTTCGCGGATCGACCACCAGTTTTTGGAATTGAAGCTGTCGTCCACGTAAGAGCGGTTGACAATTCGCCAAGCTTCGCTCAATAGCTGCTGTTCAGGAGTTAGCGCCGCCGCAGGCGGAACCAGGGCGCCCAGAACCAGGGCGACTTGGAGGAAGAAGATAATTGCTGTCTGGAAAACTCGTCTCTGCATGATTTTTTTGTGTCAAAGATAGGCAAGTATGTCATTTCCTGTATTTTAAGTTTGTAAGCTTTTAAGCTTTTGTGCAGTCAACTGTCCCGGAGACATTCAGGATTCATCATTGCCCAGCCGCGAACAAAAAATTAGCTAATTGTAACATTTAATCGCAAAATTAGTGAAGTTTTATCATGAATATTAAATTTTACGCCTCAGCTACCCTCCGGCTGGCTGGGACTTTGGTCTGCTGCTCGGGTCTTGGCTGTATGCGAGCTTGGGGCGGATGTTGAGCTTGCAGAAAATGGTATTTGAGAGTCTGCCAAAGCATCGCGATCGTGAAATTTGCACCGCAATTATGTTACATTTTTTATCATAGTCTGGAATTCGATCGAGCTTTTGGCTGCAAGTAGGGACAAGCGACCGCTTAGTTTCCAAGCCCTTGCAGGCGATCGCCTGCAGCGAGTTCCTTTCGTCAGCTCCAAATTTAAAAATAGCATCAGGCATTTGCTAGTAAAAGCAAGCTGCTCGGCGCGGGGCGACAAAAAACCTTGTGGCTGCTGCCCTGAACCTCAACCACAGCAATATTCTTTTAGGAATTCTAGCTCCATGTTTTCTAAACAAATCACCGAATCAAAAACCTACCAGTGGTTTGAGGAACGCCTGGAAATTCAGGCGCTCGCAGACGACATCACGACTAAGTACGTACCTCCCCACGTCAACATCTTCTACTGCTTGGGCGGGATTACTTTAGTTTGTTTTCTAATTCAGTTTGCCACCGGCTTCGCCATGACTTTCTATTACCGTCCGACGGTAGCAGAAGCCTTTTCTTCAGTGCAGTACCTGATGAATGAGGTCAACTTCGGCTGGCTGATCCGCTCCATCCACCGCTGGTCTGCCAGCATGATGGTACTGATGATGATTCTGCACACCTTCCGGGTTTACCTGACCGGCGGCTTCAAAAAGCCCCGCGAGTTAACCTGGGTGACAGGAGTAATCTTGGCAGTCATCACTGTTTCTTTCGGCGTGACCGGCTACTCCCTGCCTTGGGATCAAATCGGTTACTGGGCAGTTAAAATCGTTTCCGGCGTACCCGAAGCTATCCCGGTTGTCGGTTCTTTGCTAGTTGAACTGCTGCGCGGCGGCGTCAGCGTCGGTCAAGGCACTTTGACTCGCTACTACAGCTTGCACACTTTTGTGTTGCCTTGGCTGATTGTAGTCTTCATGCTGGCTCACTTCTTGATGATTCGCAAGCAAGGCATTTCTGGCCCGCTGTAAGTTTTGAGTTGTGGGGGCAGTATTTTTTGCCCCCCGCTGAATTTAGAGTTGAAAATTCCGAATTCATCGCTCATCATATTTATTTACGGCCAATACTTCCTGCGATCGCGCCGCTGATTCGGACTGACGAATACAGCGGGATTCCAGGCCCGAGTAAAACAAAAAGGAGAGCACTGTTATTATGTCTATTCTCAAAAAACCAGATTTGAGCGATCCGGCGCTCCGCGCTAAGCTCGCTAAGGGCATGGGTCACAACTATTACGGCGAACCCGCTTGGCCCAATGACTTGCTCTACGTTTTCCCTATCGTCATCATGGGAACGATTTCCCTGTGCGTAGGTTTGGCCGTACTAGACCCAGCTTTGATTGGGGAACCTGCTAATCCTTTTGCTACTCCGCTGGAAATTCTGCCGGAATGGTATCTGTGGCCTGTGTTCCAACTTTTGCGCGTTTTGCCTAACAAATTGTTGGGTATTGCTTGCATGGCCGGTGTTCCCGTTGGCTTGATTTTGATTCCGTTCATCGAGAACGTTAACAAGTTCCAAAATCCGTTCCGCCGCCCTGTTGCTACTACTGTTTTCCTGTTGGGAACTGCGGTAACTCTGTGGTTGGGTATTGGTGCTATTTTCCCGATCGACAAATCTTTCACGCTCGGTCTGTTCTAAGATTTAAGCTTGCTTGATTTTGACGCCTGCGGGTTTCCTGTAAAGTGCTTTTGTACTGAGAGGAAACTTTCGCGGGCGTCATTTTATTTGGGATTTTAGATTTGGAATTTTACATTTATTGCTATAAAAGTTAATAATTATACTAATTCTGAAGAAGATATCGAGCTAACAGTAAAAGCTCAACTCTTAACTCATATAACACCGCAAATCGGAATTTTTTGAGCTACTCAGCTAGCGGGACAAAACCAGGAAGGGTAAAGAAATTAAAAAGTACATTAGGTGATTTAAGTATCACCGAGAAGCAAGCGGCTCGACTAGGGTATGGTACGGGAAGTAGATTAAGTCCGCATTGGGAAAACTGCTGTTTAAGACTGAGTGCTAATCTTGCGTATGAAAGTGCATCAAAAGATATTAAATACATCACTTTAGTTATTTAGAAAAGTATCAGGAAAGAATTATGAATTATCAAGTTTTCCAGAGAGACGGAATTTGTTCAATTGGCTCTGGGGAGCATCTCAATGAAAGCAGCCCTCCGCTAGAAATTGGAGTTAGGAGCCAGG
>JAUBOG010000300.1:0-8062 GCA_036700105.1 Microcoleus occultus BM001215583
TAGCTTTTTCATTTTAGCCCTTTTTTCAGAGATTTGCAAAAGTGAGATGCACCCGGCTAATTTCCGGCTGATTTAGGGAATTGAGATAAAGTACGATCGCCCTTAAGTACAAATCATATCAATTCCGGCTGTGCCGGAACAATATAGAGGAGACGGCAATGCCGTGTCCCTACAATTAATCTGCTGTAGGGACACTGCACTGCCGTCTCCTCATTTCAGGTACTAATAATCAGGATTATTCATATTTGCGGCCGCGCCACTGAGTAGGCTGATTCAATGCAGAAATGAGAATTCGCAAAAACGCCAGCGGATCGGCTAAAGGTGACAGCCAAAACAGCCATTTACCTGTAGCTTGAGTTGTATCGTACGAAGGAGCGATCGCGAAACACAAAGCCGATCGCACTGCAACCAAAAATACATTCAATCCCAACAGCCAACCGTAGGGAAACACCGCGATCGACTCCGGCAAACCAAACAGCAAATAACTCAATAAAATCAACATCGGCAAACCTTGAACCGCCAGCAACAGCCACAAATCGCCCCAGATTTGAGCGCCGGAAGCAGCATCTTTCAAATCGAGCGATCGACCCCATTCGTTCCAAGTCTCGATCGCCCCCTCATACATCCGCACCTGCAACACCTTAGCCCCGTCCAAAAAGCCCACTTTAAAGCCCTTAGCAGCAGCATAGCGGGCCAGAGTCACATCATCGCAAAAAGAACCTTTTGCGACTTCATAGCCCCCCAATGCCACCAAAACCTCGCGCCGGCACAAGAAACACTGACCGTTTGCCATCACCCGTTCCGGCACATCCCCGCCCGTCCCCGTCGGCCCGAACCGATAAACCAAAGTTATCAACAATGCAGGTTGCAGCCACAATTCCCCCGGATGCTTGAGGATAAACTGCGGCGACAGCGAAATCAAATCGTAATTTCCAGCAGCCGCCGTCTTTAGCAAACTCGCAATCAAACCCGGATGCGGCACAGTATCGGCATCGATGCCCAAAATCCACTCGCACTTGTCGGAACTTGCCAAAAAACCCGCATTCAGCGCCCACGGACGCCCTACCCAACCAGCCGGCAGCGGATCGTCGTTAATTACCCGAAAGCGGGGGTCTTTTTGTGCTGCGGCTTTGACTAAATCTGCGGTTCCGTCAACGGAATAGCTGTCAACCACAATAACTTCTCGGAGTTCGTAACTCTGGCGGCTCAATCCTTCCAAACAAGGCGAAAGGCGATCGGCCTCGTTCAAAGTCGGCACCACGACAGTGCAAGCCCCCAACAAATCGAGCGTCGGCGAATCCGGTTCTAGTGGCGGAATGCGGGACGGGCCTTTAATCAAGCGCGACATTAAAATGGCGGCGGCGGGTAATTGCAGCAGCAGGAGTGCGGCGGGGATGATACTTGCCAGCAATTGGGGGAACAGGTGAGGGGCGATCGGGGAACTCAATTTAAAATAAAGAAGTTGATAGAATTTTGACTTCAAACATATTACAGGAATTGCGCCCGCGTAGTCTAACCATCAGGAGACGGCAATGCCGTTTCTCTACAATTAATCGCGGGGGCGTTGCTGAGAAAGGAGTATGATTTACCTCCGAAACTCGCTCAGTAGGGGCAATTCATGAATTGCCAGTAGGGGCAATTCATGAATTGCCCCTAAATTTCAGGGATTGTCCAAGCGAGTGAATCATGCCTAAATTCCGCAACGCCATCGCGGGTACGGAAACGGCAATGCCGTCTCCTCAGTCTGATTTCGGTGCAAAACCGGAATTGCTCTAACAGCGATCGCATCTGAAAAACCCGGTTTCTACAAGAAACCGGGTTTTTAAATTAGCTCAAAATTTCGTGTAAATTTTTGCTAAATCAGCCGCGATTGCTCGCTAGCGGCTTACTTGCGCAAAACGCCAACTGGCTGAGGTGGCATTTCAGTTTTGAGAGCTGATGTATCCAAAGGCGGAATTGTTGCTGTTACCTCATCTGCTGCGGGTTTCGCGATCCAGCTTAAGGCGATCGCCGGAACTACACCCAGAAGCACAGCTAGCGATGTCGGGAACCAGAACCGAGAATCCAAGGAAGTTACAGTGATAATTGCTCCGAAAGCAAAATTTACCAAATAAACAATTAAAGGCAAACCCAATTCCGATCGCTCTAATTTAATCGATTTTGTTCTCCAGAAAAAAGCTGCTACCGACATAAACACAGCTCCAGTACCCATCCACCCGGCCAAATTCCGGTAAGGCATCCCGAAGAAAGCTCCAAGTTCCTCAAACTCCCAAAAAGGCACAGAAGTTTGACTCATTGCCGGATCTAGTACAAAATCCCACGCTGTCAGCAGCAAAGCACCAAGGGCGATCGCCCCTATTTGGCGCACCCAGTTGAGTTCGCCTTTACCGCCAGCTAATCCAGCACGGGCAATTACATAGGAAACCAGTCCCAGATAAAACCACGACAGGGGAATTGTAAAGGGCACCAGCCCTGCAACTTTGTAACCCAAACCGCTCAAATAGTGGTAGTTACCGAAGGGAAAACCCGTACTCGTTCCCAACAACTCGCTACCCAAGGATAAAAACACAGAAGGCAGCAAAAATGCCAGAGTTGCACCGGTGCCCAACGTCCGAAAGGCATAGAGAGCAACGGCTGCTGCACCAAAGATGATATAAACTACTCCACCCCCGGCCATCCCCAATTGGAACAGAGTTTGCCCGGCGGGCGGCAAACTCATCACCAGTTCGGGACGGGGTAAAATCAGCAGCAACCCTGCCAATCCAAAAGCCATTGACAAGACGTGGGCTATCAGGCAAAAGCGCTCAGCAATCAAAAGTTGCTTCATGGGACTCCTCGAAAAATATTAGATGCGGAAAGCACTGTTTAACAGTTTACAATTTTTAACAAAAAATCAAGCATTTAAGTCATCAGTCATTAGTCATCAGTCATTGGTCATTAGTCATTAGACGGTTGTCAGTTGGCAGTAGACGGTTGACTGTTAACTGCAAGCCTGATGCCTTGCGCAGGCCGGTGCCCTGCGCAGGCCGATGCCCATCTTAAATCATTGCCAATTCCCCACCAGAACGAAAGGCGCCCAGAAATAGGGATTTTGATACTCTCGGTTTTGCAGCAGGGTTAATTGAGCGTTGCGGAGGGCTTCAGCTTTGCTTTTAGCATTCGCCAACTGGCGGTAAAACTCGGTCATAAAAATAGCTGTAGATTCGTCGTTGACTTGCCAAAGCGTGGCCGCGGTACTGCGGGCACCCGATCGAATTGCGGCCCCAGCCAAACCCAAAGCCGCGCGGCTGTCGCCCGAAGCAGTTTCGCAAGCACTCAACACCAAAAGCTCGATCGGCTGTTGTTTTTCCCCCGTGCGAGCTCGCAGCAGCCGATCGAACTCTTTAACATTCACTTTCTGGTCCCAAGTCACAATAAAAGTATCCGCCGCATTCGAGCTAAACTGACCGTGAGTTGCCAAATGGACGATCGGGTAAGAAAAAGATTTAATTCGATCCTGCAACCGCCCGCCGACAAAATCTTGATTCAGCAGCCCAGTCGCCGGCATTTGAGCAGCAATTTCCTGAACTTCTCGCTCCACCCCCGGCAACGCCGAGAAGCCTTGACGCGCTTCGGAGAGGGCAGCCGTGAGCACTCTCAACTTGACTTGGCTCAGCGGTTTCGGTGCCAGCAATTGCAGTCCCGGTGCCAAAGCAATACTGTATTTTTCCACCAAAAACTTTTCGCCGTCGTGGAGCACCGCCATCGGCAGATTTCGCAAGTAGCCGTCGAGCACAAATACCAGAGTTTTAATCCCGCTGGCAGTCAAATCCGCCTCTGCAGGGCGGATCAACCAGTCGTAAACTTGTTGGAGGGGCGGCAACCTGTCGCGGGGAAAAGCAGCAGGCCTGATAACATTTTTGGCTTGTCTGAAGGCAGTTTCCAACTCGGCTTGAGACTTCTTTGCCGTGTAGCGGCGCAGGGGTTTGCCGGGAATTGACAAAATTACCTCCAAACGATCACTCAAAATAATCGGATAAATCACCGCCGCCGTCGGATCGATACCATCAATCTGCTGCGGTTTAGCATCGGCGCAAGCATCCCGAAAAAAGTTGTCCAATTCCGCCAACTGCAAAGATTCGACCGTTTGGCGCGCCAGTTTCAATTTAGCTTGACTGGGCGATTCCTCTTGCAAAAGCAGGCCGACTAATTCGCGATAAACCGGTTCGGCACTTTCTCGAAACGAAAATTGCACTTCGGGATTGACTGTTACCAAATCGCCCCGCAGAGAAGACAATACATTCACAGCTTGAGTATATTGGGCGATCGCACCTTCTGTATTTCCCTGAGCTTTCCGAATCCGCCCGAGTTGCCACAATAATTGATAGGCAATATCGGGAGATTCAAAGGCAGGTGCTAAACTCAAAGCCTGATTTGTAAGAGTTTCCGCCTGCTGATGCTGTTGCTGGATTTCCGAAAGTTTGCCGCGAGCTCCGAGAATGTAAGCTTGTATCCGTTTGTCGCCCAAACTGTTTGCTGGTTCCTGAACTTTTGAAAGCATTTCGTCAATCTCGCTCAAACTCAAAGTTTTCGCAGGCGACTGAGCTAATTTTATTAAGCTTTGAGCTAGATTAATTTGAGCGTAAAGTCCGGCGCGATTTTGCCCGAATTGAGCGGCGGAAGGTGCGATGGAACGCCGCAAAACCTCTGCCTCAGACCAATTTTTGCGATCGACCAAAAGACTCAATTGGTTTAACTTCGCTTGAATTTGTAAGGGCGATCGAGCATAATATTCTAGGGCAGAGCGTTCCAAATCATCCCGCTGTCGGGGCGTCAAACCCGGTTTATTGCTTTTAGCCCGCGCCGTATTCCCCAAATTCAGATTAATTCCCGATTCCTCTTGTCTCGCGCCCAATTTTTCGGCTGCTTCCAGTGCCGCCAACAGCAAATCCTCAGAACTATCGAGTTGTCCCAAAACCCGCAGCACGCGGCCTAAAGCATGAATTCCCCGGACGGTTTCGAGGGAAATCGGCTTATTTTTCAAAGTTTCTAAATCGGCTGTTGAAACTTCGCAAGTTTTGTTTTCTAGCTGGAAAGAAGCTAACAGAATTTTGCAAGCTCTCGGATAAAGTCCGAGGTTTTCCCAAGCCCGACTGAGATTGATTTGAACTTGAAAACTTTGGTTTTTGCGATCGAGTTGCTCGAATATTTTAGCGGCTTGGTTCCAAATGCCGATCGCCTCTTGAGTCCGCCCCCGTTCGAGCTGCAACTGTCCTTGAATGTTGAGAGTTTCAGCCAAAATCCGCTGCTGTTCGGGAGTTTGGGGTACTTTTCGCACCACCGACAAACTCGAATTCACAGCTTGTTGTGCTGGTTCCCAAAGTGCCAACTGCCCGTAAGTTGCAGCTAAATTGCTCAGCGCGGAGGCGCGATCGAGATTTTCGCCTTTTGCCTCAAAAGCCGCCGCCGCTTGCTGCAACAGCGGTACAGCCTCCGAAAAACGTTCCGAACCGTACAGAATTCGAGCTTGTCGGACAAGCCCGATTCCATCTGCAGGCTGAATCTGAGCCGCAGCCGGAAGCATCGTAACTGTCAGCAAACAAGAAATTAGAAATAACAGAATTGCTTGACGGAGCGATCGAGTAAAGTTCATATACAAAAGATGATATTACAGCCGCAGATACACATACTAATTAACCCAATTTTTCCTGCTTCTCCATCTGCGTTAATCCGCGTTAATCCGCCGACATCTGCGGTAAAAAAACCTAATTTCAGCGCGGCGCACAAACAGAATTCTGCCGAGGATTGCGAGAGCCAGCAGCATTACCCGGATTATATCCAACAAGCGTCACATCCCCCCGATAATTCACAACCCAACCCTGCGCCGGAACAACTTCCCCAGCTTTTTCTTCCCTTTCTTCCCTCAAAACTCTATCCGTTACATCCGTTACCGAATCCGCAGCCGAACCTTCTACCCACGGAAACGGCGATGGAGCGCTGCTGAGGGCATCGTTAGGACTAGGCGGCACTCCCCCGCGACCCGTTACGGTAAACTCGTTTTCGGCTCCTTGAATGCAGGGATTTGCAGTAATTAACGCAGCCGGATCGACCACATTTTGCGGCAGTTCCACCAATCCTTGAGCGGGGTTCACCCCAGAAGAACTAAATGTTACCGCCCCTTGCAAAGCAGGCCCGCCAGATTGAGAAATAGCCGCAATATCGCTGGTAGGAACTAGAGAAGTAGGACTTACTTGTAACGTTGCAAATTGAGCATCTGTTAATCCCAAACTACCTCGCACTTGTTCGCGGCTAACTGCTGTGAAACCGAAAACGTTCGAGACATTGACATTAACGCGGCCGCCGGCGGCGCTCTTGGCGTTGGCGGTGATGTCGCTATTTTCCTTGGGTAAAGCAGCAAGAATATCGCTGTTAATATTGATGTTGCCGCCTTCAGAAACACCGGCATCGGTGGTAATTCTGCTGTTGCGGCGCAATTGGATGTCTCTTGAAAGCAGGTTGATATTTGCTCCTGTACCCGATACAGTCGTACCGTCAATCCTGGCTTTGCTGTCAAGGTCGATCGAATTTGCAACAATATTGATATTACCGGCGCGCCCGCTGCCAGTCGCCTGCACCGTGATTGTAGCTCCATCTCTGACAGAAAGCCGATCGCGCGCAGTCAGATTCAGCGAACCCGCATTTGCGGTAGCATTGGGATTAGTACCGAAAGTCTTGCCAACCGAAGCATCAATTGTACTGACAAACAAACCGTTATTTCCGCTGCCGCTGACTGAAATGCGATCGGCATTAACAGTAATATTCCCCACATCTCCAGCTCCCAAAGAACTCGTAGAAACGATTCCCCCATCCCGCACGGTTAAGCTTGGCGTATCAATCCGAATATCCCCGCCCCGACTCGAACTCAAAGTTCCAGAAGTCAGCGCGCTAGCATTCTGAATTCCGCTGGTCAAAAGTTGAGAAATACCGGAAATTTCTACTGATTCACTAGCCCTAACAGTTAAATTTCCAGCAGGCCCGCCCTCCTGAGAAAACAAAAACCTGCCAATCAATACACCCGTTCCTAAAGTAAAAGCAGAACCTCCAGAAAGAGTCAACCGCTTCGTATCAACGTTAATATTCCCCGCCCTGCCGTTAGAACCGATACTCAGCGTGCTAATTCCAGTTGACACAACAGTTCTCGGGCCGGTGTTAGACAATTCTACCGATTCAGCAGCTTTAATATTAATATTCCCAGACTGGCCGCTGCTGTAACTTGTGGTACCCAGAAGAGAACCATCGCGCATAATTAATCGATCGACATCAATAGTCATACTTCCTCCCGCACCGGTACTTTCTTTCGCTGTCCCGTTGTTAATTCCAGAACCCACCATCTCAAAACTATTGGCGCGAATAATTAAATTTCCACCCCTTCCAGCACCAAAAGTAATGCCGCTACCTACTACCCCATTGTTGAGAATCAGGCGGTCAGTGTCGATCGCGATATTCCCCCCCGCACCAGCACCAGCACTAGCATTAAACAGCGTAAATAGCGGGTCAAACGGGTCTGTAGTTCCCGATACCAGATACCTAATTACAACTTGCTGATAGCCATCAACTCCCAATCCGCTCATTTCTATTGAATCAGCAGCGCGCAAGTTGATATTGCCTCCTGCACCATCTCCGAGAGTCAGAGTAGAAAATTGGGTGCCGTTTTGGACTCGCAAATTTTGGGCGCCGATATCGATACCTCTACCGTCAATATTTCCCAGCGTCAGCGCATAAATTCGCGCACCGGTGATGGCGACATTTCCACCTTTAATATCTACTCTGCCGCCGCCAATACCGCTCGTGTTGATGAGTGTTCCGCCGGATATCTTTATATCTCCGAAGTTCCGAATATTGCCATAATTTAAAGTTAAACTTTCCAGTCCAGCAACCGTCGGATTTAGTGCAAAATTGACTAAACCGGAACTGGCGGCGCTACCGAGTAAAATTTGTCCGCCGCTGGCGGTTAAATTGCCGCCTGGGATTTGAATTTCGCCGCCAATCAGTGCTAAAGTTTGACCCGGGTCTACTGCTAAAC
>JAUBOG010000301.1:0-8060 GCA_036700105.1 Microcoleus occultus BM001215583
CCTGGCTCCTAACTCCAATTTCTAGCGGAGGGCTGCTTTCATTGAGATGCTCCCGCGCCCAAGTCGTAGAAGAGGTGAAAAAACAGCTATACCGATGCTCAACTTTGAGGTACTCACCAGCTTTTTTACCAATTACCCATTACGATTACCAACTCCCAGGCCGGTCACGCGCCAAAAATTTTCCTACCAGCACAGTTATATTGCTTGTCGCAGTATCAATTTTTACTTTATCCGCTGCCAAACACCCTGCTTCGGCATTTTGGGCTCAGACCGATCGCCCCAGCCGATTTCCATCCCCATCCAGAATTTCGATCGGTAAAATCCGGGGGGGTGGGATAATAGGTTCTCTTTGCCTGTCCCTTGCTGGCTCATACCCCCCAGAAGACTCCGGCAAATCGCCAATTTTACAAAAATTTAATCGGAATTTATAAGGCTGAGTAAGCTTTTCCGGTTTTTTATTAAGTTTTATTAACAAAACTTGACGCTCTCAGTTTTATGTGAGAATCATAAAGATATTGTAAAGATACTGGTACTACCTAGTAATCTTTAACTGCGTGTGGCAACATTACAAGTGTAATTACGTAAGTCCCGATCCGGACTGCTGGAGGCTGGCAGATTCAGTAAATTCCTGCTTTGTTGGTGGGGTGATAAACTTTTGCCAGTCTTGTAGAAAAAGGGTTGCTATGAATCAGCAAATATCAGCTCAATCGCAAAAACTTTTACTCCAAATTGGCAGAAAGATCCGCCGAACCTTGGATATCCATACTATTTGGCAACAAACAGTTAACAGTCTGGGACAAAATCTCGGCGTCAGCCGCTGCATCATTTGTCCCTATCCAAGTTCCAGCCTGGAAGTCAAAGTAGCTGCTGAATACTGCCAAGAACCATTTCTACCCATGCTGGGAATGGAAATCTCGCTGACATCAGCACCTCATTTCATTCAAGCTCTAGCCACCCTCGAACCTGTGGTAATAGAGTCCTTTAGGGCCGACGATCCTTTCGAGCGGCAGTCGCTGCTAGTGGTGGCTACCGCTTATCAAGAGCAACCTAACGGCATAATTAGTTTGCATCGGTGCGAGGACCGATCGTCCCTGAAGGGTAATGCCGATCGGCCTTGGACTCAATGCCAGATCGAATTCGCCCAAGAACTTGCCGATCAAGTAGGAAGCGCGATCGCGCTGGCAACCCTCTACCAGGAGAGCAGCCAGCGAACACAAGAAATATCCCAGCTCAAAAAGCAATTTTTGTTGAGTGCGTCCCACGAGATCCGCACTCCCTTAAATCACATTATCGGCTATCTACAGCTAACTGTAGATGATATGGCCGACGATCCAATAGAGGAGAGAGCTTTTATCCAAGAAGCTCACCGTTCGGCTCTGCACCTTTCTAAAGTAATTGGTAATGTCTTAGATTTCATTCAATCAAGTGAAGCGTGCCAAACTCACGCAGAGTTAGCAGCTTCCAGGAGCCAGGAGAAATCTGGGCACAAGTAAAGATTCTCCTGCCTTCAAAAAAATCGAATACTTACCGTGCAGACAAGCCTTGTGCCAGGAAAATCTAAAAATTGCATCTGATAGATTTTCCCATAAAATCGGTGGCTGGTTGCTCCATCATTTTTAGGTAATTACGATTTTGTACAGCACGGGATACCACTTACTAAACGCAGCATCTGGGTGTATTTATCGTACTATGAGCGATCTAACGATCGATAAAATGGGTTTGTAGCGATGACTATTCGTCCTCACTGCAAACCAACAATATTTATTTGAGCTAAAATAATATCGCCAGCAAACAATTCTAGTTTCGCACTTTTATATTTTTAACTTGTGCTGGATGAGATTGCGAATTGCCCTTTTTTTTCGCTCGTGTTTAGGATGCGTCGCTCCCTCGATAGTCGCCATCCGGGGGAGTTACTTGTGGCGACGCACCCTACGCCTTTTAATATTTTTAACTTGTGCTGGATGAGATTACGGATTGCCCTTTTTTTTCTGAGTTTGCGGAGGGCTGACATAGCGCGCCCAAAAAGGTTCTTCCATATTTTTCAGGGCTGCTAGTTTTTGGCGCTCTTCCTCTATGCGCTTGCGTTCTGAAAGGTCAGAAAATATGTTGATGCTGCCGATAGTTTCGCCGCTGGCATCTCGCACGGGTGCGGCCCAAACCCAAACATCGATCGAGCTACCGTCTTTTTTCAGCAAACACACTTCCAAACCGTTTTGCAGTTTGCCATTACCCGCAGACTTCAGCAGCGCGTAAAAATCTTGCTTTTGGCCAGCAGGAAGATTCGGTAAAGGTTGCCCCAAAACCTCAGCCCCAGTCCAGCCAAAAAGTTGTTCGGCGGCGCGGTTCCAAACAGCGGTATTGCCGTCATTGTCGGTACAGTTAACCGCCAGCGGCGCTTCTGCTATCTGCGCCTGCAAAACTTGGTTAGCGAGTTGCAGTTTCAATTCTACTTGCTTGCGATCGGTAATTTCCTGACAAGCGCCCCACAAACGGACAATCCGTCCTTCATTTTTGTCCCACACCGCTTGCCAGCAATCGCGCACCCAGCGCACCTCGCCTTTTGAATTGACAATGCGGTACTCCGAAGCTCCCGTGCGGCTGAAAGTAAAGCCTTCTAACTGTTTAATTAGCATTTCCCTGTCGTCGGGATGAACGAGTTCCCAGTTCCACCAACCAAAGGATGCTAATTCTTCCCGGAAGCGACCGACGCAGCGTTCAAAAGCTTCTGTTGCCCACTCGCAGGCGAACTTGCCGTCGGGCAATACCTGAAAAGAATAGGCAAAATCCGAAGTAATTTGCGATATAACTTTATAGTGCGATTCCGACTCCCGCAGTGCGATTTCTGCTTGCTTCCGCTCCCCAATTTCCCGCGAACTAATTACAATTCCCTGCACGCTAGAATCGTAAAGCAAGCTGTTGCCGATCGCCTCCATGCAGATCCAAGAACCGTCAGCGCGGCGTTTCCGGTATTCGATCGCCCCCGCGATTCCGGGAGATTCTAGCAACTTGCCAAAATACGCCCGCCAAGCCAGCAAATCCTCCGGATGAATCAACTCGCCGTGATACTTGCCAATTCTTTCTTCTGGGTTGTAGCCCAAAATCTGTTTGAGGGCTGCGCTGTGGTATTTGACTCGCCCGTCGGAGCCGATAATGGTAATTAGATCGGGAGAATTCCGCAGCAGAGCTTGCAGTTTGGCTTCGCTTTTAGTTAATGCTTGATTGTCTCTGCGGTGCTGGCTGATTTCTTTGTCCAACTGCTCCTGGAGCTTTCTAATTTGCGCCGCTTGCTGCGCGACAGTGCGTTCCAAGAGACGATTTGATTTTTCTGCCTCCACCACTTTTGCCGCGTTATTTGTCGCGCTTTCAAACTGGCGGTCTGCTGCCAGTTCCTGCAAACAACTTGATAAATCTTGCACGGTTTTTGTTAAAATTGCCTGCTGCGGGGATGGCAAATCATGCACTTGTTCCAGCAGCGTTTCTAAGTATTTGTAAACTGTTTCTAACATTTTGTTAATGGGGGATCAGATAGTTGCTTCGCGTGCAATGCTGTCAAAGCGAACACAAGTTTTTTAAAGATAAGCCATAACTAAGACTGAGACGGCGATCGCCATCACCAGCTATTTCATCACTTTATTTTCACATTATACCCGCCCGTACAGAAGGTAAATTTTTGGGGCGATCGAATAAAAGCCCAGCAGCAGCACCAAGCAGCGGTGGCGGGAGTGCGGACAACTCCGTTATCCGGCGAATGCGGGGCCTGGAGCGGTTAAGCTAAAATAAATTGGTGTCAAGACAAAGAGGGATTTATGACAGAGCAAGCCAACGCTCGCGATTTGTTTCGCGCTGCTTACGAACACCGCTACACCTGGGATGCCAACTTTCCCGGTTACAGTGCGGATATTGAACTCAAACAGGGCGACGAAATCTATACGGGTCATGTTTCCATCAAACCCGACATGAGCGTGGAAGTCACCGGCATTGAAGACGAGGAAGTCCAGCAAAGCGTCTACACCCAAATGCGCGATATTGTCACCCACCGCAAACGCTCGACATTTGAAAAATCTCACGGGAAAAATAGCTTTACCCTCGGCGAGAAAGACAGCACCGACGCTGTGGACATCTTGGTACAAGGTGACTCAATGGGGTCTAATTATAAAATCCGAGGTCTGTCAATTTGTCAAGTCAGCCGGGTGATGGGTCGGATGGCTTTTGTGATTGACACGCACAAAAGCTTAGAGACTCCCGAAGGTTCTTTGGCCAGCCACTACGACGCCGTTTTCCGCAACCCTCAAACAAACGAAATTATCAAAGAACTCGAATTTGAAGATTCGTTTGAGAAGATCGGCGACTATTATGTGATGACCAAGCAAGTAGTTCGATCGACAGAAAAAGGCGAGCAGACAACAACCGAGTTCAACTACTCCAACGTCAAACTGCTACAACCAGCAGTAGTCTAGCGCCAACCAAAAAACCCGATTTCTTAAATAATAAAACGGGTTTTTTGGTTAATGTATCAGAATCAACTTGATTTGGTGGCAAGTAACGGTACGATCGAACTAGGGAACTCGCGTCCGATCGGGGATGTCACGTCGCAGAAACCTGGTTTCCTGTCGCGGGCTCTCCTGAGTGCCTAAGTCTTTTATCAAAAAACCCGGTTTCTTAAACCCCGCATCGGCAAGCGAATCCTGCCGATAAAATCCAACTTTCAACAACTGCAACAAATCATCACAGAGGTCAAATATGACACTAGCACTAACCAGAGATAACGTCGAAACAGTTCTCGATGAAATGCGCCCGTACCTGATATCCGACGGCGGCAACGTCGAACTCGTAGAAATCGACGGCCCAGTCGTACACTTGAGACTGCAAGGAGCTTGCGGCTCTTGTCCGAGTTCCACAATGACGCTGAGAATGGGCATTGAACGCCGGCTGCGCGAGGCTATCCCAGAAATCTCCGAAGTCGAACAGGTAATGTAATTAGTCAGTTGACGGTTGACGGTTGACGGTTTATAGTTGACTGTTAACTGTTAACTGTTGACTGTTGACTGTTACCTTTTTTTGAATTCCTTATATAGCGACGGGTGATTTTAAACAAGTCCAGAATTTACCAGCCTGAGTGTTAATTCACGACTGTACGGAAATGAAAATTATTCTAGTTGACTGGCTATTAAAGCTTTTACCGCTATTACCCTCTTCGCTATCACTACTACTAATACTACTGGTAACGCTTAGTGGATGTACCAGCGATGAGGTTTTCATTAGGTCACAGCACGCGATTGAGGATCAGGGATACACATTCATTATCTATGAGGGTCGCGCTTATTCAGCTTGTGGCGAGGAGGATTTCTATTCCCTCAAATACTCGGCAACATCCAGGACTGGCAGACGAGTTACTTTAGCTGCTTGTTCTGGCATTTGGAAGGGTGTTACAGTTAGGACGATTGATTGAGGCTCCTGAACGATCGCTTATGAGCTATTAGAAAAATTAGCCACAAACAAATAACAATTACCAATTACCAATTACAATTACCCATTACCCCTTACCCATTACCTATTACCAAAACTAATGTCTCATCCACTTTACGTAGCCTTCATTTGGCACCAACACCAACCCCTCTACAAATCAAGATCGCTAACTAGCGCCGGAGCATCCGAGTATCGACTGCCTTGGGTGCGCTTGCACGGAGTCAAAGATTACTTGGATTTAGTGCTAATTCTGGCAAAATATCCGAAGCTGCATCAAACTGTAAACCTGGTTCCGTCCTTGATTTTACAGATAGAAGACTGCATCGCCGACAAAGCATTAGACCCTTACTTGGCGGTAACTCTCAAGCCAGCAGAAACTTTAAACATCGCAGAACAAGAGTTCATTTTAGAACACTTTTTTGATGCCAACTACCACACCCTGATTCAGCCGCATCCGCGATACGCTCAACTCTACACTCAGCGGCAGGAAAAAGGCATTCAGTGGTGTTTGGCAAACTGGAAGTTGCAGGACTTCAGCGACTTGCTGGCGTGGCACAATCTAGCTTGGATCGACCCGCTGTTTTGGGACGACCCCCAGATTGCAGGGTGGCTGAAACAAGGACAAAATTTTAATTTGGCAGACCGAAAAAACATCTACTCCAAACAAAAAGAAATCCTCGCCAAAATCATTCCCCAGCACCGTAAAATGCAAGCTGAGGGACAGTTGGAAGTGTCCACAACCCCCTACACTCACCCGATTTTGCCGCTGCTTGCTGACACAAATGGCGGCCGCATAGCCATTCCTAACATGACGCTGCCAGAACACAGGTTCCAGTGGTCAGAAGATATTCCCAGACACTTGAGGAAATCCTGGGAAATGTATCAAGACCGATTTGATTGCAAACCGCGCGGTTTGTGGCCGTCGGAACAGGCAGTTAGCCCGGAAATTTTGCCCTATATTGCTAAACAAGGCTTTCAATGGATTGTTTCGGATGAAGCAGTATTGGGGTGGACAATTAAACACTTTTTTAACCGCGATGGGGCGGGGAATGTCTGCGAACCGGAATTGCTGTACCGCCCTTACCGTTTAGAAACTCCTGACGGCGATTTGGCGATCGTATTTCGAGACCACAGATTGTCGGATTTGATCGGGTTTACTTACGGTTCGATGGAACCGAAGAAAGCAGCGTCAGATTTGGTGGGACACTTGGAGGCGATCGGCAGAACTCTCAAACACCGACAGCCAGGCGGCCAAACAGCTTTAGAAAATCCCTGGTTGGTGACGATCGCCCTAGACGGCGAAAATTGCTGGGAATTCTATTCCCAAGACGGCAAACCGTTCTTAGAATCCCTATATCAAACTCTCAGCGGCAATCCAGATATCAAATTAGTCACAGTCTCGGAATTTCTCGACCAATTCCCAGCCACCGAAACCATACCCGCCGCCCAACTGCACACCGGTTCCTGGGTGGACGGTTCCCTGACAACTTGGATCGGCGATCCCGCGAAAAATCGCGCTTGGGACTTGTTAACGTCCGCAAGACAAATGCTGGCCAACCATCCAGAAGCCACAGAAGAAAGCAACCCAGAAGCTTGGGAAGCGCTGTTCGCGGCCGAAGGTTCCGATTGGTTCTGGTGGTTTGGCGAAGGCCACACCTCGAATCAAGATGCCATGTTCGACCAACTCTTCCGCGAACACGTAGCGGCAATTTACGAAGCTCTGGGCGAGCCCGTACCCCTGGAAGTGCGGCGGCAAGTAGAGGTGCACGAAGCTCAAGGCGACCACCAGCCGATGAGCTTTATTCACCCGGCGATTGACGGTATCGGCAACGAACAGGATTGGGACAAAGCCGGCCGCATTGAAGTTGGGGGAGCAAGGGGTACGATGCACCAGAGTTCGGCAATTCAGCGGCTGTGGTACGGGGTTGACCACTTGAATTTTTACATTCGCGCTGACTTCAAGGCAGGCCTGCGGCCGGGAATTGATTGCCCGCCGGAGTTGAATTTGTTCTGGTTTTATCCCGATCGCACGATGCAAAACAGTCTGATTCCGCTTTCGGGTTTGCCCGATGAAGCACCCCTAAACTATCGATTCCACCATCAGTTAGAGATTAATCTGCTGACGAAATCGATTTGGTTTCAGGAAGCAGGAGAGCGCGATGAGTGGCATCCCCGCATCAGCCGGGCCCAAGTGGGACTGGATAAATGTTTGGAGGTAGCAGTGCCCTGGGCGGATTTGCAAATTATGCCGGACTGGTCGCTGCGACTGATTGCGGTTTTATCGTCCGGGGAGCGTTATTCTACTTGTATGCCGGAGGATGCTTTGATTCCGATCGGAATGCCGTAAAAAGTCAGCAGTCATCAGTCAGTGGTCATTAGTCATTAGTCATCCGTTCAGAACTTAGTCAGAAACCCTATTTGTAGGGTGCAATCGCGCACCTTACTACTATGCGTAAAAATTGTGTAATATCAATTCCGGCTGCGCCGGAATGATAGGTCGGAGACGGCAGTGCCGTTTCACGGCAGCGCCAGATTAATGGTAGGGACACGGCACTGCCGTGTCCTGATTTCGGGTAATATTAATTCCGATGCAA
>JAUBOG010000302.1:0-8040 GCA_036700105.1 Microcoleus occultus BM001215583
AAGTTCGGCAGCGGATTGTGTAGCGGATGTAACGGATGTAACGGATAGAAGGAAGAAGCAAGAAGGAAGAAGGAAGAAGGAAGAAGGAAACGGGAAGAAGAATGCTTAAAACTCAAGGCAGGTGATTAGCCTGCCTTGAGTCCAAGATCCGCAATTCAGAATCCAAAATTATGCCGAGAGAGTCCGGCGCTTAGTAACCATCCGGTAGGCTTCAATCATATCGCCCTCGGCCCAGTCGCTAAACCCGCTCAAGGAAATACCGCATTCAAAGCCAGTATTGACTTCCTTAGCATCTTCCTTCATCCGTTTGAGGGAGTCGAGGACACCTTCGTAAACGACATTGTTGCCCCGGCGCACCCGCACCTTGCAGTTGCGGATGACTTTGCCAGAGAGTACCATACATCCGGCCACAGCCCCGCGACCGATCGCGAAGACAGCGCGCACTTCGACTTGACCCAGAGGTTCTTCCACCAGTTCGGGTTCCAGCAAGCCTTCCATCGCCCCTTGAATGTCATCCAAGAGGTTGTAGATGATGCTGTATTCCCGCACGTCTACTCCTGCTTGATCGGCCGCTTGGCGAGCGCCGGTGGCGAGAGTAGTATTGAACCCGATAATCACAGCATTGCTGGCGGAGGCCAGGTCAATATCCGTTTCTGTGATTTCCCCGGGAGCAGATAGCAGCAGTCGGAGTTGAACTTCTTTTTGAGGAAGTTGAGTTAGAGCGCCGACAATTGCTTCTAGGGAGCCTTGGACATCTGCCTTCAAGATCAAGTTTAGTTCTTTGAGAACGCCTTCCTTAGCTTGTTGAGAGAAGCCGCTGAGGCTGATCCGGCCGCCTTGCAGCAGGCGCGAATCCCGTTGGAACATAGCTCTACCGCTGGCGATCGCCGCTGCTTCTTTTTCGTTCGCGAAGACATCAAACTCGTCTCCGGCGCGAGGAACTTCCCGCAGCCCCAGCACTTCCACCGCAAAGGATGGAGTTGCTTGGTCTACGCGATCGCCGCGATCGTCGATCATGGCCCGCACCTTGCCCAGAGCCGAGCCTGCGACCACAATATCACCCACTCGCAGAGTGCCGTTTTGCACCAGCAGAGTTGCCACAGGCCCCCTTGCCTTGTCGAGGTGAGCTTCAATCACCGTACCCTTAGCAGGTCGGTTCGGGTTAGCGTTGAGGTCTTCCATTTCCGCGACTGTCAGAATCATTTCCAACAGCGTATCCAGGTTTTCCCCTCGGATAGCGCTGACTGGAACCATCGTCACATCGCCGCCCCAGTCATCCGCGACCAAGCCGTACTCAGTCAGCTCTTGCTTCACCCGTTCAGGCTGAGCGCCCTCCTTGTCAACTTTATTGATAGCCACGACAATTGGCACTTTCGCCGCTTTCGCGTGGCTGATAGCTTCAATTGTCTGGGGTCGCACGCCGTCGTCCGCCGCCACCACCAAGATGGCGATATCCGTCACCCGCGTTCCCCGAGCCCGCATCGCTGTAAAGGCTTCGTGACCTGGAGTATCCAAAAATACGACTTGCTGGCTCTTGCCTTCGTGTACGACATCCACGTGGTAAGCGCCGATGTGCTGGGTAATTCCCCCTGCTTCTCCCTGAGCGACCTTGGTTTTGCGGATCGAGTCGAGCAAGGTAGTTTTACCGTGATCCACGTGACCCATAATCGTTACCACTGGCGGACGGCGCTGGAGGTATTCCATATCTGTGGCGTCCAGCATCTCGATCACTTTGAGGGCTGGGGCTACTGTTTCAGGGGTTTCTACCTCTACGCCCATTTCTTCGGCTACCATTCTCACCGCTGCGATATCCAGGGTTTCGGTAATGTTGACCGCAATACCTTTAGAGAACAGCCGCTTAATGATTTCGGTTTCGGGAACTGCCAAAGTAATTGCTAGTTCTTGAACGGTCATCGGTCTGCTCAGCAGCAGCTTTTCTGGACGTTCTACCTTAGCTTCGGCTGTTTTGCCCCGGTTGCCGCGTCCCCCGCTCGAACTTGAAGAAGAACTTTTATCGTGAGAAGGGCCCGGTCTCTTATTTTTGCCGCTGCTTCCGGGTGCGCCCGGAGTTGGCATTGACTTGGGAGCTGCTTGTGTCTTCGCCTTAGCTGGGCGGGCTAGGGACAGGCTGACCGTGACTGGTGCTGGCAGATCCAAGCCGTTTTCTAAGTCATCGTCATCCTCGTCTATCGGTTTGAGATTCCGACGCTGCTTGAGTTTGGCAGCTTTGGCTGCTTTGGCAGCATCTGAGTTTTCGTCATCATCTTCTTCCCAAATGACCGAAGTCTTTTTGGCTGGACGGGGGAGGGATGGCCTTTCCAGGAGAGGAATCTCCAGCAACGGCGTATCTTCTTCATTATCGTCAGTGTCATCCCCTACCGCTCCGGTGTCACCGCCGCGGCGGCGCAGCCCGGCGGCTGACGTTGCGGGGGCAAAGCTCGGGCGCGGGCCACCACCTGGTCGGGGTCGATCGGCCAGTGCAGTTTTGACTGGGCCGCCGGTGCCTTCCCGGCGCGGTCTTTGTCCGTCGCGAGATTCGGTACCTCCGGGTGCGGGCCTGCTGGGGCGGCTCGGTCTAGACGGCGCTTCCAGAGTTTCTGTCTGTTCGGATACCTCTTGCTCAGTTCTGGCAAGTTTGAGTACCGGTTTGTTTCCCAGATTTTGCGGGCTGCGGGTAGCCGACTCCGACGCCGCTCTGACTGGTGGCGAGGTGAGTTTTGCCGACGGCCCGGGGGGGGCTACCTGCGGGCGCGGAGGGCGTTCTGGAGCCTTTTCCGACGGCGGTTGAAGTGCCGCAGGTGCAGCAGGTGGCTGAACCTGGACGGTTGTTTCAGGGGCGATCGTCCCTAAAGTTTCCGGCACTGTTTCCGACTGCTCCGTCGAGACAGCGACATTGGGCTTCGACAGTACAGGTCGATTGATATTTGGTTTAGCTGGAGACTGGAGTTGTTGAGTGGCGGGGGATTTGGGAGGAGTGGCCACGGTGGCCCCCGGCTGGGTTTTTTGCTCCTCGTTGCCCGCAGGCTGGGAGGATGCACCAGCCGGCCGTACTTTTGGACTGCGTATTTCTAAAATTTGCTGCTTTTTTTGTTGGTCGTTAGGGTGAGGGCCAGATTCTCTAGATGGCGCTGCTGCTCTTTCGGGAGGAGCTGGCTTCGCGGGGGAAGAGTGGCTGCTGGCTACGTATTTTTCCGCTGCGAGGCGAATGCGTTCTGCTTCTGATTCTGTAATTGTGCTGCTGTGGCTCTTGACTGAAATATTGAGCCGTTCGCAAACTGCCAAGATGTCTTTATTATCCAAATTTAGTTCCCGTGATAATTCGTAAATTCTTACTTTGCCGTTGTTCATCCACTCTGCCCTCTTTTGTGCCAACCAGTTTTTACATTGTGATTTTGTGTTCTAATGACGACATCATTCGCTGTGATTGATTCAGTGTCAGGAATCGGGGTTTTGGTACTCGCTCAGCAATTTTATCTAAAAAGATGCAACTCGCTGAAGTCTGCGGTTGGAGAATTCTCAAGTCTTTTTGGGAACGCGGGAACTCAGAAGTCTGAATTTTGGCAACAGCCACTCTTTCAAGCTTCAAAGTTTGCCTTTCCACCTTGAGGATACCTCTGCTAGTACCCTACCTTTATCTAATCTGACACAAATCTTTCCAGACTGGTGGGCCGATCGGATTGGGGTTTTAGAGCTGGCGCTACCGGTAATTATTGGTAGGGCTGCCCGCGAGGGTTTATACAGTCGAGGTCCAACTATTGTCGGTTTTTAGCCCGGAAGTTGAGCCGCAGTCAGATGCGGCTAAACGCTGCCAAAGTGTTTGGTAGAGTTCGTCAGATACAGGCGCTTTGAGCGATCGCCCAAGTCGATTTTTTTTCTGAGCTGCTTTGAGGCATTGGCTCGCCCGACAAAGGTAAGCGGAACGACCCAGGCCACGATCTAATTGTACCTGATGAGAAGGATAGACCCTGACTACTCGCCAAAAAGCTTCCTTATCAGCTATTTTTCGACAACTTGCACAGCACCGGTAGTTCGGTTTCATCTCTTGTCAGAGGGGGAAAGTGGGGGAGCGGGAGAGCGGGAGATTGGGAGAGTGAGAGAGGGGGAGATTGCGAGATTGGGAGAGGGGGAGATTGGGAGAGGGGGAGATTGGGAGATTGGGAGGGAGTAGAGGATAAGTTATCCTTGTCTCCCGAAAGCAAAAATAAGAGTGAATGTCGCAGTTTTTAGACTGGGGCTTCAGTTTCCTCCGCAGTTGCTGGCTCCTGTTCCTCTAATTCTGCCGTTTCCTCGCCTTCAAAGCCTGATGCTTCGCCGTCGTCGTAGTAGTCGCCTGCTAGTTCTTCGAGTTTGGTCTCTTCTGCTGCCAATTTGCTGTCTTCGGCGTCGCGATCGTACTTAGCAATATCCTTGATATCGATTTTCCAACCTGTCAGCCGAGCTGCGAGGCGGACGTTCTGACCTTCTTTGCCAATGGCGAGACTCAGTTGGTCTTCAGCGACCAAAATATGAGCCCGCCGGCCTTCTGGCGCAACCAAACGCACTTCATCTACTCTAGCTGGACTCAGAGCGTTGGCAATATAAGTTGCGGGGTCTGGAGACCAGCGGATCACGTCGATTTTTTCGCCCCGCAATTCGTTGACTACTACCTGAATCCGCGATCCCCGCGCTCCGATGCAGGCTCCTACGGGGTCTACATCTCGATCGAGAGTATCTACAGCTATTTTAGTCCGGGGGCCGACGTGGCGGGAAGGGGGATTTGCCTCTCTAGCGACGGCAACAATTCTCACAACTCCGTCTTCTATTTCCGGCACTTCATTAGCAAACAGGTAAACCACCAAACCCGCATCAGCTCTAGATACGAGTAACTGCGGGCCTCTAGTAGAACCTTCGCCGACTTTTTTGAGGTACACCTTAAATGTAGCATTGGCGCGGTAATTGTCATTCGGCAACTGTTCGCGTTTGGGGAGTTCGGCATCTACTTCTGGCTGACCGAAACTGCTGGTGACTGCTAAAATTACCGACTGCCTCTCAAACCTGAGAACTCTTGCTTGAAGAACAGTTTCTTCTAAATCTTTGAACTCTTCTTGAATCATTTTGCGCTGTTGGTCGCGCAGTTTTTGAGCCAGCACTTGTTTGGTTTGGATGGCTGCCATCCGCCCAAATTCTTTTTGATTGGGCGTTACATCTACGAGAACGATGCTACCCGGTTGAGCTTCCGTGGCTACTTCCTGCACTTCTGAGAGTGCTATTTCGTGATCGGGATTGACGACTTCTTCGACAATAGTTTTGTTGGCTAAAACGCGGAAACCTTCTTGTTCTGCGTCTAGTTCTACATCAAAATTGTCGAAGTATTCTTCGCTGAAGTGGTCGAGTTTTTGGGTGCGGCGGTAGCGTTCGTATCCTTTGAGCAGGGCTTCTCGCAAGGCTGCTTGGACGGCGTGTTTGGGTAAATTGCGCTCTTTGCTAATACCTTCGACCATTTCTTTTAGTCCGGGCAGAGGAACCATTGACATATAAAACACTCCTTTTTTGTTTGGGTAAGCGGTAAGCGGTAATTGGTAATTGGTAATTGGTAATCGGTAATTTGTAATTGCCGAAACAACAATAATGAGCGGTCGGGGATTAGTTGAAGGATTGAATTAGATTGGATGGCTGTTGTATTTTTTTATTTCACTTTAACCAGTCACTAATTTCAAAATTCACAACTTAAAACTCACAACTCAAAACTAGAAACTTCCTTTTACCTTTCCTTTTCTTCGTCTAGTTCAACTTGGGCAATTTGAGAGCGGAGGATTTTAATCTGCCGCCCTTTTTGATTGAGATAAAGTGTTGTTTCATCGCGGCAGACAAGTTGTCCTTTCCACTCTTTAATTCGCGAGTCCGGTTCGGCAGCTTTGACTGTCACGGGGAAACCCTTAAAGGTAATGAATTCTCTGTCGCTGCACAGCAATCGGGATATACCGGGACTGGAAATCTCTAGCACGTAAGCATCGGGTATGATGTCGGCTGCGTCTAACTCGGCTTCGAGGGCTGTGCTCATCCGCTCGCAGTCGGCTAAACCGGTGTCTTGCTGGCGGTTGCGGATGTCTACCCGCAAGACGGGTGGATTTTGGTTGGTGTGAAACACTGCTCCCACTACTTCCAATCCCAGTGTTTGGGCCACGGGGGTAGCTAAGTCAATGATTTGTGGGATTAAGGGATGAGTCATATCAAATACTTAAGTTAAAACTCCTGAACTCGGATACGGGCAAGGAAAAATCTGTGCATTAACCTTCTACCTATGCCGGAGGGCCGGCTAACGCGCTACTGATGAGGCTGTTGCGTCACTGTCACCCTAGTCTTGAACTTGCAAGTATGATGCTCTAAGCCTTTTGTCTGCGACTAATGCAACAAAAAAAGTGGGCTAGACCCACTCCTAGGTGAAACAATTTCTTCCAAGAAGTTTGAGGGATCTCTTCGATCGAAGTTCTCCTCAGTTTTCAGTTTAGCTCGATCGCCCCCCCGTTGACACTCGAGCGGGCTAAAGTGGCTAAGATTCTGTAGAGACTTCGTTTCTATACTCCAACGATCGGTTTAACCACTCGATCCCAACCTTCTCATAGTTAGTAAGTTTTCCCACATCTAAATTGTTCTTATTTAAGCGGTAGACGGATTGTAAATGTACTGCCTTTGCCTAACTCGCTCTCAACTTGAATGCTGCCTTGATGAGCGTGGGCGATCGCACTCGCAATCGACAGCCCTAATCCAGCCCCTCCTGTGGCTCTAGAGCGATCGCTCTGCACTCGGTAGAAGCGATCGAAAATTCGCGTTTGTTCGGCTGGGGCGATACCAACACCCGTATCCTGAACTTGAATCACCGCTTCCTTGTCGGTGCAGTCGAGGATAGCAAGGATGAGTCCTCCTGGGGGAGTGTAGTTAATCGCGTTGGTAATTAAATTCGTCACCATGCGGTAAAGTTGGGCTTCTTCCCCAAGAATTATCACGGCTTGTGAGGCACGAATTTCTAACTTCAAATGTACGTCAGCGATCATTGCCAAACCTGCAAGTTCTTCGACTAAATCGCCGATTAGATCGTTAAGAGAGCAAGGCTGCAATTGAGTCGAAATCTGTTGTTGCTCAATTCGACAAATGAACAGTAAATCTTTGACTAACCTGGAGAGGCGGATGTTTTGTCGTTCGATAATATCCAGGTTTTGATTAACCTCTGGTAAATCTTCAGCCAGACGAGTATCCTCAACAGTAGTCTGAATGACAGCGAGAGGCGTTCGCAATTCATGAGCCGCATCCGAGGTGAATTGTTGCATCTGGCGATAGGACTGATAAATTGGTCGCATAGCTAATCCCGCTAACCACCAACTCGCTCCTCCCACTAACAACATCGCAAAGGGTAAGCCTAAAAAGAGGAACAGTCGTAGGGCATTTAGATAAGCATCCCATTCTTTGAGCGATCGCCCAATTTGCAGATAACCCCAAGGCAAACTATTATTCGTTCGCAGCAGTAGAGAAATTTGATAAAAGCGATCGCCCTTAGAACAATTCAGAACCTGCCAAAACTCCCTTGGGGCAAAACGTTTTAATACATTCGGCTGCTCTCCACTCGTCGCTAAAACACGTCCAGATTGGTCTAAAAAGCGGAGATAATAGCCTTGCTGCTGAAACACTCTAGCAGTATGTCGCGCACCGTCATTGCTTGAAGAGTGACAGTTTTCATTCCACAGACACAAACCAGGCAAAATAGTTTTGACGCTAGGTGCTAGCTGTCCCGGTTGTTGTAATTCAGGTTCGATACTGTCATGCAGCGTTCCAGCTAAGTCCTGTAGTTTTTGCTGGAGGATGTATCGCTGCGTGTGAAAAACAACCTGATATACTGCAAAACCGGATATACCTAACAACAGACCCATGACGATCGCATACCAGCCTGCGAGTTGCCAGCGCGTGCGGTTAAATAGCTTGTTCGAGTGCATATTATATCAATTGCGGGTAACATACCCCCTTTATGATTGAACCGCGAAGACGCGAAGAACGCGAAGAAAGAAGAAA
>JAUBOG010000303.1:0-8015 GCA_036700105.1 Microcoleus occultus BM001215583
CGTGAAAACCCTTTTATCATCTCGCGCGGCGTAGGGTGCGTCGCCACAAGTAACGGACGCTGGTGGCGACTATCGAGGGAGTGACGCACCCTACCACTGAACCGATGCTCTAGGAATTGTCTCTATTAACTCGCATTTCGCCGCCCAAAATCAGCAGCCCAAAAAAATATAAAAATCACCATAAACACAACCAAAATTAGCAGTGTTTTTTGTTGAGACAAAGTTGTATAGCGGCTGGTAAGTCCTAGGGCGAGAGTTCCCAAGTTCAAACAAGCGCCTGCGTACATTCCTTCGGGCAGAAATCCGCCTAAAAACCCGATCGCCACCGCCTGCGAAAGAAACATCAGCCCCAAAATCGACAAACTCGGTAAAGATGAAATCAGCACCGAATAAGTCGCTGCAGTCCCAACTAAAGCTCCAGCGATCGCCATTGCTGTATCCCAAAACGGTGCTTTGGCAAAAAAAATAAAACAGACTGCAAAAGCATAGGCAAAACCCGCCAAAGCTAAGGCAAATCCGCTAAATATCTGGTTCCAGTTCAGCATGATTCAAACATCGCGATATCTGCGTCGATCTGCGTATACCAGCCTGCATCTGCGGTAAAAATTCTAACTTTCCCAAGCTGTAATCTCAGCGATTTAGTTAGATATCAGCCATTATCTCCGATCGCGTTCTCATTTACTTGGGATCGATCGACTTGACAAACTCTCGCACTGGCTGCGGTAGAGCAGGTACAAAAGTCTTTCTAAAACCTTTAACATCAAAAACCCGCCACAAAATACCCACAGCTACCATCAAAAAGAATACAGCTCCCAGCAGATTGATGGTGTTACCAACAATACCGCCGTCCCTTTTTGGTCCAGCAGTAATGTGTTTCACGCGATATATCGAAGAAAGCGGTACTTCTGATGGTTTTTCCCGACTGCGCGGCGGCGTTTTCGGGCGCGAACTCGCACTGCGACTCGCTGAAACAGCCGTTTTATTAGTTTGAGCAAAACTGCTGGGGGACTTCAACTCAGAAGCTGCGCCCGTCCCCGTTAACCTGCTAGCAGAAGTCCCGGTTTTGCCAACAGCAGCATCCTGAATTCTGCTGTTACCGCGCTGAGTCGATTTGCGTTCCGCGAGGTTGCGCATCAAACTTTGCAATTGCTGAGTAGCCGCCGCTGGGCGTTCGGCTTTCCTCGCCCAATTTAACAGCATCGCCCCGGTAATCCCGCAGAGATTCGGAGCCCCCACAGAAGCCAGCCGTTTCAGCAGCGGCTGGCTGTTGGAAACAAAAACTATGAGCGAGTCTTGGTGTAAGGTGGCCAAACCGTAAACGCACTGAGCCGTCGCCACGACGAGCATTGCCGGCTTGCTTTGATTTTTAATCGAAGGTTCCAGAGCTCGGTGTGTTTCTTGAGCGTCTGTTGCAATCCAGCCGCTGTTCTCAAAAAAGCGCATAAACTCTCTAGCTACTTGCTCTTGAGCCTTTTCGACGGCTTTGTCTGTCAGGCGATCGATTTCGTCGTACACTACTTCCGGGATATAGCAACTTCCCACCTTGGCATATTCTTGCCATACCTGAGTTCTGCCAGCCATCAAAACATCTGCATCAAAAGTTACCAATACAGGAGGAAGTTGATTAGCCATGACTTTACCCTAAATGCTCAGATAATTGATTTTTGCTTGTAAATTAAGTTTAAACAAATTGCGGGATTTTCCATTAGGTCGATCGGTCGAAATCGAAAGTGCGATCGGGCGCACTCCCGCGATCAGTTTCCAATCCCCAAACGCCCGGCCAAAGCGGGAGTTAACGGCAACAGCACAGCAACCATCAAAAACAACACCAACAAACCCCAAGCAGCGCGAGCATCGTCAGGCTCAGTCAGCTCGTTGAGGCTCGGCCGTTCCAGATTGCGCTGTAAAATCAGAATCACGATCGCCCAATACAGAGCCAATGGATTAACTAAAGAAGCGATCGCCAGCACCACAAACGTCGCCAAAGTAGCGCGGCTGGCAATTTTTCGACCGTAGATTGCTTGCATAATTCTACCCCCATCCAACTGTCCCGCCGGCATCAAATTAATCGCAGTGATTACCAAGCCCAACCAACCGATAACTACCAGCGGGTGAACGTCAACAATCTGCTGCTGCAAAGCCGAACCCAAAATTACTTTTGCCAAAGTTCCCACCAAAACCGAGCCCTTGAAAAACTCTGCGGGAATTTGAAACAAACTACCCGGGTGAGAAAGCAGCAAACCCGTTACCAGCATTGCCAGAGCAACTATTCCTCCAGCCGCTGGCCGCGCAAAAGTGATGTCGAACAAAACTTGACGGTTGGGGAGCAGCGACTCAAAACGGTCGATCGCCCCAAAAGAACCTATCTGCCAAGTTGGTATAAAAAAAGGCCAACTCAAGCGAACATTGTACTCGTTTGCCACCGCTCGGCGAGCAATTTCACCCGAACCTAAAACCGCCCAAATTCCCAGCGCAATTGGTAGAACTTCTAGATACCTGTTCGGCGAGTTAAAGAAATCGAAACCCAGCAGCAAACCGCCTGTTTCCAAGCTGGTAGCAATTGTTGCCAGTATCAGCACGACTGAGAGGATTTTTTGAGATAAAGTAGTGGGCTGCGGGTCGTTGGTGCTGGGCAAGATAATTACTACCGGTTTGTCGTCTTGATTTTCTACTAAAAACAGGCGGTAGCGATCGTTTAATCTTTCTTGCAAACTCGCCGTCAAACGCGAGTGTACTTGTTCCGGGTCTCCCCGGAGATTTCCTTTCAAGATCACCCCATCTTGATAGGGAATTGTTTCTGTGGCAAAGTAAGTATCGATACCAAAGATGCCTTTAATTGCCTGGAGGTCTTCAACTGGAACGGGAATTATTTCTAATTCATTAGTTCCAGGTGGCGAGGTGACGATCTTAATAATTTCTCGGGCTGGTGCCGGCTGTCCGTCTGGGGCCGATTTTCCATCGCTTTGGGACTTTTCCTCAGCAGGATCGCGCGATATCTGAGCTGCATTGGCGGCAATGGATCGCAATTGGCGGCCCAGATAAATGTACAATCCCGTGGATGCCACGAACAGCAACAATACCGCCACTAGATTTAGGTAAATCCCGGCGGCGAACAAACCAAAGAACAGCAGCCAGGGACTCATCAGCGCCACTGACTGCAACCAAGCCAAAATTCCCAGTTTGCCAAAAGGTCTAGCGCGATAAAATCCCCAACCCAGAATTCCTGCAGCAACCAATAAAAGTGCAATCGTTGCCGTATTTTCCGATGCAGCCAAAGGCATTCCGGTTGCTTGCGCGAATACGGGCTTCCATCGGTCGATCGCGCTGCGGTCGAGTAATAGCATTAAATTTTGGGGAATATGAAATATAGTTGCTCTTAACATATCCAAACCTGTCGGAAACTAGCCTGACTACTAAGGATAACCCCTCAAGGCCTTGATCTGCCCACAATCGGCGCTGCTGTTTTCACATCGCAGGACTTCGGCTATTGACACAATAGACTATTGATGATACCGCATTGGCTGCGATGATGATTTGGGTTTTTCGCTGTTGACGATCGGCAAATCAGATTGCAGAACATGATAGAGCTGCCCGGGAAGCAACCTGGATGCTAGGCTCAAACCGTTGCGGTGTATAGTGTTTTTATAACGGGTACGGCAGGACTTGAATTTACGGTTTGCTCTTGAATTACGGATTTCCGTTGTTCTAAGCATTTTTCGTTCCCTACTCTGAAAGTCCTGTTTTTGATTTGAGCGAACGCTGAGCGACTTGCTGTAGGCTGAGTGCATCAGTCAGATTCATCACTATCAGAGTAGGGAGGGAAAGATGAGGGAGAAATCTAATCCTGTCACGGCAAGTACCACCGCAGACTACCTGATTGGTTACGAGCGGGTTCTGGACTATTTCAAGCAAGCACAAAAAGAATGTCCCAAGGGCGTAGGGCTAAAAAGAGACAAGAAAGCTAGCGGTGGTTACATAACGTTGCAATTCAAGTTGGGTGACAAGCGGGTCAACAAAACCTGCGGGTGTTACCTGACGATGCAAGGCATCACTGAGGCTCTGAGAAAAGCTCATCTAGTTGCTAGCGCTTTACAATCCTTCTCTAGCGAGAGTCGGTTTTTAGCCTGGTATGACGATGTTGTTTTGGACAAAAACGTCATCAAAAATGATTTGATAACGTTTGGTGAAGCGATAACAAAAGTAAAGAAAGAATACTGGGAGGGACGTACTAAACGCCGTCAACAACGTGACAGGAGTAGTGTTAGCCAGCAACGCACGTGGGGTGCGGTTTACGGTGACTACTATAAGCTGTTGCCACAAGATACGGTCGAAAACCTAGCAGATGTTCTGTCCGCACTTAACGGTAAAAAGCAAGGAATTAAATGCTTTAAAAATTGCTTGTCTGCTATGAAAAAGCTTGCTGAGACTATTGACAGTGCAGACTTGTTGAGCAGACTCAAAGAGATTGACGGTACACAAACAGAATTTCGTGAAGACCTTCAAACTTTATCGGTTGATGAATTTTTAAAACTTCGCGAATTGGTTTTGGCGGTTCCCAACAACAAACGATATAATTTGGAATCACGCAGGCGGTGGATGTGGGTGTTCTTAATGCATTTGGTGTATGGCTTTCGAGTTCATGAAATTTTTTAATTCAGAATATTGACAAGCCATTTAAGAGAAAAGATGGTGTTATTATTCCTGCCTTGAGTGAACCGATAAACAAACAAATGATTGCTGTATTAGGGGATAAGACGTTATTAGATACTACAACTAAGACTGGCTACAGATTGTGTATACCTATGCTCCCTCCTCCTCATCCTGACTTGATAGAATGTTTAGAAATTAAGTCAGGCAACTTGCCTAATATTAGAACATCGTCAAACAATCCAAAAACAATTAGTGGGCTATACAGTGACCGCGCACAAACTATCTTAAGAAGATGGGACAAAGGCTTTACCCAAACCCATGCTTTACGTCACTTAGCGAATCTCAACGGTCAAATGGCGGGGATATCTCAGGAGACAAGAGCTAAGAGTTTAGGGCATTCAACACAGATGAATGAAGGCACTTATAAAAAACGAGCCAATACTCAGACAACGATTGATTTACTAACTCAGTCCACAACAGAAGCTATTCCATTGGGTAGTGCGATCGGGGTGCTTAAACAGTTAGGGAGTGACGGGAAAAATATTAAACTGCTAGCCGCTATTTACGGCATTACGTTTGATGAAGTGATGGAGTTGCTAGCCGAATAATTTGAAACAAAACTTTACAGTCCCTGTGTTGACAAGGAAGTGTAAGCCTGGAATCGTGAGTAACTAAGGAAGATTGATGCGCGACTGCTAAGCACTTGGAACTGCTTAACAAGTCACGACTTCCCCAAACCGTTGGTATAGAACGTTTGGAGCCGATAAATTTTGCCACTTTCAGCCGATTGTCTTTGCAGACGATCGCAACTCTTAATGATTGAGTTGGCGGGGTTTTACCATGACTAAGCCCACTGTCAGCTACCGTCGCATTGACCAACTCAGGGCGAAAGCGATCGCCCTCGGTTTCACCAACGAAGACGCCAAACAGTTTGGCAAACTTTCCAAAACTGCTACGTGGGAAGCGCTGCTAGAACTGTATCTCGTTGACGGTGAATCCCTTGAAACAGGCGTAGACAGTGTAGACAAAGCACCTGAACCCTTTGGTATACAGGCTGTAGACAGTGTAGACAAAGTACCTGAACCGCCTGACACACAAGCTGTAGACAGTGTAGACACCCTCGGATGGACTAATGACGGCTCCTTCCCGGTGTGCGGTTTTACCCGTCAAAATTCCACTTTTTTGGACTGGGTTGATTTTGGGCAACTCATAGCACTCGCACTCGCATCGGCGGGAGTGTTTGTGCTGGCAATGTCTATGTGGCGACAAATCAATCCTCTCAACCTATTCCCCTCTCCAGTCCGCATCAACATTCAAATAGGGACAAAATTATGAGCTTACAACTGCGACTATTCGGGGGAAACTCCGACGCGGGCAAACTTGCCAGCACCAATGACGGCAACCACAGTATCGACAAATCACGGGTACTTGCCAGCACCGATACTGCTGCAATCACTCCCACAAACCCCGGTAATTTTGGATCTATCCGATCGGTTCCCGTGGTTCCCGCCCCGCGCTACTTCACAAAGGACGAGGCGGACGGGCTGAAAGATTTAGCAAAGGAGAAAGCGGAAGGTGCAAGGCAAGCCAAACGGGGCTACAAGGCTCTAGGCAAAATCGAACAAGCCGATGCCGTTGTCCATAAGGAGCACAGAAAGTATGAAGGGGTTGTTGCGGACAACGAACTCAAAAAAGTTCGCAGCAATGCCGGCCTTGCCAAAAAGCTGCACGGACTCCGACCCGGTTATGCCCGTTTGGGACTGGGTATAGACAAAGCCGACAGCGATGCCCGCACTCGGATTGATGCGATTCGGGCAAAACTCACGGCAGGGGCAAGCTAATGACTACTTATTCGCGCGATATTTCAGTTACTGACGCCCTTACTGGAAGAGTAATTCGAGTTCTTCGAGTTACATCTCCTACTCTCATTTCTAAGAGTGACGCTATCCACGCAGTTATCAGGCACGAAGACAAAAGAGGTAAAAACTAATGAGAGCGATGTATCTGGCAAATTATTTTATCGCCGGGTGCATCGCTTCCAGCTTCCTCGGCTGGATAGCGAGTTTGCATCCGATGTCATTCAGAGCGATCGCCTTTTTGGCAGCAGCAGCCTTTATTTTGTGGGGTTTGTGCTGGCTCCTAGATTTCTCAGTCTCAGGCTGGCTCAAGATTTCTGTGCAAAATTTGCAGGCTTTGCTTTTGGCAAGCTTGGCAGCGATCGCGATCGGTGCAGGGGTATTTTTATGCAGCTAAAAATGTTTGTACTGTCGGGGGCTGCTGTGGCGCTCTGGCTGGCTCCTTTGGTTGCCTTGGACGAGAAAGTTAGCTGGCACAAGTCGATCCAGGGCTTGAGCCTGTGCGGGGCTGTTGCTTGCGCGATCGGTGCCGGCAACATTGCCCGCCGGTTGGCAGAGGAAAATGAGATTGAAGCGATGAAGGCCAGAGCAGTCAAAGATGATACGGAAGACGAGATAGCAGCATCTGTCTATGTATCTCAGCAGCAGCGACAGCAGGAGGTAGAAGCAATCTTGAACCCCGTCGAACATCTAGAACGCGCTCTAGCACTGACTTCTGGCAATAGCGACGAGTCTGGGACGGAACGTTCAAATCAGCTAGTTGAACCCAGCACAGAACGTTCTGAGAACGGCGATGCGGAACGCTCGGAACGCATCATGCAACTTCGAGCGCGCGGGTACGGCAAGGCGAAAATCATCTTTGAAATCTGGGGGGTTAATAAAGGTGGTTCGCCAAAATACAAGGCTGCTGAGGCTGAGTATAAACGCTTAGTCGGAGACACTCAAGAGAGTTAGGCTGCGTGCGCGAAGGGCGACACCCTTCGTGACTTAGCGAAATCAACTGAGAACGAGCGAAAAAGTAGCGACAAACAAAAGTTAAATCCTATAGAGTTCGATTTTGCGTATTGCTACTTTTTCGCCCCTAAACCCTTGTTGTGTAAGGGCGTCTACGGCGAAAACTCATATAAGTTTCCGGAAATAACTCGTTATACCAGATTCCCACAAGCAGTCACAGAGCAAACCTGGAAACCCGTAGGGTTTATTGCGGTGGCTACTGCAGACAGGACGAGATTTAGTCGGCGGCACACTGCGTTTTTCTAATTTCCGAAAACCCGAAAGGTTTCCAGCAAACTAAACAATAGAGAATTTGCCTCGCTTTTGCGGGAATCTCAATCACCGACAGAACCCATCTATCACTTAAGATATTTGACATGGACAACCGCCCGCTAACCCCACGCGAAAGAATAGAAGCCCGCAGAGAAGAACATAAATCTCGGCGGTGTTTTCTCAAGCACGGTAGTGCCCTAAAGGAAAGGATCGATAGAATAAACTGAATTCAAATAAAAATAG
>JAUBOG010000304.1:0-8011 GCA_036700105.1 Microcoleus occultus BM001215583
GTATTCAAAGTCCCCCTTTTTAAGGGGGATTTAGGGGGATCTGAAATGGTATAAAATTGATTGTGCTTTGTGAAGCAGGGAACTTGCAAGGAGGAAGCAGCTATGCTGTAGAGTCGCCGGAAACCAGGCTAGTTGAGCAAAACCGACCACAAGCAACATGAAGCAGGGTGAAGTTTTCTGTAAAATTGAGCCAATATGTAGCTAGAGTTCCTTCGCAGCTTCCCGACTGAAATGGATATTGCAAAACTAGATGCTTGGTATTCTCAATCTCAACGCCGCACGGCGGTTTCGCTGTTGATGAAACGAATAGGCGTAACTCGCACTAGGGCTGAATGCTTTGTAAGGCTGTGGGTTTATTTATCAGTGAAACAGCTTCAGGAAAGCCAGCCCCGCCTCAAACCGCCGCTGGCGAAACTGGAATTGCCGCCAACAGAAGTCCAGTGCACTCACCGGGAAGCCGCAGAACTATTTTACTGCGATTCCGATCGCGGGAGCGATCGGGCCGCCGGAATGATGCTAGATAAATTAGCAGCACTCGGATTGATCGCAAAACACTTTGACGGTAACGCTACCGCAATTCAAATTCAACCAGTTTCAGAAATTTTAAATGTCGCCGAACCCCAACAGCCGGTACAACTGCAATTAGATGATTTTAACCCTCGGTGCGACGCGGTTCCAGTGGCAAATTTACTAGCAACTAATTACAACTGGATGAACCGCAACACTAACGCCGTTCCCTACAAAATTGCTAAAATTCTCCGGCTTTTGGCGAGCCAATACTCAAAGGGAATGCGAGTTTTGCGCCGCTGCGACAATCTCAATCCTGTCGGGTTTTACTTGCTTTATCCCACCGCTACAGAATCGGAAGTTAATTTTTTTAGTGCTCCCAGCAAAAGCCTGCATTTAAGTTCTATTTCCGATATCGATCCTTTCAAGATGGCGCTACCGGGCGATCCAAATTGCCAGTCAGTATTTGTCCGCAGTTGGATGATCGAGCCGCAGTATTTGTCAGAATACCGACTTATTTTCCTCGAAGACTCACAAAGAGTTTTAGCTCAAATGCAAACAGATTTCCCCAATCTTTGCGATTTGTACACGCTGATGATTCACCCCATTTATGAAAAACAGTCTCTGGTTTTGGGATTTCAGAAGACTAACAGCGACAGTCAATTATCAGTTTACTGGATGTACCTAGCATTGGATAGATTTTTGGCGCTGGATATCAAGGAAGCATTGCTCAAACTGTAGGGTGCGCAGTGCGCACCTTACCCCCAATTTTAACTCAAAACTATTATAAAACTTCGCGTCCCAAGTACGGTTGCAGCACTTCCGGTACTTTTACAGTTCCGTCCGGCTGCTGGTAATTCTCCAAAATTGCGGCCATTGTGCGGCCCACGGCTAAACCGGAACCGTTGAGGGCGTGGACGAATTGAGTGCCTTTTTTACCCGCTTCTTTAAAGCGGATGTTTGCCCGCCGCGCCTGAAAATCGGCGACGTTGGAACAACTGGAAATCTCCCGGTATTTGCCCGCAGATGGCAGCCAAACCTCTAAATCGTAGGTTTTTGCTGCTGCGAAACCTAAGTCGCCGGTACACAGCGCGATCGCCCGATAAGGCAATTTCAGCGCCTGCAAAACTCCCTCGGCATCCTGCACTAATTTTTCGTGTTCCTCCTCCGAGGTACTCGGATGCACGAGTTTGATCAATTCAACTTTATTAAATTGGTGCAGTCGAATTAATCCCCGCGTATCTTTGCCGTAACTGCCTGCTTCGCGCCGAAAACAAGGAGTATAAGAACAGTGATGAATTGGCAACTGTTCGGCTGTCAATATTTCACCTCTGTACAAATTGACAACCGGAACTTCGGAAGTTGGAATCAGCCACAAATCGTCTTGGTCGCATTTAAAACTTTCTTCGGCAAATTTGGGCAATTGACCTGTTGCTGTGAGAGATTCGGTGTTAACTAAAAATGGGGGAATTACTTCTACATAACCTGCTTTTGTGTGGCGATCGAGCATGAATTGAATAATCGCTCTTTCTAGCGCCGCACCTGCGCCAATTAAACTCACAAATCGGGGCGCGGCGATTTTTACAGCGCGTTCAAAGTTGATAATTCCCAACTTTTCGCCGATTTCCCAGTGCGGCAAAATATCGGTATTTTGGGGAATGTATTCGTCTCCCCAGCGCCGGATTTCGACGTTTTCATCTTCATTTTTGCCGATCGGCGTTGACTTGTCTGGCAAGTTCGGCAGCGGCAGCAACAAAGCTTCTATTTGAGCTTTGAGGTCTTTTTCTCGTGCTTGCAATTCGTTGGACTCGGTGCCGACTGCGTTGCCTTCTGCTTGCAATTCCTGAATTTCGGGAGATTCGAGGGGTAAACCCGATTTTCTTTTTTGCCCGATGAGTTTGGCTATTTCGTTGCTGCGGGCTTGCAGTTGCGATCGCTTGCCTTCCAATTCCCGCTGCTGTTTGTCTAGCTGGACGATCGGCTCGATTTCGTGGTTTCCTCCGCGCAGGTTGAGGCTTTCCTGCACGGCTTGCGGGTTTTCTCGGATTAATTTTAGGTCTAGCACAGATTTATTCTAAATCTCACATTTTAAATTAACAGGGACAAAACAATCAGACGTACAAGCTTTATCAATCATTGGCGCGTCTAATCATAACTTATTCTGATCGAAAATATTCGTTGGGTATCACCCCTGGAGGGTGACACCCCATAAAGTTGTGCTATACTGCAAACATTAGTAGATGCACCCTGATAATTTTTCTTCCCCAGCCAGCGATGGCCGGGTTTTTTGTGTCTGCGCGCAGATGCTGGAGGCATTTCAACGTAATTCTGTCATGCTGAGCGAAGCGAAGTATCTCTTAGAGGGCTCAGATGCTTCGCTTGACTCATGACACGTAGACAATGCCGATATATAGAAGATGCGATCGACAAATTATCTATTCTGCTTCCTCGAAATATTTTCTAGCGAAGGTGGGATTCAATCCTACGTTAAAGACATCCTCAAAGCTTATGTGTCAATAACCGCAGGGACAAACTCGCAACAGCAAGCTGAAGTTTTGCTGTTGCGAGATTCCCCAGACTGCCAAAATCCCTTCGAGTCAAAAAATCTGAAATTTTATTACCTCAAAACCGAGAATCCCTGGTTGGGCCGTGTTAAGTTTGCCACAATATTACTAACACGCTTGCTGCAAAAACGACCGCAGCGGGTTTTTTGCGGTCACATCAATTTCGCACCGCTGATTCAAACTTTGTGCGAACCTTTAGGAATTCCCTATACAATTTTGACTTACGGTAAGGAAGTTTGGGAAACACTGCCGCTCAAATATCAAACCGCATTGAGCAAAGCCGATCGCATTTGGACTATTAGCAGGTACACGCGCGATCGCACTTGCTGCCGCAATCAATTAAATCCGGAAAAATTCCAGATAGTGCCTTGTACGGTAGACGGTAATCTATTTGCGATCGGGCCAAAACCGCAACATTTATTAGCACAATACAATCTGATTGATGCTAAGATATTGATGACTGTCGCCAGATTGCGATCGACCGATATTTACAAAGGTGTCGATGTCACAATTCAAGCTTTGCCGCAAATAGCCAAAACTTTTGAGAATGTGAAATACTTAGTTATTGGCAGAGGCGACGATCGATCGAGGTTAGCGAAACTCGCGGCAGATTTGGGAGTGGCTGACAGAGTAATATTTGCGGGTTTTGTACCGACTGAAAGTTTAGCAGAACATTATCGGCTGGCGGATGCTTGCGTGATGCCTTCCCAGGAAGGATTTGGCATAGTTTATTTGGAAGCGCTGGCTTGCGGAATACCCGTACTCGCGGGAGACGCGGACGGCTCGGCAGATCCGCTGCAAGATGGTAAACTGGGATGGCGAGTTCCCCACCGAGATCCGGCAGCAGTAGCGGTTGCTTGCATGGAAATGCTGAAGGGGGAAGATAGAAGGTGCGATCGCCACTTCTTGAGGGAACAAACCCTAGCAGCGTTCAGTTTTCAATCTCTTTGTCAATCTCTAATCGGGATTTTGGCGGCTTCTGGCCCTGATTAAGTTACGGCCTCGATCGCCACTTCTCGATGTAAAATGGGAAATTAGCTCAAATACTACTCTGAATTTATTGGTTAGGATATAACTATGCCTACCTGCAAAGACATCTGAGGATACAACCGTGAACCAAGGCACTCCCAAAATCTCTTTAAAGCTACCCGCTGTTAGCAATTGGCTGGTACTGCTGCTCATCGCGTGCGTGTTGGTGTCAATTGGTTTGGGTTGGGTGGTAAAATCGATTTTAATTTTAGTAGGTTTTTTGCTGCTGACGCCTGTGGTCGCATTTTTCGGACTCCAGTGGTGGCTGAAACGCAATTTAGTTGAAGGTAATTGTCCTGTCTGTCAATACGAACTTACAGCTTTAAATCAAACTCAGTGTCAGTGTGTCAACTGCGGCGAACTTCTGAAGGTAGAACAAGGTATTTTTAGTCGATTGACTCCGCCCGGTACGATCGATGTTACCGCAGTTGAAGTTTCATCGGTTCAACAGTTGGAAGATTAACCGATTTTAGATTTTAGATTTTGGATTGAAGAATTGAAGAATTGTTGAATGTTAACTGCTAACAGCTAACTGTATTACCAATTCCCCATTCCCAAAATTACTTTTCCAAACGTACAGCGTACCACTGCAAAAATAGTCCGGGCCCGACATCTAATTCACAATAAGTATCAATTAAATACTTGGCTTGAGCTTCCACCGAGGATATTTTTTGTACATCCTGGGGCAAATCTTCCCGTACAGAAGCTAAGACCGCTTTCAGCTTTTCTAATAGTTCCGCCGCAGTTAAAAACTGCTCCGGCTGGTTTGTTTCTAGGACTACAAATGTGTCTTCGTCATACAGTGACATAGTTTCAGATGTTGAGGTTAATTATTTCTAAAGTTTTGTGCAGTTGAGCGATCGAACTATAAAGTGTTATGAGAGAGCTGCAAGACCCAAGGGCGATCGTGTTACAATTAAACACCGTCAGAATTCCTATCGGATTACCGTTGTTAACTTAATTGTGAACTGAGCCGAGGAGAGCACTTCTGAGGAAAATTGTCAAGTCCAAATTTGTCAACTGTAAAATTGTCAAGAAATATCAGACCGATCCTTATCTAATTATAACGGACACTACACATTCCCATGATTACATCTTCCACTTCAACCCCTGTTGCGCGCAAGCCCTCTAAATCAGAAGGTCTCAAAGAACGCAGCAACTATTTGCGAGAACCCGTTGCGACTGAACTGTTACAAGAAACTACCCGCTTCACCGAAGAAGGGATTCAGATTCTCAAATTTCACGGCTCGTACCAGCAAGACAACCGCGACAATCGGGTTAAAGGCCAAGAAAAAGACTATCAGTTCATGCTGCGTACCCGAAATCCCGGCGGTTTCGTTCCCCCGCAATTATACCTAGCCTTAGACAAGCTATCCGAAGAATACGGCAACCACACGCTGCGCGTCACGACGCGCCAAGGCTTCCAAATTCACGGCGTGCTCAAGAAAAATCTTAAAGCAGTGTTTTCCTCAATTATTAAAAATATGGGGTCAACCTTGGGAGCTTGCGGCGACTTGAACCGCAACGTCATGGCACCGCCAGCACCGTACAAAAATCGCCCAGAATACCAGTATGCGCTGAAATACGCCAATAATGTCGCAGATTTGCTGACACCGCAAACGGGGGCTTATTACGAAATTTGGCTGGATGGGGAAAAAGCGGTTAGTGCAGAAGAAGATCCCGCTGTCAAGGCTGCCAGACAGTCCAACGGCAACGGTACAACATTTCACGATGACAAAGAAGAACCGATTTACGGCCAGCATTATATGCCCCGGAAGTTCAAGTGTTCCGTGACAGTACCGGGAGACAATTCGGTTGACATCTACTCTCAAGATTTGAGCTTGGTGGTATTTACCAATGAAGCTGGGGAATTAGAAGGTTTTAACGTGTTTGCCGGCGGCGGTTTGGGCCGCACTCACAATAAAGAAGAAACTTTTGCGCGGGTGGCTGACGAGATTTGCTACGTCGCCAAGGATGATGTTTACGATTTGGTCAAGGCAATTGTAGCAACTCAAAGAGATTACGGCGATCGCACCGACAGAAGACACGCCCGGTTAAAGTATCTGATTAACGACAAAGGCGTGCAGTGGTTTCAAGACAAAGTAGCCGAATATTTTGGCAAGCCGCTACAACAGTTTAAACCCCTGCCAGAATGGAAGTATTTCGATTTCTTGGGGTGGCACGAACAAGGAGACGGCAAACTGTTCGTCGGCATTTCCGTAGAAAACGGCCGGATTAAAGATGAAGGTTCGTTCCAGCTAAAAACCGCTTTGCGGGAAATCGTGCAGAAACACAACTTGCCGATGCTGGTGACACCGCACCAAAACGTGCTGATTTACGAAATTTCCCCGGAAATCAAACAGGAAATTCAGGGCATTCTCTCCCGCTGCGGCATTCAGTCAGAAACTGCGATCGACCCCTTAGTCCGCTATGCTATGGCTTGTCCGGCAATGCCGACTTGCGGGCTGGCGGTTACTGAGTCAGAGCGCGTGATTCCGAGTATCCTAGAGCGAATTAGGGTGCTTTTGACGAAAGTTGGCTTAAAAGACGAAAATTTTGTAGTGCGGATGACGGGTTGCCCCAATGGGTGCGCCCGCCCTTATATGGCAGAATTGGGGTTTGTCGGAAGCGCGCCGGAATCTTACCAGATTTGGCTGGGCGGTTCTCCCGCGCAAACGCGGCTGGCAAAACCAATTGAGGAAAAGCTGCACGTCAACGATTTTGAAGCTTTTCTGGAGCCTATTTTTGTTTATTTCAAGCAAAAACGGCAACCGAGCGAGAGTTTTGGCGATTTTTGCGATCGCATCGGGTTAGAATCTATCCGTCAATTTGTAACCAACTACCAATCTGCTGACTCGATGACAACTGAGATTAATGAATTAGAAGTTACGTCTAGTAACGATGACGGAAACGAAACAACCGCTGCTGGCGGCAAAGTCCGCCGCCGCATTAGCGTCCGCGATGAAATCTACAACGAGCTCAAAGATGAAGCAGCCCGTCAGGGCAAGCCAATCACGCAGCTAGCTACAGAAGCAATTTCAACTTATTTGAAAAAGATTAAGGAGGAAGCATAAGCCGATTCTCAATTTTCAGTTTTCGATCGCATCAGATAGAGATCAGGCAAAAGTAATATAAAGGCAAAGCATTTGCAGAAAAAAACTGGATTTTTAACATAAATCTGGTTGTAAATGCTTTGCCTTTAAACTTACAAACAAAAAACCGATCTCTTCCCTTCCTCTCTTCCTCTGCGTTCTCTGCGCTCTCTGCGGTTAAATAAAAAAAAATCTAATAGAAAAACGAATAATCCAAAATTAAATGCCCCAATTACAAAGATTAGCAATTAATGCCGATCGAATTTGCGACAAATCAATCGACTTAACCAAGGAACAACAGCATTATTTACACCGCGTGCTGCGGTTGCAAGCCGGCGATAAATTTATTGCAATGGACGGCCGAGGGCATTGGTGGTTGGCAGTCCTAGAAGCCCGGGAAACAGGGTTATTTGCGTCGATAACAGAGGAGATAGCGGTTAACAAGGAGCTTGCCGTCGAGGTGACTTTGATGGCCGCGTTGCCCAAGGGAAACGGGTTTGACGAGGTTGTGAGACAGGCTTCGGAGTTGGGTGCGGCAACTATTGCGCCGGTGACGAGCGATCGAACTTTGCCCAAACCGAGTCCTCAAAAGGTCGATCGCTGGAGGCGGATTGCTGCGGAGGCCGCGGAACAGTCGGAACGTCAATTTGTCCCGGCAATTTGCGAGCCAATTTCGTTTGATTTGGCTGTGAAAGATTGCACTCAAAAACATCGATATATTTGCGTTGCTCGCGGCGAAAAACGGCATTTGTGGGATTGTTTAAAAAGTTTAGAACCCCCCCAGCCCCCCGAGCTTCGGGGGGAGAAAGAATTAGAACC
>JAUBOG010000305.1:0-7998 GCA_036700105.1 Microcoleus occultus BM001215583
CATCCGTTACATCCGTTACATCCGTTACAAAATCCGCTGCCGAACTTCCTTCTACCCCAACAAACAAGCTGCTGGAAAAATCAAATATTCCAAGAAAAACAACTTCCAGATAAACTGATAAAACTCAGCAATTTCTTGGCGATCGTCCAAATCAACTTTCACACTCCAAAACCACATCAAACCCAAAGCCAGGAAATGAGAAACAGCCAGAAAAACTAAATTAACATTAGACAATGCAACAGCTCCCGCTAAAGTCGCGCCTGCATAGCAAACCGTCAATACCCAGCGAGATAAATTAAAGACGGCCGGCTTCCCCAGCTCGATCGTAAACGTAGTAATATTGTATTGCTTGTCGCCCTCCATGTCGGGAATATCTTTAAAAATGGCGATCGCAAACGTAAACACCACCACAAAAGCCGTCAGCACCCAAACTTCTGCCGGAATCCCAAAAGACAAACTCTCCCAACTCCAGCCCGAAAAAACGCTTTTCGCCCCAACCAAACCCAACACCCAGTTAAAGTGCAGAAACAGCCCTAAATTGACGATCGCGCCCCGCACCGTAAAAATGCACAGCGCCGCCCAAAAAGGAAACCGCTTCAGCCGAATTGGCGGCAGAGAATAAGCAGTCCCGATCGCCAAACTAACCCCAACAGTAGCCAGCAAAAACGGGCCCTGCGAAACAGCAGTCAAAACTGCTAAAATCCCCGTTGCAGCTACAATTAACCGCCCGATTTTCAGAGAAAACACCCCCGAGGCGATCGGCAAATAAGGCTTATTAATTTTATCAATTTCCACATCTTCTAACTGATTCAATCCCACAATATAAATATTGCCGCAAATGCAAGCCAACCAGGCAAAAGCTAGGGGCAAAAATACAGGATTCGCAAACAGCCGATCGCTTTGGGCGATCGCGTACAAAGCCAGCACGCTCAACGTAGTCCCGACAATTGTGTGCGGCCGAGAAAACTCCCAAAGTGCGATCGCCCAGCTTTGCGGAGACGAGCCGTTTTTATCAACCCAAGACTTGCCAATCGAATCGTTGCCCATAAATCACACAAACGCACCAAAAAAATAATATTCTGCAAGGTGCACATGGCACACCTTACTCATTGATAAAAATCTTGTCCCCCCCTTATTAAGGGGGGCGCCGGGGGGATCGAGACCTTGATACAAACAAAATAGATGGTTGGTTTAACGTTAAATTATCACAAATGGACTTTGCCCGATCGCCAGTTAAATAATTCATCCGTGTATCCGTGTCAAAATCCGTGTCGTACCTTCTTCCTTCAGATTTATTTTACAGCACAAATCAGCCCGAAACGAATCAATCCGCTTTGATATCCGCGGCTCATCAATCCGAGAGCGAGTGCAGCTTGAACAGTCGTCCAACCGCTCGTCAGCAAACCCCACATCGCGCTGGGAGTAAGAGCAGAATCGATCACCACATCCCAAAAAGGAGCCACAGCTTTTGACCAATCAGCGCTGCGAATACTTGTCAAAGGCAAACTGCGGACAATTTCCTCATATTCCGGCAAAGAAATCACGTAAGGCAAAGCATAAACCCGGTAAATTTCTGCCAACTCCTTTCTCTCTGCATCTGTCAATTCTCCCGCCGTTTCTCCCACCGGGCGGTGACACCAAGTTGCTAAAATCAAAGTTCCTCCCGGCTTGAGCACGCGGCAGCATTCCTGCAAAAATTTAATTTTGTCGGGCATATGTTCTCCGCTTTCGAGCGACCAAACCAAGTCAAAGGACTCATCAGGAAAAGGCATATTCAAAGCATCTGCTACCGAAAAGTTAACATTGCTTTCAAGCCCGGCAACTTTAGCACGTTCCGCTGCTCTGTTCGCCTGTACCGGACTCAGAGTAATCCCGGTAGCTGTCACCCGATCGACCCCGCCATCCGACTTTAAATTATTTTGCGCGATCCTCTTCGAGGGCTGCGCTAACGAACTAAACTTTTCGGTCAAATACAGCGTGCTGCCGCCGATTCCGCAACCGACATCCAGAATGCGGTAAGGTTGACAGACTGCCTTCTCGGACGGTACTCCAGCCCAGCCCAGCAGTTCTTCGATCAAATCTATCTGAGCCTGTCGGCGCTCTTTTTTCAAATTGCCATCCGGGCCGTAGTAACCGTGGTGCATATGTTCGCCCCACACCTGCTCCCACAAACCGCTAGAAGCGTCGTAGAGTTGCTGAATTTGCTGGTAAAGTGTTGATGTCATCGCACGATCGCAAGTTATTAAAGGAATTCTACCGTTCTTTTCCCAATGTTGTCATCTCTGTTTGGCGATGCGCGTTCGATCGGTCTCCAGCATTCACCAGACATAGATGTCCTGATTTCAAGTCCGAGGATCGATTTGTGGGTTCCCTCTAAAATCTAAAATCTAAAATCTAAAATCGAATGACTGTCTCGCGAACCATTGCTTTGGGCTTTCTCGCCGTCATCACCGCAGGTGCTCTATTACTGATGATGCCCTTTTCCACAATGGATGGAACTTGGAGCGATCCGATAACAGCACTGTTTACCTCTACTTCCGCTGTCTGCGTCACCGGATTGTCGGTTGTCGATGTCGGAAAATATTACTCTTTTTGGGGGCAACTGTGCCTAGTTTTGCTGGTGCAAATAGGAGGCTTGGGCTACATGACAGCCACAACTTTCTTGCTGCTGTTATTGGGCCGCCGCTTTGGCTTGAAAGACAAAATTGCCCTGCAACAATCTCTCGACAAACCCGGGCTAGCCGGCGTAGTACAACTCGTGCAGTCAATTCTAGCAACAACCGTTTTGTTTGAATTAACTGGAGTGTTTTTGCTGATGACGGTTTTCGTCCCCCAATACGGATTTAAAGAGGGTGTGTGGTCTGCTGTATTTCACAGCGTTAATTCCTTTAACAACGCCGGTTTTAGCATCTATTCAGATAATTTGATCGGCTACGTCAATTCGCCTATGGTTAACTTCACAGTCAGCGGTTTAATCGTATTTGGGGGCATCGGCTATCAAGTAATTATGGAAATGTACCTGTGGCTGCGCGATCGATTCAACAAAAGCCATATCTGCACAGTTTTTTCCCTGAATTTCAAAGTTGTTACCAGTACAACTGCTGTCCTTTTAATTTTAGGAACCCTAGCCTTTTTGGTGCTCGAATACAACAACCCAGCAACTTTCGGACCTCTAAACTTTCCTCAAAAGGTGATGGCAGCTTGGTTTCAATCTGTTACGCCCCGCACGGCCGGATTCAATACAATTGACATCGGAAAAATGAGCGAAGCCGCGCTATTTCTGACGATCGCCCTGATGTTTGTCGGCGCTAGTCCCGGCAGCACCGGCGGCGGCATCAAAACCACAACTTTTAGGATATTGTTTAGCTGTACCGCAGCAGTTCTCGAAGGCCAGGAAGAGGTAGAGTGCTATCAGCGTCAAATCCCGCCAGCAATGATTCTGAAAACCATTAGCGTAGTCTTCGGTTCCCTGTTGGTAGCGATCGCCTCTGCAACTTTAATCGAGCTGACCAATCCCGAACTAGAATTTATCCAAGTGCTGTTTGAGGCAGTTTCAGCTTTTGGCACGGTCGGCCTTTCCACAGGGATTACAGCCAAGATTTCAGCGATCGGCAAATTAATTTTGATTGCTACAATGTACATAGGTCGGGTTGGCGTGCTGCTACTGATGAGTGCCGCTTTCGGCGACCCTAAACCCAGGACTTTTAAGTATGTTGAGGAAAGTTTGTTAGTCGGATAGAATAATCCTGCCCAGTTGCTGATAATCTAAACAATGGGTCACAACCCAAATCAACTTTTACTACTTACCCAAAAATCAAAAGGAGGCGGCGCTGTCTGCTAAATGTTTAGAAGCAAGACCTTCAGCGCTGGATATTGAGTGAACCTGTCATCTTTGAAATTTTTTCGCAGTTTGCGCGCCGAAAACAAGCAGTTTGCAGTTATTGGCTTGGGACGTTTTGGCAGAGCTGTTTGTTCGACTCTGCACGGCTTGGGTTACGAAGTCCTGGGAGTTGATTCCGACGAAAAAAAAGTAACTCAAGCTTTGAGCGATCGCATTTCGGCTCACGTTTTGCAGTTAGATTCTACAGAGCCCAGCGCTCTTGCTGAAGCCGGTATATTTGAATTTGAAACAGTGATTGTGGCGATCGGCAATTACCTAGCAGAAAGCATTACCACCACCCTCAACCTTAAGGAAGGCGGGGTAACTAACGTCATAGCCAAAGCTTCTTCAGAAACTCACTTAAAACTGTTGAAAAAAGTCGGCGCAGATCATGTAGTTTTTCCCGAACGAGAAATGGGTTGCTCTTTGGCCCGGATTCTTACACAACCCAGCATTTTAGAACGCTTTGACCTCGACCCCGATCACAGCATCGTTGAGTTGCTCGTTCCTGAAAAGTTTGACGGGAGAACCATCTCGGAGTTGGAACTCCGGCGCCGGTACGGTTTGAACTTGCTAGCAGTCGGTCGCGCCAACAAGTTCGAGATCAATCCGCAGCCAAACGAACGCTTGAAAAAGGGCGAGGCGATGGTAGTAATTGGTTCTAATAAAGATATCAATCGCTTGCCAATTTAACTAATGCGAACCGGAAGTCGCGCACTCTATTCGTTTACAGGATGAGTGACGGGATGAAAGCGCAGCCCGAAAATAAATTGAGCGATCGCGAATCAATGATATGGTACGTGTATCTGGACCATTATCTCCCAATGCAAAAACCAAGCTGAACGGGACGTGTTGCCAGAAAAAATATGGGTCTTAGGAACTAGGACGACCGCCTGTGGAGGGACGGTAAGACTACTTATCTTTTCGGAGATAAAAGCACATCCCGATGAATCAGGAAGCCAGTGCTGTATGCCGAGCATTTCTAGTCTGGTAGTTCACCAGCTCGCTATTTTACTTAATCTATATAGGGTGCGCAATGCGCACCTTATATTATTTTCGCTCGAACGATCGCCTTTATATTCTAATTTTTAACTGAAATATCTCAATTGAATTTCAAGAATACAGGAGTTGCTGAGGTCGTTGCGACCTCCTCTGAGAACGCAACCGACATAATAGCCAACAGCGAAAATTTTCAATAAATTATAGAGGCACCCAAAGATCGCGATCCCGCAACAGTCGATCGCCCGCAGCGCTAAAAATTCAGCCTGCTTTCAAAATATCTTGCAAGTAAGCTTTGCCCAAAACCAGCACCGCCAATACTAGAGCGAGTTCAACAGGCCAAGGACACACCGCCAAAAACCAAATTAACGAACACACCCCAATAATTGCAGCTATCGGAGCCGGAATCCCGTCCAGCGTTCTCTCGTCAGTCCCAGCCGTCACCCACCCAGCAATCAAACAGACGGTCAATGGAATCAAGCAACTTGCGATCATGGTTTTTACCCCATTAAATTTTTTTTACATATGGCATCTGAGCATATTGTAACGATACATCAAAGATTCGGAAATAGACCATTAATTGCGATAAAATTTAAGGTTACGTAATAAATACGCTAAAGCAATACTTTTTTAATTTTTAGCTTGGGTCCTCTCCTGCTGCAGAAGTAGGTCGGGCTGCGTCAAAATTTTGGGGATTTTTCTTTCTAGACAAGTGCTTTTGCCCAATACCTTGAGTTCACTTGCGATGCACCCATCCCGGCAAGTTATACTACCGATCGCAGTCAGTTACTGTAGAGCGTGAATCAATGCAGGGCAAATTTTTTCGCAAGCCAGAATCAGAAAACAGCGATCGCGTCCCCCCGGGTCAATACCTCGCCAACGGCTTTCCCGTCCTTACCTACGGCGATACACCCTCCGTCAGCATTGAGAGTTGGGAATTTAAAGTCTGGGGATTGGCAAAACCAAAAACTTTCACTTGGTCGGACTTCCAGGCCATGCCCCAAAGTAACTTTACTGCCGATTTTCACTGCGTCACCCGGTGGTCAAAACTTGACGTGCAGTGGACGGGAGTCAAAGTCACAGATTTTATCCAATATATAGAATTCGATCCGAAAGCTCTCCATGTCCTAGAACACTGCTACGGCGACTACACCACTAACATTTCGATCGCCGATTTCCTCAGAGACGAAAACTTTTTCGCCCACACTGTCTTCGGCGAACCCCTATCCCCAGACCACGGCGGCCCGATGCGGCTGGTAGTCCCGCACTTGTACGCTTGGAAAAGCGCCAAATGGATTAACGGTTTGGAGTTTACAGAAACCGAACAACTCGGTTTTTGGGAACGCAACGGCTACCACCGGCGGGGCGAACCTTGGGCTGAGGAACGCTACAGCGGTTTGTTTTGATGCAGCTTCTCATATACAGTGTTTGTTGAAGGACAATCCGCGATCGGGCGATCGAGCAATTCAGTCCGGCCTCTGGATTCATCCGTGAAGTTCGATCGCATCTTTGGGATCTGTCACGGCCCGCGTTCCCTCTAATTTCACCAAAAATACGTAAAACTGACACAATAGCGGAGTCGGGCGGGTATTTAACATATCTGCGAGCTTTAAAGCGCAAGAGCGAGGGGAACCCCTACAGCCTCCACAGGAACTGTGCAACGTCTCAGTAAAACCGACGATCGCGGTTTTTAGGTAATTTACCCGATCGATCGACTGCTTTAACTCCCATACGCAAGTGTTAAAAAACCAATATTCGCAGTTTCTGGTTAATATAAAACTCCTTTAACTGTCAGTTAACCCCGGTGTCATACTATTTTTCTGTGGAGCTGCATAGAATATATCCTTTACCGGTAAGGATTTCCGGCTTCCCATTCTATGCAGCTTCATACTGAATTGGTATCACCGTATTTATACGTAAGTGTTTGCTTTTGAGAATTTAGACGTTAAAAAAAATAAAAAAATAGCACCCGCCAGACCCAAATCCGTTTAGGAACTCCGCGCTCCCAGCCCAATAAATGCAAGGTTTTCAGCAACAGTATCGATAATTATTTTGTGTGTATTCTTAGGGACGATCGCCGTTGAGGCGATCGGAGCGACAGAATTTGTGAAGGATGTGTAAAGGCTGGATAAAGAGTCTGTCAAAATCAACCTAAAGTGCGAAAAAACAAACAAACTATTCCATAATCTAATTATTAAAACAATCGCACAGAAAGAACAAGTTATGAATACCAAACTCTTATGGGCCCTAACAGCTACCGCAGCCGCCACAGCTCTGTTTGGCGCCACTGCTCCAGCCCAGGCCTTCTCCTTCGGCACCAGCGGCATCACATTCAAGGAAGATACAAGCGTCACCTTCAAGTTCAAAGAGTCTCACGGTATGTACACCTCCTCTTTGGGCATTTACAACGTGAACGGTTTCTCACTGTCTAAAGTGGCCAGCTTATTTTCGGAAACTAAATCCTCGGACAACGGCAGAGACAACGAATGGAAAGGAACTCTGGGCAATACAGTGTTGGGTTCGGGTTCATCAGCATTCACCTTCTTGGCAAACAAAGTTTACACTTTGGGACTCTCTAGCGGCGGCGCCGGCATGGTCTACTCTACATCAGGGCTGAACCTGAACGTCGCTGATACCGGCAGCCAGCAAGCCGTGTTTGGCTCCGCCGCGCCACTGTGGAACGCACTCGGCAAAGAAACAACGAACAGCTTCCAAGCAGCCGGAAATTTCACAGACGGAACAAGTTCTCTGTTTAACGGAGGCACGCTAATTTCCTTTGACGATCGCGGTAACGGCAGCGACACAGACTTCCAAGACTTCACCGTCAGCGCCGAAGCAGTTCCCGAACCGTTTACGATGACTGGTTTGGCTCTCGGTTTGGGCGGCTTGATCAGTGCCCGCCGCCGCCGCGCTAGCAAGACTGCTTCATAATTTTTCAATCATCACCTTCGCTCAATTGCGTTTAACAAAAAAGAATAGGATTTGCAGGCGCGCCGATCGAACATCGGCTCGCTTTTTGCTTGATTTAAGAAGGAAAATGGAAGAAGGAAGATGGAAGAGTGAAAATAGACCTCTTGCTCTCGTCAAATTCACCCCCCGCGAGTCCCCCCTTATTAAGG
>JAUBOG010000306.1:0-7968 GCA_036700105.1 Microcoleus occultus BM001215583
GTCCCCCTTCTTAAGGGGGATTTAGGGGGATCGAGATCTGTGCAACGACCCATTAAATTGGTATTATGACTTACGAATAAATACCAAATAAACCAGGTTTTTCACTCCTTGTCAAAGGCTCGAAATCAGTATTTTCGTGCAACCCGGTTTCTGCGTCCAGAACTAAAGTTTGTAGTGAGGACGACCGTCCTCTTTCATAAAATTAACTGGAAAAAACATGATTCAACAATCAAATATGATTCGCGTTTTAATTGCCGACGATCATGCGATTATGCGACAGGGTTTAGCCGCCTTGCTGGAACAAGAACCAGATTTAACTGTTGTCGCCCAAGCTAGCAACGGACAGGAAGCATTAACAAAGTTCCGCCAATATCAGCCAGACGTGACGCTAATGGATGTGCGAATGCCACAAATGGATGGAGTCGAGGCTATTACCGCCCTTCGTACTGAATTTGAAGCTGCCCGCATCGTCGTGTTCACTGCTTATGATGGTGATGAAGATATTTATCGCGGGCTGCGGGCTGGTGCCAAAAGTTATCTGCTCAAAGATACCGAACCTGACGAACTTTTTTTGGCAATTCGCACGGTTGTTAGCGGTAAAAAGTACATTTCCAGCGCCGTTGGTGCAAAATTAGCCGATCGCATGAATACTCCACAATTGAGCGATCGCGAATTGGAGGTAATTCGCCTAATCGTAACTGGAAAATGCAACCACGAAATCAGCAAAATTTTGCACATCAGCGAAAGTACCGTCAAGTTTCACATCAACAATATTTTGGGCAAATTGGGAGTTACCGATCGCACTCAAGCCGCGATTGCCGCCCTAAAACGAGGTATGGTCAGCTTGTAGTTTTGCACCACACCTAATTCCAAATAATGTCAAATCCGGTAGCATCATTCTGCTATAATACAAGGTCTTGTAGGGGTGGGTTCACCAGTATTCTCGATTTCAAAGCCAACAGTTTCATAAACCCGCCCCGCCCATACAAGCACGAATCAATCGGACACGATGTATCAAATCAGGATGCAGCGAATCAGCGATGAACTCTCAAACAAAAACGCCTTTATTAGATGCTTTGCGCGATCGTACAAATCACCCGCACTCCCCATTCTACGCCCCCGGACACAAACGCGGCCGAGGAATCTCGAAGCCGCTAGTTGACTTGTTGGGCGCGCAAGTATTTCGATCGGACTTGCCGGAATTGCCGGAATTAGATAATCTATTTAATCCAGAGGGCGTAATTGCCGAAGCTCAAAATTTAGCTGCTGAGGCTTTTGGCGCCGAACATACTCGGTTTTTAGCCAACGGTTCGACTTGCGGAATCATCGCCGCAATTGTCGCGACTTGCGGCCCAGGCGATAAAATTATCTTACCTCGAAACATCCATCAATCGGCAATTTCTGGTTTGATTTTATCCGGTGCAATTCCCATTTTTGTCAATCCAGAGTACAACTCGGATTGGGATATTGCTAACTGCATCACCCCAGAATCCGCAGCAGCAGCATTAAAACAAAATCCCGATGCGAAAGCAGTCATGGTGGTTTATCCAACCTATCACGGCGTTTGCGGGGATTTGCGGGCGATCGCCAAAATTACCCATGAATACAACATACCGTTATTAGTAGATGAAGCCCACGGCGCGCACTTTAAATTTCATCCAGATTTGCCAGAAGCAGCACTAGCCGCCGGCGCCGATTTAACAGTACAATCAATCCACAAAACCCTCGGTGCAATGACACAAGCATCGATGCTGCACGTCAAGGGTTCTAGGGTAGATATCCAAAAATTAAATAGGGCATTGCAGCTAGTACAATCTACCAGTCCGAGTTACTTATTATTAGCATCCTTAGACGCAGCCCGCCAACAAATCGCACTCCACGGCGAACAGTTGATGACCGAAACTTTACTGCTTGCTGAAAAAGCGCGATCGCAATTAAGTCAACTTCCCGGTTTATCAGTTTTAGAACCGTTAAACACGCCCGGTTTTGCCGATTTAGATCGAACGCGGCTGACAGTAAAAGTATCTGATTTAGGAATCACTGGATTTGCTGCCGATGAAATTTTGCATTCTCAACTCGGCGTTACAGCAGAACTTCCCATGCTGCAACATTTAACATTTATTATCAGCTTGGGAAATACAGAATTAGATATTGACAATTTAGTTAAAGCTTTTACAATTTTAGCAGGAAGGAAAAAGGAAGAAGGAAGAAGGAAGAAGGAAGAAGGAAGAAGGGAAGATTTTTCCCATCCCCCACTCCTCCACTCTCCCACTCCTCCACTCCCGCACTCTCCCACTCTTCCCCTTTCCCCCCGGGAGGCCTTCTTTTCGCCAACGGAAACAGTAGCAGCAGACAAAGCAGTCGATCGACCCAGCGCCGAACTCATCTGCCCTTACCCCCCAGGAATACCCGTTTTGATGCCCGGTGAAATTATTACCCAAGAAGCCCTTGAATACCTGCAACAAATCCTTGCAGGCGGCGGAAAAATCACAGGTTGCAGCGATCCAAACCTCCAAACTCTCAAGGTTGTGCGACAGTAAATATGAAGGCTTGGGCGAAATGGAGATTTTCCTGACTTCCAACTTCGGTCTTCCTTGAATCTAAAATCTAAAATCTAAAATCTAAAATCTAAAATAGAACAACTATGCTTTGGCCCTACGTCACTCCTGGTATCCCAGACGATTTATTTGAACGTTTACCGGGAATTCCCATGAGTAAGCGAGAAGTCCGGCTGCTGTTAATCTCTCACCTGCGGCTGCAAGCAGACTCGGTAGTGTGGGATATCGGCGCAGGTACTGGTACGATCGCCGTAGAAACAGGTTTGCTGTGTCCCAAAGGTCAAATTATCGCCATCGAAAGGGACGAAGAGGTAGCAAGTTTGATTCGCAGAAATTGCGATCGATTCGAGCTCAACAACGTAGAAGTCATAGAAGGCAGTGCCCCGGAATGCCTCAAAAATTTGTCCAACCCCCCCCACCGAGTTTGCATCGAAGGAGGTAGGCCGATTAAAGCCATTGTCCAAGAAGTCTGGGGATACTTGCAACCGGGCGGTCGAATTGTAGCCACAGCCAGCAATTTAGAGAACCTTTACGCCCTTTCCGAAAGCTTCGCCCAATTGCAAGTCCGCAATATCGAGGTTGTTCAGTCGGCCGTCAACCGCTTGGAGACTCGCGGGCTGAGTCAAACCTTTGCCGCGGTCAATCCCATATTTATTCTCAGCGGCGAAAAGTTAGATTAGTCAGTAGTCTGCAGTCATTAGTCATCAGGCTAAACAACCCTACGCACAAATGCGAGGGCTTTCTGTAGCCCTGATAGGATATGCAAAATTCCCAGGCAATACTGAACTTCTGAGCGGGTTTACAGCTTATGGCGCGGGGCTTCCCGGTGTATAGCTAATGACTGCTGACTGCTGACTAATGACTAATGACTAATGACTAAATGTAATTCTTAACCTTTTTTAAGTCCCGTTAACCTTCATAATAATAAGGGCGAGCATAGCTGGATTGACCGCCTGACTTGAGATATTTGGATGACCGATGGGGGATGTGGGTTAGCTGTGCAAGGTAAGAACTCGTCTCCTAACACAATCGAAAATCCAAAATCCAAAATTCAAAATCGAATCACCCGCCGCCATCTCCTGTGAGAAATTCATTTTATGCCTTGGTCTCGTATCCTGAGTGGAATAGTTGCGATCGTCCTTGCTTTGGGAATGATTGTTTTGGGGGGATGGTACTTTACCATCGGCTTCGGGATCATCGTCTACCTGGGCCAATTAGAATATTTTCAGCTAGCCCGGGCTAAGGGCATTGCACCTGCTGCCAAAACTACCTTAGTTGTCAGTCAAGTTCTGCTGATTACGGCGGCCCTTGCACCGCAACTTGTAGATGCGATGTTTCCCCTAGCTGGAACCTTCATCTGTTTCTACCTGCTGTTCCAGCCGAAGTTATCGACGATCGCCGATATTGCCGCTTCTATTTTAGGATTGTTCTACGGCGGTTATTTGCCCAGCTATTGGATACGGCTGCGAGTCGGGCTCGACCCAGCCAATCTTGCTACAACCGAATTTTCGCAAGCAGTAGCCAGCAATTTGCCCGTTAACATTTACCCGTCCCCGTCTTGGACAAGTTCCAGCAGCATTTCTTTAGGATTGACTTCCCTGCTGCTGGCTTTCTTCTGCATCTGGGCCGCTGACATTGGGGCTTATTTTATGGGCAAATTCTTCGGCCGCACTAGCTTGTCCCACATCAGTCCCAAAAAAACCGTTGAAGGTGCCGTATTTGGAGTTTGCGGCAGCATCGCCGTGGCCGCCGCCGGGTCTTGGTATTTGCACTGGCCTGGGTGGCCCTATACTGGGGCTGCTTTTGGTCTGTTGATCGGCGTTGCTAGTTTGTTGGGAGATTTAACTGAGTCGATGATGAAGCGAGACGCCGGGGTTAAGGATTCGGGACAGTTGATCCCCGGTCACGGCGGTATTCTCGATCGCACTGACAGTTATGTTTTTACCGCGCCCTTAGTCTACTATTTTGTGACTTTGTTTTTGCCCGCGATCGACTCTTTTTTAATTAATCGGTAGTTGGTTATTTGTTATAAGTTATTTGTGATTGGTTATTTGCTCTGGAATTGGGCATTGGAGGCTCTGACTATGGGTATCTCTTCCCAGGCAGAGCTTGGAAGGTTACAAGGTTACAAGCTTACAAATAACTAATAACAAATAACTAATAACAAATAACTAAGGCAAAACTCTAATTCTGCCCCGACAAACAATCTCCCCAGGACTCAAAATTAATTCTTCTATTTCAACTTCCGACCCGAAATCAATTTTAAAATCATTGAAATCACTGCTCTTTAATTCTCCATCAAATTCGATTTCTGGTGCTTCAAACATCAATTCGCGACCGCCGCTAACCATCCGCAAACCAGTCCGCAATACCAAAGGAATTTGCGTACCGCCAGCGCGCGAAATTGCCGCAGAAAGCGTCAACAAATCAGCCTCAATTGCAATCTGCGAATTTTGCAACTTCAGCGACTTTTCCCGATCGGTCAGCGACAGTAGGGGCAGCAAAAATTCATTCAAAGCATCAGCCAGCAAAGGCGCTTTCAGCGACGCATTCAAATCCGCTTGGGTGACGCTCAAAACGCCTGCCACGGGAACGGATTCGAGGAGCCGCAGCGGTTTTCCCTTGAGAGCTTGACCGAGGTTGATGCGAATGCCGCAGCCCTCGATCGCAACTTCAGTTAGGTGTAATCCTTTATACACCGCACCGCTCGCCATCGCCGCTACTTTGGGGATCGTACCGCTGAAAATTTGTCGGTCGCTCCCCTCAATTTTTACCTTCAACTCGTCAACCTGCTGAACTTGCGATCGCAGCCACAACTGCACCGCTGGAGACAGCACCGAACTCGCGATCCGGCTGCCCGAACTCGGAGGCGGTGGAAGGGGCTCCTCGGCGAGATTGGGGGTCTTGCCAGAGCCGGGAGCGGCAGCTCTATTGTCAAATTGAAGAGAGTTGCGATCGTCCGTCATAAACAATTTCAGAATCTAAACCTTAATATTCAAGCACAGAAATTTAACTCCCGCCTCGCCAGCCCGGTTGAGGCACAGATATTCTGACTTTGACGATCGACCCGGTTGACTTGCGATCGCCGCAAATCAACCCAAAAGCCGGTCGAAATCTCCAATCAGCAACGCCGCAAGCAGAAAAATTATCACTCTTTCTCCCCTCGGGACCTCTGGGCGAGTTCGGCAGTTTTGCGATCCCCAGGTAAATTTCGCGATCGAACGTATAAAATTAACCAGCAGTACGGGATTTATGGTAGTGTTGGTTAATGGTCGGGTCAGACCCACACCTCTCACATCAGTAGCAAACCAACGGTGCAGACCTGTGCCTGCCGCAAGTCTTTTCCTCGTAGTTTTTGCACAGCATTCAGGGTAATGCCATAAGGATAATCTCCACTCTTACCGGGCGCCCTGTAAGGATTGGTCGGCATTGTAATTTATTTCCAACCGGGAATTGAGCATTGCCAGCATCGGTTAATCAATTAACCGTGTCGTGTTTCCTCCCCCACCGCTGTTTGTTGGGGTTTCTACATTCCCGTCATGTCCGATCGAAGGTTGCAAAAAATTCTCGCCCAGTGGGGCATTGCCTCTCGCCGTCTTGCAGAACAGATGATTGTAGCTGGACGAGTCCGAGTTAATGGCAATATTGTTGGTTTAGGACAAAAAGCGAATCCCGATCGCGATCTGATCGAAGTCGATGGAGTAGGAGTGAAACCAACGGATCGACCGACTTGTGTCTATCTGTTGCTCAACAAACCGGCAGGCGTAGTTTCTACTTGCAGCGATCCCAGGGGTCGATCGACAGTTCTCGACCTGCTGCCACCCAAACTGCGCTCTGGTCAAGGCATCCACCCCGTAGGACGCCTAGATGCAGATTCTACCGGTGCCCTCTTGCTCACCAATGATGGTAAGCTGACATTTTGTTTGACCCATCCGCGTCATTCGATCTCCAAAACTTATCAGGTTTGGGTACTCGGCGAGCCCCCGGAACCCGTACTGCAAGAGTGGCGTCAGGGCATCATCTTGTCGGGTAGAAAGACTTTACCCGCGAAAGTTAAAATTCTCGATCGCGCGCCAGACCAAACTCTGTTAGAAGTCATTCTATCAGAAGGGAGAAACCGGCAGATTCGGCGAACGGCCGAACAGTTAGGATATCCCGTAGTGCGCCTGCACCGCACAGCCATCGGCCCGATTCAATTGCAGCCGCCCGGTTCGCCAATATTGCCACCAGGCTCCTATCGACCCCTTGAAGATTCGGAAATTATTTTTTTATGGAATCTAGTCAGCCTAACATCAATAAGCGTGCCAGTAAATCCCCAGGAGCACAGCATATGACAAAGAATTTATTGTTTTTATTTTTCAAAACAACTAAGCAGAAACTGCATTCCCAAGAACCCGAAACACCTCAGCAGCAGCTAGCGGAAATAGGATCTCAACTCCGCCAATACCGCGAACAGCAGTCGATTTCTTTGGACAAAGTAGCCGTGGTAACAATGATTCGGCGGAATCTGCTGCAAGCCATCGAGGAAGGTCAACTCGACCAACTCCCCGAACCAGTCTACACTCAGGGTTTGATCAAGCGGTACGCCGAAGCAATGGGTTTGGACGGAACTCAGTTTGCCAACTTTTTCCCGATCAAACCGCCGCCGCGATCGTCCGCCAAGCTATCCTGGCAAAATTGGCCTCAGTTGCGGCCGGTACACCTTTACCTCTTTTACACATTTCTAATTCTCTGTTCAGTTAATGGCTTATCTCAGTTGATGGAAAGTTCTGGGACAGCAAAAAACAGTGCCGGAACCGAAGAATTAGCAATCGAGCAAGAACAAGCTCGTTTAGTTGCTGAAGCACCGATCGCCTCAAAAAATCAGAAAGCCGATAGTTATGCGGCTGTCGAAGCAGCAAGAACAGGTCAAAGTTTAGATAAATCTACTAATAAACCTGTGATGGTTAGCGTCACTTTTAAGGCAGACTCCTGGATGCAGGTTGAAGTCGATGACAAAATAGAGTTTGAGGGAATTTTGCCGCTCGGGACTGTCCGCACCTGGCAAGCCGATCGCAAATTGGCAGTGATAGCTGGTAACGCCGGCGGGGTAATGATTGCTGTTAATGACGGACAATCCGAACAGCTAGGAGAGCTTGGAGTCCCCAAAGAAGTTGTTTTTAAAGCCGACGAACTCAACCCTTCAGAAAAGCCAAAATAATCAACAAGGGCCTTTAGAGAATTGGGAATCGGGTCTGGGGCATTTACAGCATGGCCGGCGGGGTAATGGGTAATGGGTAATGGGTAATGGGTAATAGTTAGTAGTTAGTAGTTAGTAGTTTTTCTAATAACAAATAACCAATGCTATAAAGGTTTAATTCCCAATTCCCAATTCCCAATTCCCCATTCCCAATTCCCCATTCCCAATTCC
>JAUBOG010000307.1:0-7967 GCA_036700105.1 Microcoleus occultus BM001215583
TGAACCCCATCGAGGTTATAGCGAGAGCATCAAACGTGATTGCCTAAAAATGTACACCAATGGTATGGGTTTACGGCGATAGAACGAGTTAAGAGAGTCGATCGTACCACGGTAATAAATTGGGTAAAGCAAGTCGGAAAACTGTTACCACATATTTATGACCCTGAAGTCATTCCAGAAGTTGATGAGTTCGATGAATTACAAACTATGGAATATCCTAGAGGGTAATAAATCTGAAACCCGTTAGCTGTAAAGAGTTAAAATCAATCGGGATGACAGGATTTGAACCTGCGACCCCCTCGTCCCGAACGAGGTGCGCTACCAAGCTGCGCTACATCCCGAATTTAGTCACTGTATTTTTAGATTATCACACTCGGCATCAAAATTGAGCAAGCTCCTATATAATATTTTGTAAAACACTACTCAGGCGGAGACAGACGTGACAGTTAAGCCCCAGTGGTTGCGAGTTAAAGCCCCCCAGTGGGAGCGCGTCGGCAACGTCAAAGAAATTTTGCGGGATTTATCCCTGAATACAGTTTGCGAAGAAGCTTCGTGTCCGAACATCGGCGAATGCTTCAGTGCGGGTACTGCGACATTTTTGATTATGGGCCCGGCTTGTACCCGCGCCTGTCCTTACTGCGACATCGATTTTGAGAAAAAGCCCCAGCCTTTAGATCCGACGGAACCCGAAAGATTGGCGCAAGCTGTGCAGCGGCTTAAACTCAACCATGTCGTGATTACCTCTGTCAACCGGGACGATTTGCCGGATGGGGGCGCATCCCAGTTTGTGGAGTGCATTCGATCGGTGCGATCGACAATGCCCGATACAACTATAGAAGTTTTGATTCCCGACTTGTGCGGCAACTGGCAAGCTTTAGAAATTATTCTCGCCGCCCGCCCCGATGTACTCAATCACAATACTGAAACTGTAAAGCGACTTTATCGGAAGGTGCGGCCGCAAGGCAAGTACGATCGCACCCTTGAACTTTTGCAGCGAAGCCGCGACATCGCACCGGGGGTTTATACCAAATCCGGTATCATGGTGGGACTGGGAGAAACAGACGGCGAAATTCGGGAGGCGATGCAGGATTTGCGGGCTGTCGGCTGCGATATTTTGACAGTTGGACAGTACCTGCAACCGACTCAAAAACATTTGAATGTAGAAAACTTTGTGCCGCCGGAACAGTTTGATGCTTGGAGAGAGTTTGGCGAATCTTTGGGATTCTTGCAAGTTGTCGCTTCTCCCTTAACTCGCAGTTCCTATCACGCCGAACAGGTGAGGGAACTGATGAAACTTTACCCGCGCTAGGAATGAGATATAGAGGACACGGCAGTGCCGTGTCCAGGCTGCGGGTAATATTAATTCTGATGCTACCGGATTGGAGATCGCGCCCACAGCAACAACATTCTCAGTCACATAGGACTTAGCCCTTCGCCCGCAAAAAAACCGGGTTTTTAACTCTTATTGAGGGTTGCGATCGAGGAAAAACCCGGTTTCTGGCGACCCCTGCGTCAGGGCTGTTAAGCCGGTATACCTCCACAGCAAGGAAAAACCTGCGCTTTCTGTTCCGGCGGGAGTGAAAAAGACCCGGTTTCTGATGCTGGTGTTTTGGGCGCGATTAACCGGAAGCAGCAGCGAACAGCCAAAAAAAATTATCGATCGATCGCCCCCTCAAACTCCTAGCTGACGCAAAAGACATCAAGAAACCCGCTGTTTGCCGATCGCCCGGTTCGGTACAGGAGACTGTACAAACCCTGAAACTCATATTCTGCCAGCATTCAACTTGCGCGCAAAAGCCAGGGATTTAATCCAGTGCGCCGAGTTATATAAAGTTTTATTAAAAAAATCGCGAATTTTCCGAAGTGATCGGGAACCAGGTTATTGGTGATGAAGATTAACTTAACTTCTGACGAAGGTCACTTGTTTTTAGCCAGTCACTATCTATACTAGCTACATAAACAAAGAAGTACAACGCACTTTTCGGGGCTTCAACCTGTTACATCAGAAAGTTCTTAGCGTTTTCCCGAATCTTGGTAAAACAAGTAGGGCAGCCAAAGTTCGATCTCTCCAACAGCACAAAAGTCAGGAAAGTTAGTAAAGAAACAAAAAGCGGTGATGCCTAGTCTTAGCAAAGTGGGCATCATAAATTATAAATAACCGCTAAGCGTAGCATCTTTTCACCCGGAGCAACTGAGAAAATCACTATGCCAGCCACCTCTTTTTACGCTCAAGCTGAATTCGACGAACAACTGCGAGTCAATCCCTTGCAAGATGTAGATGTGTTGGATGAAGATGCTGAAGAAGCTGGAGACGAACCGATCGACCAAGACGCAGCAGAAACAGAAGATGCAGACCAAGCAGCCAAATTGCAAAAAAATGCCAGCCGCCGCACTACAGACTTAGTGCGCCTGTACCTCCAAGAAATCGGTCGGGTTCGTCTCTTGGGTAGAGACGAAGAAGTCTCCGAAGCCCAAAAAGTTCAGCGCTATATCAAATTGTTGGAATTGCGGAACACTGTCGCTTCCCAGGAAGAAGGGCTGATCGGGCGCTTCGTACATTTAATTGAGGTGCGCGACCGCTTGGCCGCACAGTTGGGACACAAGCCTTCCTTGGAACGCTGGGCATTGACTGCAGGCGTCGGTGACGTGCCAGAACTGAAGCGAATTATGGCCGAAGGCAAGCGCGAGTGGGCGGCGATCGCAGAAATGACGGTCGAGGCGATCGAAAGAATTCAAGCTGAAGGCGTCGAAGCTAAAGATCACATGATTAAGGCGAACCTGCGCCTAGTGGTTTCGGTGGCGAAGAAATATCAAAATCGCGGTTTAGAATTGCTCGATTTAATACAAGAAGGTACTCTCGGACTGGAGCGAGCTGTCGAAAAGTTCGATCCGACGCGGGGCTATCGGTTTAGCACCTACGCCTACTGGTGGATTCGGCAGGGAATTACGCGGGCTATAGCGACTCAAAGCCGCACGATCCGCCTCCCCGTCCACATCACCGAAAAACTCAACAAAATCAAGAAAGCGCAGCGCAAAATTTCCCAAGAAAAAGGTCGGACAGCGACGATCGAAGACATCGGTGTCGAGCTGGACATGACCGCAGCTCAAGTCCGAGAAGTATTGCTGCGAGTGCCCCGTTCTGTTTCTCTGGAAACTAAAGTCGGCAACGAAAAAGATACAGAGTTGGGCGACTTGCTCGAAACCGACTGCGTATCGCCAGAAGAAATGCTGATGCGGGAAGCTCTGCACCGCGACTTGCAGCAACTGCTGGCAGATTTGACCAGCCGCGAGCGAGATGTAATTTTAATGCGCTTTGGTTTGGGCGACGGACACCCCTACTCGCTGGCAGAAATTGGTCGCGCTCTAGACTTGTCCCGCGAGCGAGTCCGCCAAATTGAAGCCAAAGCTCTGCAAAAACTCCGCCAACCCAAGCGCCGCAACCGCGTGCGCGACTATCTCGAATCTCTGACTTAAATTTGCAAAGGAAACCGGGCGCGATCGCAGCCTCCGCTATTGCCCGTTCTGCTTTTGAAAGCGGAGCGAGGCATTCGGCACTTGTGCAGAAGGCAGGAAGGATTCAGCAGAAGTAACAATGGTTTATTTCTAAACAACTTCTCTGTCCTCTGCCCCAACACATCAAGCTGGTTACAAGTCAACAACTATCAAAAAATAAATTTTTTCCTCAACCTTTTTTCAATAAGCTCCAATATTTGCAAAATATCTCGATCGCCGTGTATGATTGTCAATAGGCAGACTTTCTTGAGAGGGTCACTATGGCACTTTACACCGCGTCTTCATTCAAATCCGAACTCAATGACAAAGGCTGGCGGATGACTCCCCAACGGGAAACCATCTTGCACGTGTTTCAAAACCTCCCCAAAGGCAATCACCTGAGCGCCGAGGATTTGTACACCTTGTTAAAAAATCGCGGCGAAAACATCAGCTTGTCCACCATTTACCGAACTTTAAAGTTAATGGCAAGGATGAGCCTGCTCCGCGAACTCGAACTAGCCGAAGGTCACAAACACTATGAAATAAACCAGCCTTACCCGCACCACCACCACCATCTAGTCTGCGTTCAGTGCAACAGAACGATCGAATTTAACAACGATTCGATTTTGAAAATTGGCATGAAGCAAGCTGAAAAGTCTGGGTTGCACCTGCTAGACTGCCAGCTAACCATTCATACGGTTTGCCACGAAGCTTTGCGGATGGGATGGCCGTCTTTGGTTTCCAGCAATTGGTCTTGTCCGAAATCGATCGCCCAAAACAACACCAGCAGCCAGGATGCAATCGAGTAATGGTACACTATCTTCGCATTTCAAGTACATTTTGTTATATCTTTTAACAAAAATTGGCGGCGCAACTGCAAATTCCACTTGCGCCAAAACTGGGTTTATTCAGGAAAAGAGATCGTTTCAGAAAGGAGTCGGAAACCAAAAACTCGATTTCTGCGATGCAGCACTCCGCTGCTAAAAATTTTTGCCGGACAAATCGTCACTGCGGACACCTTAACTGCTCGATCGATCGCGTCTGTCGTCAGAGCATCAAAAACTCCGCCGGTCGAGCCTGTGTAAAAGCCCTTGTCTTGCAGCGTTTGCTTGTCATTGCTGAATGCTCGATCGTCGGAGAGAGTTGAAACTGCTGCTAATGGGAACAGCAGGAACAGCCACCCGACCAGCTAATCCGTTTTCCAGGGCCGCCAAAGTCGCCGGAGTGGCAATACCCGTCGCCGGCGACAAATTGCGTTCCTGTTGAAACGACAGCACCGCAAACTCAGTCTCGGCTCCAAATACTCCGTTTACCGGGCCCGGGTTTTTGCCCAGACTTGCCAGCGCAGACTGAAGCTGGCGGACAGCAAGCCCAGTATCGCCCCGGCGCAGACTGCTGGCGGCGATTTGCGTTCCAGGCACCGCAGCCTGCCTGTTACCTTGTCGCAGAGCAGATTTGGTGCTGCGATCGACTCTACCTGTCCCGAACAGCCCCCGATCTCTCTGAAACCGGATCAAAGCTATCTGAGTTGGTCGATCGAACCAACCGTGAATCTGGCTCCTGTAATAACCCAATTGTTGCAGCCGCCGCTGCACAAATTCTACTTCTGGGCCCGTGTCGCCGAGTTCGATAAAATCCCGATCGCTCTGCGGGTAATTTTCCCCAGGAAATAAGGTAATTTGAGCTGCCCTCATCCGGGCATCGATAGCCCTCAAAGTAGCAGTATCAGCGCAGCCGTCAGAAACTAGATTGTAATCTTGCTGAAAACGAGTCACAGCATAGAGAGTTCGTTCGCGAAACTTGCCGTCAACGCCGCCTTCAAAATAGCCCAAAGCTTTTAACTGCCGCTGGATCAAGTCTACCGTCGCCCCTCTGTCCCCGAACCGCAGCCCTTTGCAACCGCCATTTTCCGCAATATTCTCCGGAAGCGTCACGGGGGGAATCGGTTTGGTGGAGCCAAACAGCAAAGCTAAAGTTTGCCTGTCTGCAACTCCAGTTACCCGCAGCCGATTAACTCGCTGGAAGTATCTCACCGCATTCAGGGTAATTTCGCGAAAACTCCCTGTCGGATGCGTCCTGAAGTAACCTAGCTGCTTCAATCTCCGCTGGAGAGCCGAAACCTCTGCACCCGTGTCTCCAAAACGCAGCTCGCTATAGTTTGTATAAATAGTTTTAAAAGGTCGATCGTCACCTGCAAAACTGTTGAGTGCAATCACTGTAGCGCGATCGGGCCTACCAGTCAGCGACAGTTGATAGTCTCGCTGGAAGTTAGTCAGAGCTTGTTTAGTAACTGGGCCGAGCTGACCAGTAGAAGAGCGGGAAAAATAGCCGAGATCCCGCAACCTGTCTTGAACAGAGCGCAAATTTGGATAAACCGGATCTATTTGAGCAAAAGCTGCACTGGCTGCACTCAAAACCGACAGCATCAAAGCCAGAGACAGCAAGCGGATATAAGTCTGACTCGATCGGTTTTGCCACTTGGGACTGTCAAAAATTTTCGACTCTGCGGGTGCTTCGCAAACAAGAGCAAGTTCGAGGTAGGCGAGAGATTCCATAACTTTTTACTGTGAAATTTTTACTGTGAAATTGTGGCTGGGGTATTTGGACAAACTCCCAAAGCTAAGCTTTGGTTTCTTAAGGATTTACGAAAGCTAACTTGTACCTTCCAAGCGCGAAGCACCCGTTTTTGCAAAAAAAATTGCCTTCAAAAATAATTTCAGGTAACAACCAAGATAGCATCGCTGTTGAGGGAGACGCGAGTGTCAGCAAAAAAGTTTGCAGCCATATCTTAGCCTTGATGGGGGAAAAATGACCAGTTTTTGGCTATTATTGCTGAACATTTTATTGTGCTGTGTCTAAAAATATGAGTTATTGACGATAAATGAGAAATCCCCGCCCTTGCTAGTTGCAAATAGGGCGGGGATTTTATGGGTTAACTGTTGTAAAAAGGGGACATTAACTTAGATTAAGTTAAACCGATCGCAAATTAAAGCTACTCCCGCTGCAAAAACCGTAATTCCCAAGGCTACCAGCGGGTTTTGGCCTCTGCTTACGGCAAAAGAGGTGACAACCCCAGCTCCTAAAGCCGCAGTTACAGCAGCACTAGCCAAATCTCGATCGGGACGTTTGTCGTACATATTTTTATGGTTGGTAGCTATTAAGCTGAAAAGTTATATCTTGCTTGGGATCAAAGCTACCACTCTTATTTCTGCGGCGGTGACAAATCCCTCATTTTTGCAACTAACCTTAAAATTTTGCTAAGGTTCTTAACATACTATTATTTATTAGATAATTTTTACTTATGAATCTCCTAATTTCTCTGTTGAGTTTCAGCGATTGAAACCTTTTATCTGCTAGGGTTTGATGGCAAATTCAGGTTTTTTAGGGCGATCGCACCCCAAGTTTCAGCCTCTGGTGACGGCGATCGCCATATCGCAAATAAATTTAACTTGACTTTTAAAAGCAAAAGTGATGGGCAACTTGGGAATTCGGAGATCGATCTTGGCAAGTTGCAGACTCAGATCGCGTCGGGTCAATTAACCATTATTCCTGTAGGGGCGGGTTCGCCAAGATATTTGAGAGAAACGAGAAAACCTGTAAACCCGCCCCGGCCTTTAATCGCGGTCAATCGACCGGACATGATATCAGATCGCGTCGAGCCGATCGACCTTGGATCGAATTAGTTTGGACTCAGGAAGCAAGCCCTGATTAATTTAAACTCAGAGGACTATCCGTCCTCACTACAAACCGATAACGGTTATTTTAGAGGACGCGATCGCTGGCGATTGTCCTATTCTCCCTCGACTTTTTCAGTATTGCCGCCCTTGACCCAACCTTCGCGGTTGCCATCCTCCACCCGAATCCGCTGCCACTCTTTGTCCGGCGAATCTTCCAAAACCACCACTTTTTCCTTGTAACCAACACCGCCAATGCGGTTCGAGTCTCGGTTGCCGCTATCGCGGAGAATTAAGCCGATCGGCTGAGTCACCACAGCTCGGTAAGCTCCCGGTTCCAGCGGTTTCTCCGAGGGGGCATCGCTAGACGTAGAAACTGGGCTGGCCTGAGCTGTTGACTTGGGACCTGCGCCGGCAATCTGAACTGGTGTTTTGTCATTGGGAAAAACAGGTCTTTCGGGCGCAGTAGTTAGCTTGGCGGCAAAGTAAAGTGCAGCAGCCACGCTAGCGCCTGCCATCAGGACGATCGCTAGCAGAAAACCCACTAAAAACTTGAAAACGCTATATACACTGTTCATAAAATCGCAAATGAAGGAAGTTAGGCAACGGATTGGGTAACGGATTTAACGGATTTAAGGGATGGATTTTGAGATCGAACCGAAGAGGGAGAGGGAAGAGGGAGGAGGAGAGAGGGAAAGTGGGAGAGGGAGAGGGGGAGAGTGGGAGAGGGAGAGAGTGGGAGAGTGGGAGAGGGAGAGGGGGAAAATTGGGAGAGGGGGAGAGGGGGAGGGGGAGAGTGGG
>JAUBOG010000308.1:0-7950 GCA_036700105.1 Microcoleus occultus BM001215583
ATTAATTGTAGGGACACGGCACTGCCGTGTCCTGATTTCGGGTAATATTAATTCCCATGCCACCGGAATTGATATTATTTGTCAGAGGGAACTCTTTTGATATCTGACTGTACAGTTTAAAATTATCAAAAAAACGCCGATTTTAGAGCTTTATTTTTGATAAGTCTCAATCGAATAAGCCCAAAACCTGAGTATGTTTGAAAATCGGAGTTAGTATTTCGAGCGACCGCAATACATTTAAATTGTATTTTTCGCGGCGAGGTGGAAAAAGCAAAGCGTCAAATCAAATCCTCCCGCCTTCTCCCCCCGTCAGCCCTAACAGGCAATTTATATGGGTAGCAACTTAAAGCTGGGCTTAGTTGCTGCCGGTAAAAGTCACTTCGGGAAACTTTGACTGAGCTTCAGTCATCGGGCGCCGTTTGCCTTCTTCTTGCCAGTAGTTGATGACTTCTGTAGCTTGGTTGAGGACTTCGACGCGATCGTTGTCAGCAATCCAGTGTTTGGCTTCGAGTTCGTTTTTGAGTTCTTCCCACGCATCCTTGCGGGGCCAGAAAAAATAAGCTGTCAGCGGGCTAGTTCCTTTGCCGACAACTTGGTCAACGGCGAGGGCAACATTCTCTTCTAGCCAGAGAACTTTTAAGATGAACTTGGACAAGCAAACCTCCAGGGTTCCGATCGAACTTGTTAAAAATTTCTACAATCGCTAAGCGTAGCACATTTTGTTCGATAATCAGTCATCGCCGATCGAAAGTTTTGCGGCGCGGCTCGGTTTAGGGCTGAAAACAGATAAAATTTGTGCTTTCACCCGCCCGAGGTACAAGGATGGTTAAGTTGTGAACAGAGTTATTGCAGTCTTCGACATTGACGGCGTGGTGCGGGATGTCTCCGGTTCCTACAGGCGGGCACTCGCCGATGCGGTGGAGCATTTCACCGAGGGTGCTTTTCGCCCGGATTCTGTGGATATCGACTCTCTCAAGTCTGAGGGAGTGTGGAATAATGACTGGGAAGCGTCTTTTGAGTTGGTTTGCCGTTATTTTGAGGGGATTGGGCGATCGAGAAACCAACTCTCTATTAACTACGGCGAATTAGTCGCTTTTTTCCAAAGTCGCTATCGCGGGCCCGACGAGCAAAATTGGACTGGTTACATTTGCAGCGAACCGCTGCTGTTAAGTCCGGCTTACCTGGAAAATTTAACAGTTGGAGGGATTGTTTGGGGATTTTTTAGCGGCGCGATGCGCGATGAAGCTGCTTATGTTTTGTCAGGAAAACTGAGTTTAAATTCCCCTGTGTTGGTGGCGATGGAAGATGCACCGGGAAAACCCGATCCGACTGGACTTTTCGCCGCCATTGAACAGTTAGAAAACCTGCACGGTTTAGAAAAAAACTTGCCCGTAATTTACGCGGGAGATACTGTTGCCGATATTTACACGATCGTCAAAGCGCGGCAATTGCAACCAAATCGGGTTTGGCTGGGAATCGGAATTTTGCCGCCTCACGTTTTGGATGATTCGGCGCGCTGCGGGGCTTATGTTGCGGCGCTGCAAAATGCTGGTGCAGCAGCGGTTTTCAGGAATGTCGAAGAGTTGACTCCTGCACGGATTTCGGAATTAGTTAAGTAGGTAAGTCAGTCTGTAAGGTGCGCAGTGCGCACCCTACTACATATAAAGCCTGTACGTGATTTCTGTTGTAAACATACCCGAAAATCGTCGGGATGCTCGCAATTTACCATTGGTATTTTGAAATTATTTCAAGTTCAAAAACTTATCCAAAGCGCTAACTACAACTGGCGGCCAGCGGCGAGTATTTGCAACCCAATCGAGGTCTTTGTAGCGGGAATCGAGACCGACTGCGGCTACCCAATTGCTCTCAGCTTCGCCGCGATTTCCCGCTTCCCAAAGACAGGCGCTGAGGGCGGCTCTCATGTCGGCAAATTGAGGGTATCTGCGGACAATGTTTTTCATGTTGCGAATTGCTTCTTTTGTTTGTCCGTTTTGATAAAGTGCGAGGGCGTGGTTGGCGCGCGCAAAGGCGTATTCCGGCGCTAATTGAAAGGCTTTGCTGTAGTCGGCGATCGCTGTTTCCCATTGGCCTAAACCCGCTTCGGCGTTGCCTCGGTTGTTGTAGGCGGCCGGATCTTTCGCGTCTAATTCTAGCACGTGATTGTAGTCGGCGATCGCCTCATCCCAGCGTCCCAAACCTTCTAATGCCGTGCCGCGATTCAAGTAGGGATCGGGAGCATTTGGAACTAATTCGATCGCCTTTTCGTAGTCAGCAATTGCGGCTTGCAGCTTGTTTTGGCTGACTCTAGAGTTGCCTCGGTTGCTCCAAGCGGCCGCTTGCTCTGGGAATTTTTCAATTATTTGAGTCCACAAAGTTTCAGCGGCGGGAAATTTGCCTTCGTTTGTAGCTTCAAAAGCTTTTTGAACGAGTTCTCCTAATTCCTGCTGGGGATCTGTAATATTTGTTGTCTCAACTTGTGCTGCTGCGGGCATGATATTTCCCAACCAAACTAACCCGGTTACGATTAATATTGTACAAAATGTGAAAAGTGAGCGAATCATCGTTGTTGGCAGTTTAAACTTTACTAAACATATTATTAACCTAAATTGCGGGCGTTGCTTGGATAAGTTAGGGGTAATTTTGTGAAAAAACGATTGCTAATTTTGGGCGGAACCGGAGATGCTGCCGAACTGGCTGCCAGAGCATCTCAAATCGCCGATATTGAGGTGGTATCTTCGCTAGCAGGACGCACTCAGCAGCCTTTTACCCCAAAAACGGGTACGGTGCGAATTGGCGGCTTTGGTGGGGCTACTGGGCTGGCGCAGTTTTTGCTCGATCGCCCGATCGACTTGTCGATCGATGCTACTCATCCGTTTGCGGCGCAGATTTCTGCCAATGCTGCGGTTGCTGCTGCTGAGTGCAATGTGCCGCATTTGATGCTGGTGCGCCCCGCTTGGGAGGCTGTGGAGGGCGATCGCTGGATTGAAGTCACGAGCCACTCGGAGGCTGCAAAAGCGTTATCGGGGCAGTCTCAGCGGGTGTTTCTGACGATCGGGAGGCAGGAATTGGCTGCATTTGCTGGTTTGGAGTCGATTTGGTTTTTGATGCGGGCGATCGATCCTCCTGCACTAAATACTCCGGTTCCTAACGGTAAATTGCTATTAGATCGAGGCCCTTTCAGTTTAGAAAACGAGCGGCAATTGCTGTTAGAATATCGCATCGATACTATTGTTAGCAAAAACAGCGGCGGTGCTGCTACTTATGCCAAAATTGTCGCCGCGAGGGAACTGGGAATTCCGGTGGTGATGGTGCAGCGCCCGCCGATTCCCGATGTGGAGCAGGTTGCTGATGTTGAAGGGGCGATCGCTTGGTTAATTAAGCAGTTATTAGTTATTAGTTATTAGTTACATCCGATTGGCGATCGGAATGTGCCAGCTCGCCTCAACTGAGGTTATAGCAGCCAGACTGCAAGAATTGCTCTCCCCCAAGCGTCTATAACCAACTAAGCTACTATCAGCAGTTGGGGTTAAGGTCGCGGATCTAACGGGGTGACAACGCCTCTGTCTTTTTGAGAGCGATCGATTTAAACCCTTCTCAGTGCAAGGCTTTCCGGTTTTTTGTCACTCCGTCAGGAGAATTACTCTAATAACCCTACCCAATCAGGAGACTCAAATATATGCAATACAGAAACGGTATGCCAATTGCCATTATTGGCGCAGGAATATCAGGCATTACGACAGCCAATATTCTCAAGAAAAATGGTTTCCCAGCAGTTGTTTTCGAGAAATCAGAAAAGATTGGCGGAGTATGGGCACTTGCATACCCAAACGTACACCTGCAAAATATCAGGGAACAGTATCATTTATCTGATTTTCCCTGGCCATTCACCCCTGATTTACATCCCACCGGAGAACAAATCATGAATTATTGGGGGCAAGCGGTCAACCATCTAAAGCTTGATGTGCGGTTAAATCACGAAGTTATCGAACTAAAAGAAACAGAAGATGGCTGGCTATTAAGATATAAAAACCAGGAGGGCGTTCACGAAGAATTATTTGGATACGTCGTTATCTCAGTTGGGCAATATACAGAAGGAAAGTATCAACCTGAATTTCCAGGTATCGAAGATTTTGGCGGGAAAATCATCACTGAACGGGATGTCCACACGCTTGATATATTCGATAATCAACGAGTTGTAATCGTTGGCTTCGGAAAGAGCGCCTTAGACATGGTGACTTTCGCAGCAAAACAAGGCGCGCAAGTAAATCATGTATTTCGTACACCGCGCTGGCTTGTGCCCGAATGGATTTTGGGCGTACATTTTAGCTACGCATTATTCAGCCGTTTTGGAACAGTGATGATGACAAGTTGGGCACATCCAACCGCCATTGAACGTTTCCTGCACAATCGCCTTGGATTCATAGTTTCCGGTTTTTGGGATTTGATTGCATCTATCTTCCGCTTTCAAGTTCAGCGAAATGTTTCGGGAAAAAGCCAAGCCGCCCAGGGTCGCATCAAAGCTGTACAACCAGACCACAAACTATTGCCTGATTTACGTGGAGCCGCAGCGCTTGCGCCTGAGGATTACTATCCGTTTATTGCAGAAGGAAAAATCTCGCCTCACCGTGCAGAATTATCTGGTTTTTCGCCAGAAGCAGTAAAGTTGAAAAATGGTTGCGAGATTCCATGCGATTTAGTCGTTCTATCTTTGGGTTCGCAAACGCCCATTTTTCCATTTTTGCCTGATAAATATCGAAAAATGTTGGAAACCGAACCCGATGGCGTGCAGTTATATCGCCACTTGCTTCATCCTCGCATTCCTGGCATTGCCTTTGCCGGGTTCAATCATGGATTTATGCACGTGCCAGCAGTGGAGGTCGCCGCACAATGGCTGTGTGCATACTTGCGTGGTGAACTTGAGTTACCTTCCAGCGAGAATATGGAAAGAAGTATTGAATATATCCGCCAGTGGAAACGCGCAAATATTCAATTTGAACCTTCGCGAGCCTGTGGGATTAACTCTCGCTTCCAACAATATATTGACATCATGCTTAAAGATTTGGGTATCTCTCCTTATCGAAAATTGCCTAACATTTTCGCTGAGATATTCGGCAGATATGAACCATCTGATTATCTTGGCGTATCGGAAGAATATAATCACAAAAAGAAAAGTCGCTCTACTCCACTACACCCTCTTCCGTTGGATACATGATTGCTTCCAAAGCTTACCAGGGGTCAATTGATATCAATTCCGGTTGCACCGGAACGATCGGAAGGACACGGCACTGCCGTGTCCCTACCCCAAAATACTTATTGTAGGGACACGGCACGTGCAGTCTCCTAATTTAGGCAATAATTCCGATGCTACCGGATTTGATATGATGCGCTATTCTGCTGCTCAGGTCTTTGCTGCCCATAATGCCCAATTCTCAATACCAAATTACTTGGATTTTTTCGGACTATTCAAAGAGTTAAGATGATTGTTCATTTTTTGCAAATATCCTGATAAAACAGGATACTGCGAAGTTGCTAGCAGCGAGTCTTTTTTCTGAGTTACTGTTTGTTCTAACGGCAAAACTCGATATTTTAACTGATTGTTCTGAGGGTAGCGGTGTACCCAAGTCGGAATAGCTTTAATCCCAGTAATTTCTGCGGTTTTTTCGGGAAAGTTTTTGCGGATATTTACTTGAAAAATTACGCCTAAGTCTGTATAATCTTTTGTTTGACCGGAAATGAAGTTTCCCATTGAATAAATTGCTACTGCTTTTCTGGTTTTGCCGTTTTTGCCGGGAAACTTAAATATTTTGTAAGGTTGGACGACGTGGGGATGGCTGCCGAGAATGATGTCTGCACCCGCTTTTAATAGGTTTTCTACTAATTGTTTTTGTTGGGGGTTTGGCTGTCGCTGGTATTCGTCGCCGAAGTGCAGGGAAATTGTCACAATATCGGCTCCTTGTTTGCGGGCTTTGGCAATATCTTTGACTATCTTTTTTTCGTCGATTAGCGAAACTAAATAATCTTTGCCTTTGGGTATGGGAATGCCGTTTGTGCTGTAGGTGTAAGCGAGAATGGCTAGGGAAATGCTGTTTTTGGTGCTGATTAAAGGTTTTGAAGCCTCGGCAACAGATGCGGCTGTTCCTGTTGAGGCAATTTTGCGATCGCGCAGATTGGCGATCGTCCTTATCACCCCTTTTTCTCCCCGGTCTAAAGCATGATTGTTGGCGGTTGTCAAGATATTAAATCCGGCTTTTTTCGCAGCATCCGCCAATTGAGCCGGTGCGTTAAATAGCGGATATCCCGTATATCCGCCCGCATCTTCGCCGGCTAATGGTGTTTCCAGATTTCCGATTACCCAATCGCCTTTTGACAGGATATCTTTGACTGGTGTGAAAAAACTGTCAAAGTTGTATGTTTGGCGTTTTGCATCGTAGCCCGATCGCGTTTGGATACTGTGCATCATGATATCGCCGACAGCGATTAATTTTGCTTCTTTGATTTCTGGCTTTGGTTTGACGGGAACAGCGGCTGCAATTGGTGCTTGACTTTCTGTCTGCTGCGTGTTTTCTGGCTTTTGAATATTGCAACTAGCCATTAGTAATGCAGCTATTACCGAGAGCATCGGGCAAATTTTCATAATTTATCTACAGTAATTTATGGTGTTCATGGTATCATCAATTTATGGCAATTTCTGCTGTTTTTTTTGAACCGCAGAGAACACAGAGAACGCAGAGGAGGATAAGAAAGCAGAGATGTTCGCAAGTTTTGTTAGGATATCGCTGGCTGGCTGGCTGCAGGAGAAGGAATGTTTAGAAAATATTTGGTTATTGGATTAATTATTTTTGCATCGGCGATCGGTTTGGGTACTTGGAGTTACGCTGAAAGTTCGCCAGATAAAGCTTTTGAATTTGCTTTAATTGGCGATTTGCCCTACAGTGCCGAACAGGAAGTACAATTTCCGAGTTTGATTGCGGATATCAATCGATCGCCCTCAGCGTTTGTCGTCCATGACGGCGACATCAAAAGCGGTTCGAGTCTTTGCGACGATGCAACTTTTTTCAGCCGCAAGCAGTTATTTGAAAATTTTGAGATGCCGTTTATTCTCGTTTACGGCGATAATGAATGGACTGACTGTCACCGCTCGAATAACGGCGGTTACGATCCGGTAGAAAGACTTGCTAAATTGCGGGAAATATTTAATCGGGGGAATCAAAGTCTGGGAAAACGCACTTTGACTCTCACCCGCCAAAGCGAGAATCCGCAGTTTGCTAAATACCGCGAAAATGTCCGCTGGATTTATCACGGAATTGTGTTTTTTGCGATTAATATGCCCGGAAGCAACAACAATTTGGGCCGCACTCCCGAGGCAGATATCGAATATGCCGATCGCAATCAAGCTAATTTAGCTTGGATTGCAGAATCTTTTGCTTTAGCCAAACGCAGCAACAGTAAAGGAATCATGTTAATCGCCCAAGCAAATCCGGGATTTGAACTCGATCCGGCGGACAAGAGAAGAAGCGGCTACAGCGATTTTATCGCAGCTTTGGAAGCCCAAACGCGCAATTTTCCAGGCCAAGTCGTCTTCGTACACGGCGATACTCACTATTTCCGCATCGACAAACCTTTACCCCATTTTACAGACGAAACTCAACTTCCGAGACTTAAAAATTTTACCAGAGTTGAAACTTTTGGTTCTCCAAACGTGCATTGGTTGCGGGCTTTTTATGACCCCAAAAATCCTAATTTATTTGAGTTTAAACAGCAGATTGTTATGCAAAATTAGGTAATTTGTCCCGCCTAATTTGTAATAATTTGTTGCAGGCACATCTTGTTCGATCGCTGAAAAATGCTATACTGACAATAGGTCAATACGGTTCACTTAAGACAGATCCCCCCTAACCCCCCTTAAAAAAGGGGGGGACAAGAAGCTATTAAAGTCCCCCTTCTTAAGGG
>JAUBOG010000309.1:0-7944 GCA_036700105.1 Microcoleus occultus BM001215583
GTGCATCTCATTTTTGCAAATATATTCGTAGGGGCGAAGCATTTCGGTAGTAAATATCTGGTTCTCACTAATAAATTGTCTGCCGAAATGCTTCGCCCTTGCACTCATAGAGATGCACCCGCTAATACTGCTAAGAGCGTTCGCTCTGATGCTCGGACTTGTCTTGGCGTACCGGATGATTTTGCTGATTTAATCATTACCTCGCCGCCCTATGCTAATAACTATGACTATGCCGATGCTACGCGCTTATAGATGTGCTTTGTAGGAGAAATTAGTGGAAAAACCGGAAGCATAACGTCCCTCTGTGCGAAGGCTGTTTGTGGGTTAAGGGATGATTGAGATTTGACAATAGCTTGTATTAACAGTTCTTAGTTTCTGGCAGAAATTAACAGCGATCTAGCAGGAAATTATTACTGGAAAATGTTAAAACAATAGCGTTATGGTAAACTGTAGTAACGAGCGAATTGGGACAAGTATATGGGAGAACTTTCGATCATGAACTTAGTGGAAAAACACATTATTTCTCGCCACAACTGGAACGCAAATGCTTTGGGGATAGAAGGCGTGGTAGTACGGAAAGTTCGGGTTACTCCTTACAAAACGGTTCGAGAAAGCAAGTGAGATATTTGTCTATCAAACCTGTAACTATTATTGGCATAAAGAGGCTAGGCTATGGAGTTATCTACTACCACCACCACGATAGATGGCGACCGCATTCAAGAGTACGCCAAGAAGCTACGCCAGGGTAATTTTTTAGAAAGTGTGGCCTTGAATGTAGCAATGGGGATTCATGCCGAAATTACTAAAAGGGATGAAACATTAGAAGGCTTTAGTCCTAAGTGTGTTGATGAACTCGAAAAATTTCTCAAAGAGCAGATAGTTGATGATGCTTTTTACTTGACAAAAGCAGAGGAGATATTAAATCATCTGACCCTCTGGCTTCAGGCAGGTAGAACCGAGGAAAATTTATGGAAAAACGTGGTAATTGATTCAGCTTTAATTTTTCTAGAGCCACTCGATTTATCCAATCGGACACTAGATGAGTTAATCGCTATGCTGGGGCTGGCTTCAAAAACAGTTCCCGCAACCGAACCCCAGGTATTTATCAGCACCACAATCACTCAAATACTCACCTCAGCCCCTCCTAGAACGGCTTGCAAGTCCTTATTACGAATTTGGAATTGGCAAGAAGATACCCATAAAAATGTGTTTTTTCGAGATAATTACAGCACGGGTTTTGTTAAGTTAGCCTTAAAGGATAAAGACCCAGTTACTAAAGAATATTTTTACTTTACAGGCAAGGCAGCCTGGGGAATTATTGAGGAATTTGGCAATTTGGGGAAAGATACTGCCAAACTCCACTGTTTACTATCTGCCTATGTTTTTCAACAGGCTGTGCCTTGGAGAACTGAAATTAAGCTAGCTGGAACTGGGAAAAATGGCGGCACTAACCTCATAGACTTAATGGGTTGGGGTAAGCGTAAAGATATGACCACTTCCGAGAAGTTACTCAGGATAGAGAAATGCCTGAAGCTTCTGAGAAGGCTGGACGCTACCATTAAATGGAATATCGGAAAGCTAGGATGCGATATGAATTCCCTCATTTGGGACGTTGCTGTGGAGCGCTACGGGCAGCGTAACATTTTCACAGATGAAATTGATGAACCAACAGAAATAGTAGCCTTCATTCGGGCGGGTAGATGGGCTGATTTTTTCTTTAATAAATCTGGCAAGAATGCGACGCCTCCAGTTGCCTTATATGAGTTTGGTTGGATTTCAGAATCGACGCTTAAAATGAACCCGTATCATGATGAGCTAGCATTCTTAATTGCCATCAATATAACAACAGAAAGCGCCATTCATATAAATGGGAAATACACGGTTAAGACCGTGCTAGAGATGGTGATGCCGAAAAATGAGCTTGAATTAACGCGGTCTGTTAAGTACAAAGCTCAAGATATAAAGGAGCGGTGGGATAAAGCTTTAATGCGATTGATTGAGTTAGATTGGCAGATTATATATGACTCTGAAACCTACCCAGAATGGTTGCGTCCTGGAAGTACAACAGGTAAACCCAAAGATTGCAAAAAAAGAATTATTGATTTACTGCTAGAAGCTGGCGTCACCATCAAGCCTCCCGGTAAAATTCCTGCCTTGATAGCTGCTAAAAAATCAGCATCTTTGCCCCGGAAACGGAAATCAGCATCTGCTGCCCCGTTAGAGTGGGAACCGATACAGAAGGCTTGTGAAGCAAAGGGTTGGACGAAGCAAAGAGTCATCGCCGAAAAGCTGGGCATATCTCAGCAGCTAGTCTCACAGCTTCAGCGCGGCAAGCCAATTAGCCCCAAAACCGCCGCCAACCTCAGAAAAATCTTGCCTCAAGTGCTACCAGAATTGTCAATCTAGCTTCCCGTCCCCTTGACCCCAACTCCAGCCCCAAGCTTAGTAAGGCTGGAGTTTTGCGTAGTAAGGCCAAAATCACCTCAAAATCACCTTCAAACTTTTACCAGGCAAGGCTTATGACTTTACTACTAAAACACCCGGATCTAGCTACTAAAACACCCGGATCTAGCTACTAAAACACCCGGATCTAGCTACCTCTTAAATTTGAAACCTTTTCACAACAAGCGTTTCAGAATCTTACTACGCCTGGATTATCTTAATTAATTATCTTTGATCGGCGTGCAAGTAGCGATTTTCAGAACATGAGACAAAGGGATGTTCCCCACTCAAGGAATAGCCCGGTGAAGATTTATCGAGATAGCACAGCCATTGACCTTCAAAATCAGTCCTCACAGAGACTCACAGTCCACTTGACTCCATCTGACCCGTTCATGAGGCGCTCTGGCGGTAGCCTGATTCGGGTGCAGCTTGGAGCGCCTTTCGCATTGCTACTAGGCCAGAAGGTCAACACAGCCAACATGGGGGTGCGTTATGGTCTTGTCTAAGTCCGCCCTCAATGAATGGCAAGAAAGCGGTGTAGACCCCGCCATCTTCGCCCTCAACGTGCAAACCCTTAGTGGCGACGCCCCCTACGCCTACCTCCTATACGAAATTAACGCCGCCTCCGGCAGAGTCCACCCCGACGCACAATGGCGGTGGGCCAGAAAGCACTACAGCCACATCGAACACGGTGGTTGGTGGTGTTCGGGCCTTGACCCCCTCAACAACTGGCAGCCCATGTATTGGGGCTGCTTCAAACCCGATCGACCCCGCAACAGCTTCGATCCAAACGGTAAAACCAAGCCCGTCAAATACGAACACCCCCCCAAAACCCCCACCAGAGCCTTCTTCCTGCAAGTCCCAGACCACATCTGGGCAAAAGTCGCAGAACGCCACGGCGTCCCCATCAACCCTGAAAACCCAGAGGACTTGGGGGACTTAAACCAGGAATTAGAAATTAGGAGTTGGGACTCAGAGGAAACACCAACCCCCAACTCCCAATTCCCAACTCCTAACCTTGAGAACTTGGAGAATTTTTCTCCCCTGTCTCCCCCCTATCCCCCGAACCAGCCTCAGTTTTGGCAATGGGTTTGGCTCAACAACATCCCCGTCACCATCGTCGAAGGCGTAAAAAAAGCCGCCTGCCTGCTCACAATGGGCTACGCGGCCATTGCCCTCCCGGGCGTCACAATGGGTGTCAGAACCAAGAACGCGCTAGGGGAGAAGTGCAGCCCCTATCTCATCCCCGAACTCCAACACTTCGCCACCCCAGGGCGGGAAATCTACATCGGCTTCGATCGCGACAGCAAGCGCTCTACCGTCCTCAACGTCAACCGCGAGATTGACAAACTCGGCCGCCTGTTCACCGCCGCCAAATGCTCTGTCAGCGTCATCACCCTGCCGGGACCGGAGAAAGGCATCGACGATTTCGTGGTAGCCAGAGGCGAGGATGCGCTCATTGCCCTCAAAAACGCAGCACGAGGCTTCCAATTTTGGCGGGATAGGGAATCCTGGCTTTTAACCTATCCCGCGTCTTTAACGCTAAATTCTCGCTATCTGGGAGAACTCCCCTATCCAGAGGCCGGCTTAGCCTGCATCAAATCCCCCAAAGGCACCGGCAAAACCCGCTCCCTCGCCCACCTGGTTTCCCACGCCCTCAACACGGGCGAACGCCGCGTGCTAGTCATCACCCACAGGATTCAGCTCGGCCGCGCCATCTGCGCCGGGTTGGGAATCAACTACATCGACGAAACCAAGAACTCGCCGGAAGGCAAATTATTCGGGTACGGCTTGTGTGTAGACAGCCTCCACCCCCACTCAATGGCCCGTTTCAACCCCGAAAACTGGTCTGGGGCGATCGTCCTCATTGATGAGTGCGAACAAGTCATCTGGCACGCCTTGAACTCCAGCACCTGCCGCGAAAACCGCGTCGCCATCTTGCAAACCCTGCAAGAACTCATTCGCACCGTCTTAACCACCGGCGGCTTAATCGTTGCCCAGGATGCTGACTTATCTGATTGCGCGATCGACTACTTGAAGGCGCTTGCTGGCATCCCTCTCGAACCTTGGATTGCCGTCAACGAATGGAAACCTAAAAAAGAGCGGGACGCGATTTTCTACGCCACTCAAAGTCCCGCACCACTATTCGCTCAAATGGAGCAAATTCTCGAGCGAGAAGTCACCGGCTGCGACCTTGAAAGTCGCGCCCTCTGCTGCCCGCTCGATCGAAACAGGCCCCACATTATGGTTGTTGAAGACTCCCAAAAAGTCAAAGGAAAATGGTCGTGTCGCAACCTAGAAACACAACTGCAAAAACGATTTCCCAACAAGCGCATTCTCAGGATTGATAGCGAGTCAGTAGCCGACCCCAACCACCCCGCTTGTGGCTGCGTTGAGAATCTTAATGCCACCATTCAAAACTACGACATCATCATCGCTAGCCCCACCATTGGCACAGGAGTTAGCATCGACATTCGCGGTTATTTTGCAGCGGTATTCGGCATTTTTAAAGGAGCAATTGCCGTCAACGATGCCCTGCAAAGTCTCGCTCGAGTCAGGGATGAAAATGTTCCAATTTTTGTCTGGACAGCGCCCTTTGGCATTGGCAAAATTGGCAACGGCAACGCTTCTTATCGAGCTCTCCTCGCTTCCCAGCAGAAGGTTATCAAAGCCAACATCCGCTTGCTGCAAGGAGTTGACTTCGACATCGACGCGGCCCACGACCCGGTTCACCTGAGAACTTGGGCAAAAATGGCTGCTAGAATTAATGCCGGAATGTGGCATTACAGGGAGGCGATTAAGTACAGCCTAAAAGCTGAAGGGTTTCAGATAAAACTGTGCCGAGAAAATCAACTAGAACAACTCCTTTTAGAGGGATTAGCGCAGCAAATAGCAGCCAGCGCGGTTAAAAACTGGAAGCTATTGCAGCAGGTTGCCCAGAAGGTTGATGCTGGGTTAAATGAATTAAATCTCCGAAATGTTGGAGCTGCTCTGGCTAAGAAAGAGGCTGAGTCAATTCAGCGAGAGAACTGCAAAGTAGAAGCGGATGCTGTTGCTGATGCTCCTAATATTACTCTGTCTGAGTATCTGGAGTTGAAGGACAAGCGCTCCAAGACTCGGGGCGAAATCAATCAAGAGCGCAAGTATCAACTGCAAGAGACTTATGGGGTGTCGGTGACGCCCGAGCTGAAATTGAAGGACGACGACGGCTGGCTGCCTCAAATTCGCCTGCATTACTATTTGACCCATGACCCAGAGTTTGTCAGGAAACGAGATAAAAATCACTTGGCGGGGCATCAAGAAAGGGGTCAAGGGAAGGTTTGCCCGCAAGATTTGCACTTCCTGAAAGCTTCTGTGGAAGCTCTCAGGAAGTTGGGGCTGATGGAGTTCTTTGGCTCAGACAGGGAGTATCGAGGGACTGACCCGGAGGTGATAGCCTTTGCTCAAAGGGTTAAGCAGTATTCTGCGGACGTGAAGGATTTTCTGGGTATCAGCGTCCACCCTAATGCCCAGCCAATGGAGGTGGTTCAGTACGTTTTGAAGAGGAAGCTGGGCTTTACCCTGCGACGGGTTCGCCAAGAAAGGTCGGAGGAACGAGATGCTTTGGGCAGGTCTAAGCGCATTCGAGTTTACCAGTTCCAGTTCCCCAACGACGGCAGGTCGGCGATTTTTGCGGCTTGGCAGCAGCGGGATGAGAAGGCTATCTCTTTGGCAGAAGCTGTGGCTCCTTGTTTGGAAGGGATTCCTGGCGGCACAGGGTCGGATAAAGATATAAAGATATCGCAGGGTGTGCCGCCAGGAGATGAAGCTGCGATCGCAGGACGCTCATTGAAAGTGGGTGTGGTAGTGCGGTTTGTCGGTGAGGTTCAAAAATATGTGGTTCAAGCTGTCTTAGGCGCTCAAGTGATGTTGAAATCGTTGCTTTCGGGTGCGATCTTCCACACTTATGCTCACCGCTTGGAACCGGCGGATAGAGGAGCGTGGTGAGAACGCTGCCAAAAAATGCGATTCGTTTTTAGTCCAGCGCGACCTGAAAAGGGTCATCTGTTCTGCAGAGCCTACTCTGCTAAGGTATTTACAATCCTTACCCTCATGTAAAAGACTCATCTGAAGTCCGGTCGCGTCTCAGTACAGTATTGGACGCTCGCGGCGCCCGCTCGCCGAAAAAATACTCTTCAAACGTCAGCTTGACGGGAGCTCACTGATTGAACGATCGCCCAATTGTGTGCGGTCTCAGACAATATTGCCTTGAAAGACAGCTATACCCCTGTCGCAGGATTTCTGTGGAGGGCGCAGTTCGCGCTGTTCAAAGTAAGTAATGCTGTGAGCGATCGCCAATAAACATATCTCAAGCCAATAAATAATAACTCCGACAGGTATCCGGTAAAAATTTGAAAAATTCCAATCGATCGCAAGTTAAATTAGAGATTTGTTTGATAGAGGATATTGTCTTTCCAAACGCTTCATCTCTGTCGGCCTATCTGTCAGTCGTCGCGCGCTCGGCAATCGATGCTAACCTCCCATCATATCTTTGAAGCGCGCGAAGATCAGACGATTGTGGTTGCATCCACTCGCGATCGATGCAGTATCTAATATTAGAGATTTTAATTGATTGATTTAAGGAAATATCGCGCTGCAATTTCTTTATCAAGAAATTGGCCTAAAAACCTATCAAAACAAATCTGTTGCAGTCGATGCACAGTTAAAAACTCATGTCAATCTCAAAAGGAAAGCGAGATTTGATTTCGGCCCTGCCACTAAAACATTTGAATGATATACCACCTTCAATTGAGTTGCCTGCAAGTTTTGCCAAAATTCATCCCCCGCGCTTTGAGTGTGGCGAGATGGTGCGCTGGATCGATGTTGGCGAAGAAGCCGATTGGGGAATAGTTATCGGCAAATTTTACAACTACGAACCGCGCCGTTGCTGCTGGATTTGGTGCTACATAATTTGGCTGGCTCCTAATTCCAAGAGTACAGCTTGGTGTCAATTTGATACGGCGTGGGAGGAAGATTTAGAGAGGTATGAGGATGAAAAAGCCGCATACTTTGACAGATAGAGAACGCAATTTGATTGCAGTTTACAGCCAATGCCAATTGGGCATGACGCCGAAACAGTTTTATGTCAAGTGGGGCGTAAGTTACGAGCAAATTGCCTCCATTTGTTCCCGCTCTGATTCGACGGTACAGGGTTGGTTTAAGCGGGAAAAAAATCGAAGATTTCCTACTGCTGTTGATTTGCGCCATTTGGCAGTAATGGATTTTCTGCTGGAACACTTTGAGGAGATTCCCGACATACTGGCGAACTTGCTGTGTCCGCATTCCGAAGATAAGAAGGTGCGTTAGAAGAGAATTTGAGCGGTTGAAAGCACAAACCTAATTAATTGTCAAGGTCAGCGTGACCTGTCTTGAAGAATATTCTCTCAACTAGCGTAATGGCAAGCAAGGAAAAAAGAACGCAACCTATTACTGTCGCTGGTGAGGTTAAAATGACTTATTTTG
>JAUBOG010000030.1:0-18303 GCA_036700105.1 Microcoleus occultus BM001215583
AATGAATGTCTATAGTAGTCAAGCACCATTCGACTCATCAATGTTCGTTCATTTTAGGCAGAGAATAGGTGTCAGCCTAGTCAATAAAATCAACGAAAAAATGGTTAAAGAGCAGACTGAAGTGCTAGGAGAGGTAGTCAAAAAAAAGTCATCACAAATAAGTGAGCCTAAAAATAAAGGTAAATTAATATTAGACGCAACCTGCGCGCCAGCCGATATTAAGTATCCGACAGACTTAGGACTATTAAATCAAGCAAGGGAACATACCGAAAAAATCATAGACGCTCTACATACTCAAATTCAGTCACCCGAAAAAAAAAACCAATCACCTATCGAAACACAGCCAGAAAAGAATACCTAACAGTGGCTAAAAACCGGAAACCATCACGAAAAGTACGAAGAAAAGGAATTAAAAAACAACTCCAATATCTCAAAAGAAATTTGGCTCATATCGATAAAATGGGTCAGCTACAGTTGCTGAGTAAATCTCATTATAAAATGCTGCTAGTAGTCACAGAAGTATACCGTCAACAGTTATCGATGTATGAAAAGAAAGAACAGAGTATTGAGAACAGAATAGTAAGTTTAACGCAACCACATATCCGCCCCATCGTCAGAGGGAAAGCTGGGAAATCCGTTGAATTTGGGGCAAAACTGTCAGCGAGTTGTCGTAATGGCTACGTATTTTTAGACAGAATTAGTTGGGATAATTTCAATGAATCTTTAGACTTAAAAACACAAGTAGAAGATTTTAAACGATTCACGGGATGCTATCCCGAATCAATTCATGTAGATCGCATATATCGAACGCAGGAAAATCGAGCTTGGTGCAAAGAAAGAGGGATTAGGATGAGTGGCGTCCCTCTAGGAAGACCCCCTAAAAATATCAGCAAGTCAAACAAGAAGCAAGCCTTATCTGACGAAAGAATTCGTAACTCGATTGAGGGAAAATTTGGAGAAGGTAAAAGAAGATTTAGCCTTGCTAGAGTCATGGCTAAACTTTCTAATACTTCTGGTACAACCATCGCCATAACTTTTCTGGTGATGAATCTTTCCGCCCTGCTGCGGCAGGCTTTTTGGCTTTTTTTATGTCTATTTCACAACAAAAACCTTTTTTCAGGTTTTCTGCCTTTAGTAATTAGCAAAAATTATAGTTTATCAAAAAAATATGAGCAAAATCTATCTTTATAAGGTAATCCCAAATTCACCGATCTTTCTAAATGCTGTTTTCAGACTTTTTCAGCAAGCCCTATGTAGAGGTGGTAACTCAGATACATCAACAGTCCATACTTGTCTTTTTTCCACTCGATGATGTCCAGCTTCTACTTGTTCATAATAATTGTATTTTTTGCCCAAACAATCTGTTTTTTGGGCAGCTTCAAACCAGTCTTTTGCCTCGTTTAGTAATCTTGACGAACTCCGCACAAAAGTCCAGAAAATTTTGGCATCTTTCACCGATCGCGTCAGATGAATATTATGTGTTTTAGCTACACTAAATTGTAAAGCATCGATTAATACTTTTAGTTGCCCATTTGTCTCGGTGACTTTAACAGCTAGCCCGTCTTTGATTTCGTATACGCGACCATCACCGAAGAATTAAAGTGATCTTGGCATTTTAGTGTATCCTTTCTAATAGGTAGATTCGGTCAAAAAAAGCATCCTGAATATCTATCTCAATGATTGGTATGCTTCTACTACGCTCAGGAACCGCGGAACGTCGAACCATCGCCAAACTTTTGCCTGCTTCTGACAACGAGTGAAAAGAGTGTATTAATTCAGACCTGATCTAAAATCTTTCTCTGATGGATCGTATCCCCGATAATATACGTCTGTTCCAGAGTAAATGCCAGAATTTTTATGAACCTTTACAAAAATTCATTCGCCTTAATAATCGGCTTTCCCAATCTCTCAGGTTTTCAATTCTTTAATCAAAAGTCCAAAATTGCCCCTATAGATCATAACTTCCTTCACCCAGACTCTCGAATACTTCAGCCTCTAAACTTTCAATTTCAGCCAATTCTCCGTCATCAACAGAACTAAAACTTTCCACTACAAACGGCAAACCAGCGGCCATTAAACCGCGTTGAATGCGATCGTCCGTTTCCTCAAACAACACAAACAAAGGATGAACAGCCTCAGCCTCATCGCTGAAAATATGCTTGTAGCGGTACGGCATCACCCATTCGTAACCTTTGTCCAGCCAAACCTGACACTGCCGCCAGCGGCCCAACAATCCAGAAAAATCCTCGCCCGGGCGGTGAATAAAAATCAGAATTTCCACCCCAATTTTAACTTTCCATTCGGGATCGCACATCAAAATCGCCAAATCGCAGGGCAAGCAAACCGCCTGTCCGGGCGATATACTAGCGCCATTGCTTGCGGCATAGGAAACCCCTTCTCGCACCCGCGCGATCGGCAAAGGAATCGTAATTAAACTCTCGTTAGCGCGGCGGATACTCGGAATCATTTCCATGTAAAGCCGATACTTTTTCAGAAGTTCGATCGCGGCAGAAGATTCGCTGTATTCTGCTAGTAAGGCTTCGTAATGTGATTGTTTAATAGACATTTCAAAATCAAGTAATAGATACTTAATCAGCAATCATTAGTTATTAGTTGTTGTCATTAATCAGTAGTCATTAGTCATTGGTTATTGGTTTTTGATTATTGGTAGCCCCGCACAAATAACAAATAACAACTGACTACTGACTACTGACTACTGCCAACAGACAACTGACGGCTGACTATTTTTTACAGTTTCTCAAACACTGAGAACATCGGCAGATACATCGACAGCAAAATCGAACCTACGATACCGCCAACGACAACAATCATCAGAGGTTCTAGCATACTGGTAAGTCCTTTTACTGCTTCTTCCACTTCCGTTTCGTAGAAAGCGCCAACTTTCATCAGCATCTTGTCAAGTTCCCCAGTTTCTTCCCCAATTGCCATCATTTGAATTGCCAAAGACGGAAAAACAGCTTGTTCTTGTAAAGCAATACTGATCATGCCGCCGTTTTGAATTTCCTGTCTGGCATATTCGATCGCATTGGAGATTGCCTGATTCCCCGCCACATCTCGCACGATTTCCAAAGAACTGAGAATCGGCACGCCCGATCGCGTCAGCGACCCAAATATCACGCAGAACCTAGCCACAGCCGATTTTTCGATCAAATCTCCAAAGATGGGCAGCTTCATCGCAATCCGATCGATCTGCAAGTGACCTATTGGAGTTTTATAGTACATATCGAAAGCGATTTTGAGCGCCGCAATCACCCCAAGAACTGTAAGCTGTTGGATGGGAGGCCAGGCCGTACAAAACGCACTAATTCCCAACATAAACACCGTAAAAGCCGGCAAATCTGCACCAATATCCTTAAAGATTTTAGCGAAAGTTGGCAGCAAAAATATGGTCATTGCGAAAAAAATCACGATCGCGATAAAGAACACAGTCTTCGGATAAGACATCGCCGACTTAATTTCAGCCTCCGTCTTGTGATTTTTTTCCATCATCACGGCCAGACGGTCTAGGGTTTCATCTAGCACCCCCCCGACTTCTCCCGCCGCCACCATACTGATAAACAGTTGGTCAAAAACATCAGGAAACTTAGACATCGCCTCTGCCAAGTTTATCCCCTCCTGCACATCAGCACTCATGCTTCGGAGCGCTCGCTTCAACTTAGCATTAGAACACTGCTCGTGCAGCACGGAAAGGCATCGAACGATCGCCACCCCTGCATTAAACATAGCCGCAAATTGACGAGCAAAAATAGCCATATCCTTAACAGTAAGACTGGTAAGGCTGTACTCGATTTGCTCTTGAATTTTACTGAAATCAAACCCACTTTTCGGTTTTTGGCGGATTACGTTGGTAGCCACAGCTCACCTCTGAACATTTATTAAAAATTAGCAGTCAGCAGTCAGCAGTTATTTGTTATTTGTTGATTCTTGGTTTTTAGTTGTTAAAATTTAGGTATTTTTTAATTGTTACTAATAACCAATAACTCCTAACTAATAACTCATAACTGATGACTGATGACTTGTGACTGAATTAACGAGCGCTTACTTGGGCGGGAGCAACCGGTGCGGGCCCGATCAAGCGTTCCAGTTCGTCAGCCTTAGAAGCCTTGCTCATTGCCGATTCCCAACTGACTTTACCAGTTTTGTAAAGTTCAGCGAGGGCCATTTCCATCGTCCTCATCCCCAATTTCGCCCCCATTTGGATTTGGGAGTAAATCATGGGAGTTTTCCCCTCCCGAATCAAGTTAGCCATAGCAGGAGTATTCACCATGATTTCCATAGCGCAGCAGCGGCCGCCCCCAACTTTCACAACCAAATTTTGGCTGCAAATTCCCACCAAAGAGTTAGAAACCTGCGCTCGAACTTGCGGTTGTTGAATGGGCGGGAACACGTCCAAAATCCGATCGATAGTTGCAGCCGCCGAATTAGTGTGCAGCGTTCCCATGACGAGGTGGCCCGTTTCCGCAGCCGAGATTGCCAGACCGATCGTTTCTAAGTCGCGCATTTCCCCGACCAGAATCACGTCAGGATCTTCCCGCAGAGCCGCTCTCAGGGCATTCGCAAAGCTCTTGGTATCTTCGCCCTTTTGGCGCTGGTGAAACAAACTTTTGATATTCGGAAACACGTATTCGATCGGGTCTTCAACGGTTAGAATATGTTCCGCCCGCGTCCGGTTGACCAGATCCAACAAAGCCGCCATCGTAGTAGTTTTCCCGGAACCCGTTTGTCCCGTCACCAAAATCATACCCCTGGGTCTTTCCGTCAGATCCCGCAAAATCTGCGGCACGCCTAAAGCATCTGCGTTAGGAATCTTAGAAGCCAGAGCCCGCATGCAAGCAGCCCAGCAACCCCGCTCCCGGTAAACATTCACCCGGAACCGAGCCAATCCCTTCACCCCGTAAGCGCAGTCGAGTTCCCACTCCATTTCCAACTGCTTGCGCTGCATATTGTTGAGCATTTGGAAAATCAGGATCTGCACTTCCTCAGCAGACATAATGTCGCCGTATTGCGACTGAGGAGTTAGTTTCCCGTTGACGCGGAAGAAGATAGGCGCGCCCGCTTGGATGTGTATGTCCGAACCCCCTTGCTCTACCAGGGACTCCAGTACGTCTTCAATCATCAGACCCATAGATACATCTCCTCGATCGAGTTGATAGTTATTGACCAATTTAGCTCAGTTAACAGTTAACTGTTGTCAGTTGTCTGTTGGCTGTTGGCTGTTGGCTGTTGGCTGTTGGCTGTTAGCCGTTGTTATTAATTATTGGTAACAACTGACTAAGGACTAAGGACTAATGACTAATGACTCCTGAATCAATCCACAAAGCGCGGCGTCAAGCAGTACGGACAATCCAGCATCTCTGGCTTCAATTCCGCCTGACAAGTTTTGCAAGTAAGTCCCTGCTTGCGTTTGGCCTTCAGTTCCGCCTCCAGCCCGGAGTCAGTAAACGTCACCCGCTCGACTTCTTCAAAGGTAGTCGCGCCTTCTCGCACTAACTGCAAGCTGTAAGCCAGCAAAGTTTTCATCCCCTCTTCTACTGCTGCTTCCTTAATTTGCTCTGTGGGAGCGCCTTGAGTGATCAGAGCTTGCAGCCGCTCGGTATTTTTCAGGAATTCGTAAACGCCTACCCGTCCTTTGTAGCCTATGCCGCCGCACTTGACACAAAGCTGCTCGCGCTCTGCGAGTTCCTTCCTTTCCTCGACCGGTATGGTGTTGGCTTTGTAAACAGTCAGATCGATTTCTTGAGAAGCCGACAGACCGTACTTGCCGAGTTCTGCGGCAGTGGGCTGGTAAGGAATGCAGCATTTGTCGCAAACGCGCCGCATCAAACGCTGAGCCAACACGCCCAACAAAGCGGCCGAAACCATGAACGGTTCTACGCCCATTTCCGCCAAACGCGCGATTGCGCCCGCCGCATCGTTCGTGTGCAGCGTCGTCAGCACCAAGTGTCCCGTCAAAGCAGCTTCCAGAGCTGTTTTTGCTGTTTCCTTGTCCCGGGTTTCCCCCACCAGCATCACGTCAGGGTCTTGCCGCAAAAATGCCCGCAGGATGTTGGAAAAAGTCAAGTCTTTTTCGCGAATTACTTGACATTGGGTAATTCCCGGCAACGCATATTCGATCGGGTCTTCCGCCGTACTGATATTAACCCCCGGATCGTTCCGTTCCGCCAGAATCGAGTACAGAGTAGTTGATTTGCCCGAACCCGTCGGCCCCGTCACCAAAATCAGTCCGAACGGACGGCTAGCGCTCTCTCGCACTAAAGCCAGAGTTTCTTCGTCGGAGATTAACAAACCCAAACCCAACTGAGTGCTGGAACTGTCCAAAATCCGCAGCACGATTTTTTCACCGTACCGCGAAGGCAAGCTGTTCACCCGGAAATCGACCGTGCGCCCCTCAAACACCCGGCGGATGCGGCCGTCTTGAGCTTGTCGGCGTTCGGCAATATCCAGGTTCGCAATAATCTTGAAACGAGCGGTAATCGATGCGACTACCTGCTTGGGAAACCGGAAATACTCTTGCAGCACCCCGTCTTTCCGCATCCGAATCCGCATGAACTCTTCTTGGGGTTCTACGTGGATGTCAGACACCTTTTCCGACAAAGCTTTAGCCAAAATGATATTGACGGCCTTAATTACCGGAGCAGCCTCAGCATCGTCCAAGGTGTTAGCGAGGTCTTCTTGGTCGGCACCCTCTTCTTCTAGGGAGAGTTCGCCAAAATCTCCTTCCCCCAGATCCATCTTTCTCTGCTTTTCTGCTTCAGCTTTTTTAGCTTCCCTCTTAACTTGGTCGTCTTGATAGGCCGAAGTTATGTCCTGATAGTCGTCTGGCGTAATCACCCGCCGCTGCAAAGCCAAGCCGTGAGGCTGTAAAATCCGCCGCAAATCTTCTATGGCGTTGAGGTTGTCGGGATCGACCATTGCCACGACGATCGCCGCCGGCTCAGTTTCCGTCTTGGCTACGGGTAAAAATCGACCTTGGTGACAAATCTCGATCGAAATCTTCAACCCGTCGAGCATAACTCCGAGTTGCTCGTTCGACATTTCGCTCATCTCCGGGTCAAATGCTTCAACGCCGTAGACTATCTTGCGTTCAAACATCTGCTGCTTTTTGTAAAGCCGCAGCAATTCTGGCGGCAACTGCTGGCCGGTCAGGGCTTCTAATACCTCCGTCAACCGCTTTCCCGACTTCCGGCTTTCAATTTGAGCTTGCTTCAGTTGGTCGCCGTTGACGTAACCCGACTGAATCATTTTGTTGAGAGCCGGAGTAAAATTGCTCGCAGCAACTATCGATGTGGAGCGAAACCCCTGGGATGTGTTAGTCATAAAAAACACTCACGCTTGTGGAAAACTCAGTCAATCGATTTTAGATTTTAGATTTTAGATTTTAGATTGAAGCATTGAGCCCACGGATGAATCCGGGGGCTTGTTTCATCGGATACAGGTTTTTTATTTCTCCACGGATGAATCCGGGGGTTTGTATCCTGGATGCTTTCGGTCACAAAGAGTGCTGAGAGGAAAACCAACGCGGGGTTTTAATCCCCGTATTCTTTGCTTGCCGATCGGCGATCGCGATGAAAGCTCAATCCCTATCTGTCAAGTGTAAGCTCCCAGCCCCCCTAAGCTTCGCCCGCAAATTGACTCTTTCGTTTGAGGGATTTGCCGGTGCTGGCGATCGGATCTTGTTCGTTTAGCGCTCCCGTTGCGGGAGTTGCCCGATCGATCTGCGGGATACTCTCGTTATAGGCTCCAGGCATCTCGTCGCTCGGGGATTGCCCCTAGCGTTCGAGTTTTTCGGGGCGGGGTTTGTCTCCGAACTACGATGTTATTCTATATTCCCAAATTCTTAGTAGAGCTAACAGCGCTGCGGCGGCGCGGTTAGCTCTACTGGGGTTAAACACGAGCTATCTTCTGCGATCATAGCTTTGAGGGCACTGGCGATCGGTCTTTTGAAATATATTTTGATTAATTATCTGCGATCGGCCGATCGATTTCCACCGCCGATTTTCAGCATCTCTAATATTTGCCCGTCAAATATTACCGCTCGCAGCCTTAGTTTCCCAACCTTTGTCATGCAAGCTTAACAGTTCAGAAATCAGCGTTGCCGATCCGAAGTATTAAAAGCTAAATTAACTCCTAGATTTATTCTTTGCCGCAGAGATTTGAGCGTGAATTAATTTGATTCAGAAGTCGGGGATCTGCCGCAATCATACCGACTCAATTGGTAATCAATCAAGAGACAAGAAAAATTATTTGCACTGCTTTTGGACTAGGGCATTGCCACAATTTTAACTTGTTTAAAAAAGTAAAGCTAATTTTCATATCAAAACAAATAGCTTTCAAGATAGTTCCTAAGCTGTGGAGCATTTAAAATGGTATTGTAGGGTGCGTCAGTTTTAAGGCGTTTCCCATGTATAGTCAGTGTTCACGAATGACCCACCCTACATGGATAGTTAGTGGTTTAAATGCGTAACAGCTTATCAAGGGATAAAGGACGATCGCACTAATAGTTATATCCTAGAAAAAAAACCAAAAAACGGGAAACTTTCTCGAATATAAAAAAACTACAATCGAGTTTTAGCACAGGAGCGAATCGCGATCGAACACGTTAATCGGAGTCTCAAAACTTTTAAAATATTGTCGAGTCGTTATCGGAATCGCGGTCGCCGTTATGCAGAAGCGTTGTAATTTGTTGTCACCAACTTACAATTATGAGTTAGCTCTAGGGGATTAAATTTAAAGCCTTTGATTATAACATATATCTTTTTGGCAAGAGGTCTAGTACAGGTAGAGTTCTAAACTGCCCGGCCAAGAGGTGATGCAAAACTTTGAGAAATGCCTCCACATTTGGTAAGATTTTCGATAAATCAGATAGTCCCAGAGAGGGAAAATTCTAATTCTCTCTTATTTACCGGGTAAACTGTATCTGCTAGAATTGATAGGGTTCTGTCGTGCAGCTTTTATGATTGACGAGGAAAAACAGCAAGATCGAGATCCTAACTCAACAGGGGAAACCCCAGAGGGTTCCCCAACGGCAAGCGAAACTCCGGAGGCACCAGCAAACTCGAACCAAGCAGCAGATTGGGAACTCGAACTTGCTCGAGCTTATCAAAGTGCTCAGGGCGATGGCACGCCGGCAAACGCATCCGAGCCAGCCGTCACAGTCAGTTCCACCAATAGCCCGACAGCAGACGCGGCGGAGTCATTGCAGAGGGAACTGGTGCAAGCAAACGATGAAAAAGAGGCTTTAAAAGCTCAGTTGCAAGCGGCATCGGCTCAAGTAGAAGACCTAAAAAATCAACATCTCCGCCTAGCAGCAGATTTTGACAACTTCCGCAGGCGCACGCAAAAGGAAAAAGAAGAGTTAGATTTACAGGCAAGGTGTGTCACGATCAAACCCCTATTGCCGGTGATCGACAATTTCGAGCGCGCTCGATCGCACATCAAGCCGCAAACCGACGGCGAAATGAACATTCACAAAAGCTACCAAAGCGTTTACAAGCAAATGGTAGAAGGTCTCAAGCAAATCGGGGTTTCTCCGATGCGCCCCGAAGGCGAACAGTTTGACCCCAACCTCCACGAAGCTCTGCTGAGCGAACCAACAGACGAACACGAGGAAGGAACAATCATCCAAGAACTAGAACGCGGCTACATTCTGGGCGATCGCGTCCTGCGACACGCCAAAGTGAAAGTTGCGGCGGCTGGGTCATCTGTGGTAGCCTCAGATGAAAATCCCGATAGTTCGGAAAGTTAATCGATATACAAGCTACTGCATTCCTCGAAATCACTGACCCCCGAATAGAATTCGGGGGGTTAACCACAGTAGTTAATTTGCCAACAATCATTCACATTTACCGACAAATGCAATATTTTTGATTTATGGCATACCGGTTAGAAAAGCAGTCTAGTTTCTAGGTTTGCACCCAAACACTTTAAGGAAATACGCAGATGAAGGGCAGATTGAATCAATCAAAAATGGAGCAGGGCAACGCCTCTACGACGTTGCTTCCTACCAAACAGATGGAACTATCTGCTCAGTTGTCTGCTATTGCCGAGTCAGTAGCGCCAAGCAAAAAGACGACCTCGAAAGACAAGTCAAATTTATACGACAGCGATACCCTGATTCAGAAATCATCCAAGATATTGGATCGGGACTCAATTTTAAGAGAAAAGGAGTGCAAGCCCTATTGGTCAGATTTATGCGCGGGGATAAGCTCGCGGTTGTTATTGCCGATCGAGACAGGCTCTGTCGATTTGGATTTGAACTTTTCGAGTTTATGGCAAAGCAAAACAGTGGCTCGCTCCTGGTTCTCTCAAATCCTGTTCACTGCGCAGAGTCCGAACTCACAGCCGCTCTTCTTGCCATCCTTCACGGCGATCGTTGCCGAATCCACAAAGAGCGAAGTTACAGCAAGAAAATCAAAGAAAATCCGACTATTCCTAAAGCCTGAGCAAAAAGCAATACTGAAGCAGTGGTTTGGTGTGAGTCGCTACGTGTACAACGTGACGATTAAGTATTTGCAGCAACCAAACACTAAGGTCAATTGGATGTCAATCAAAACGGACATACTTAATGGATTGCCTGATTGGGCAAAACAAGTACCGTTTCAAATTAAATCGATTGCAATCAAAGATGCTTGTGCGGCTGTCAAAAAAGCTAAGGCTGACTTCAGAAAAACTGGTAAAATTTGTAGTTGCAGATTCCGTAGTCGAAAAGACACAAAGCAATCACTTTATATTCCGAAGTCTGCAATTGGGTCAAAAGGAATTTATCATACAAAACTGGGTCAATCAAAGCTGAAAGAGGCATTACCCAAAGACTTCAGTGATGGACGGTTAACGCTTGCTTACAGTGAGTATTACATTGTTATATCTGAAGAAGTGCAACCACGTCAGACCGATAACCAAGGTCGTGTGGTTGCCTTAGACCCCGGTGTCAGAACGTTCATGACCTTCTTTTCTGAGTATTCTTATGGATGGCTTGGAAATGATTCTAATCTTTTGATTCAAAAGTTGTGTTTTAGGTTAGACAAGTTGATCTCAAGGATGAGCAAAACCTCTAGTCAGCAACGCCAAAGATTCAGGAAAGCAGCAGATAGATTAAAATCTAAGATTCAACATCTTGTCAAAGAGTTGCATCACAAGACTGCTAAATTTTTAGTGGATAATTTTGACGTGATATTGCTTCCATCGTTTGAGTATTCTCGAATGGTGAGCAAGTCACGTCGTAAGATTCGTTCTAAGACTGTTCGTCAAATGCTGACTCTGAGTCATTATCAGTTCAAAAAACATCTAGAGTGGAAAGCTTGGGAGCAGGGCAAAGTTGCTTTAACTTCTATCAATGAAGCTTACACTTCAAAGACTGTTTCATGGACTGGAGAAGTCAAAAAGATTGGTGGTAGCAGAACGATCGAAGATGCTGATGGAAATCAGATGAACCGAGATTTAAATGGTGCTCGTGGGATTTTCCTTCGGGCATTGGTTGATACGCCTTGGTTGCATAGCTTTTTAGCTATTTAACTTATGTGTTTGTTAGCAAATGTTAACAAAAAAGTATCGGTTTCCAAACATCCCACAAAGTTTTATGAGGCGCTATGGGGAAAATTATTGGAATTGACTTAGGCACGACCAACAGTTGCGTAGCTGTTTTAGAAGGCGGTAAACCCGTTGTGATCGCCAATTCAGAAGGCGGGCGCACAACTCCGAGCATCGTAGGATTTGGCAAAGCGGGCGATCGCTTAGTAGGTCAACTGGCTAAACGGCAAGCTGTAACTAATGCTGCAAATACTGTCTACAGCATCAAACGATTTATCGGGCGCAGGTGGGACGACACGGAAGAAGAACGAGCCCGGACTCCCTATACCTGCATCAAAGGCAAAGATGACACCGTAAACGTCCAAATTCGGAACAAAGTTCACACCCCCCAAGAAATCTCGGCAATGGTACTCCAAAAGCTCAAGCAAGATGCTGAAGCTTATCTGGGACAAACTGTCACCCAAGCCGTAATTACAGTGCCAGCTTACTTCACAGACGCCCAGCGGCAAGCTACTAAAGACGCCGGTACGATCGCGGGTTTAGAAGTCCTGCGGATCGTCAACGAACCGACAGCGGCCGCCCTTTCCTACGGGCTCGACAAGCAAAATATCGAACAAAAAATCTTGGTCTTCGACCTCGGCGGCGGTACTTTCGACGTTTCGATCCTGCAACTGGGAGACGGAATTTTTGAAGTAAACGCTACCTCCGGTAACAACCATCTCGGAGGAGACGACTTTGACGACTGCATAGTCCAGTGGCTGGTAGAAGCTTTTCGCACCCAAGAAGGCAGCGACCTATCCACCGATAAAATGGCCTTGCAACGCCTCAGAGAAGCTGCGGAAAAGGCGAAAATAGAACTTTCACTCTCGCAATCGACTTCCATAAACTTGCCGTTCATTTCCTCTGACGCCAAAGGGCCGAAGCATCTGGAAATGGACCTCTCCAAAGCTCAGTTTGAAAAACTGGTGGCTCATTTGGTGCAAGCGACGATCGATCCGGTAACTCAAGCCCTCAAAGACGCAAATTTGACTCCCCAAGATATAGATAGAATTATTTTAGTGGGAGGCTCAACCCGGATTCCGGCAGTGCAAGAGGCAATTAGCAAATATTTTGGCGGCGTCTCTCCCGATAAATCGGTGAATCCCGACGAAGCTGTAGCCGTAGGCGCGGCAATTCAAGCCGGAGTCTTGGGCGGTGAGGTCAAAGATTTGCTGCTGCTGGACGTGACCCCCCTGTCCCTGGGACTCGAAACCTTGGGCGGAGTGTTCACAAAAGTAATCGAGCGCAATACAACTATCCCCACCAGCCGATCGCAAATGTACAGCACGGCGGCAGACGGGCAAACTTCCGTAGAAATTCACGCCCTCCAAGGCGAGAGGGCATTAGTTAAAGACAACAAAAGTCTTGGCAAATTCCTGCTCAAAGGCATTCCCGCAGCCCCCCGCGGCGTACCTCAAATCGAAGTTACCTTTGAAATCGATGCCAACGGCATTCTCAAAGTCGCCGCCGAAGACAAGGGAACCGGAAAAGAACAAAGCATCCAAATTTCCAATACAGGGGGGTTGAGCGAAACGGAAGTCGAGCGGATGCGGCAAGAAGCCGAACTTTACGCCGATGAAGACATCAAGCGCGCTCAACTCGTCGAACTCAAAAATCAAGCCGACACCCTAGTCTATAATTGTGGTGTTACTTTGAAAACCAACGCGCAATTGCTCTCGCACGACCTTAAAGTCGAAGCGGAAACAGCAGCAGCAGCCTTGCAGGGGGCGATGGCGAACCCAGAGATCGCAGCCGAGGAACTCACCGAACAAATCGAATCTTTCAAGCAACTGCTATACTCGCTCGGGACAGCAGTCTACGACCAAGCCCGCAGCCAAGCCCCCTCGGTCGCAGAGATTGAAAGCGAGACAATCTCAGAATTAGAAGAGATTAAAGCCGACGACGACAGCATTTTGCTAGTCCAAGAGCCCCTGGTGGCGCCCCAAGCTCCACCAAAGTCGCAGCCAAAAGCCCAAGCAAAGCCGGAACCAAAGCCGGAACCAAAGCCGGAACCAAAGCCGGAACGACAGTTAAAGCGACAGCCAAATACACAGTTAAATCCAAAGTCAGAACAAAAACCGAAGGTTCCCGAACCTGAAGTTGATGATATGAATCCTTTCCTTTAGAACTGAAAAGCTCGCAGTTAAAAGTTAAAAATCAATCATAATTTTTAGTTTTTAATTGGTAATTTCAGGAAAGGCCGCCCGTTGTTTTTTTTCGTACACTTTTTGTTATTTACCTCCAGGCAAGCAGCTCTATGGCCGGTGATTACTATGAAATATTAGGCGTTTCTCGCAGTGCAGACAAAGAGGAAATCAAGCGTGCTTACCGCCGCCTAGCTCGCAAGTACCATCCAGATGTCAACAACGAACCCGGTGCCGAGGATCGGTTTAAAGAAATTAACCGCGCCTACGAGGTACTCTCAGAACCGGAAACTCGCGCCCGTTTCGATCGCTTTGGCGAAGCAGGCGTGAGCGGTACAGCCGCGCCGGGGTTCCAAGACTTCGGCGACAGCTTTGCCGATATTTTTGAAAGCTTCTTTCAGGGTTTTCAAGGCCAGGCCGGCGGTCAACAACAAGGTCGCAGGCGCAGCGGGCCGGTGCGCGGAGACGATTTGCGCCTCGATTTGCGGCTGGATTTCCGCGAAGCCGTGTTTGGTGGGGACAAAGAACTCCGCATCAAGCACCTAGAAACCTGCGAAACTTGCACCGGGACTGGCGCCAAACCGGGAACCCGACCTCAAACCTGCTCGACTTGTAGCGGTAGCGGTCAAGTCCGCCGCGCTACCCGCACCCCCTTCGGCAGCTTTACTCAAGTTTCAGTTTGCCCCACTTGCAACGGTACGGGCCAAGTGATTGAGGATAAGTGCGAAACTTGCGGCGGCCGGGGCCAGAAAGAAGTGATGAAAAAGCTGAAAATCACAATTCCGGCTGGGGTTGACAACGGTACTCGCTTGCGCGTTTCCAATGAAGGGGATGCGGGGAAACTCGGCGGGCCGCCCGGCGATCTTTACGTGTTCTTGGCTGTGAATGAAGACCCGCTATTCAAGCGGGAAGGCATTAACGTTAACTCGGAAGTCAAGATCAGTTACTTGCAAGCAATTTTGGGCTGCAGGCTGGAAGTTGAAACCGTAGACGGGCCGACGGAATTGTTGATTCCTAGCGGAACTCAGGCGAATACTGTTCTGACTCTGGAGAAAAAAGGGGTGCCTCGATTGGGAAATCCAGTCAGTCGCGGCGACCATTTGATTACCGTGTCTATTGACATTCCGACTAAGGTGACGGATCAGGAGCGGGAGTTGCTGATGCAGCTTGCTAAGCTTAAGGGCGATCGTACCGGAAAAGGTGGCTTGGAAGGATTTCTGGGCAATTTGTTTCAGAAATAAGCAATTTTTTGACACCAATTGGTGTCAAATTTTCCTGTTTGATGATTCCGTGGCAATTGTTAAAATTATCTGTCAAAAAAATGAGATTAATTGGTCTCATTTTGCCGAGGTAGAATAATTGTTCGACAAGTTGTTTAATTCTCTGTCAAAAAAATGAGCGCAATTGCGCTCATTTTGTACAGGTAGAATAATTGTTTGGCAATTTGTGGGAAGAGTCCTCAAAAAAATGAGACCAATTGGTCTCAAAAATCGGTCGTAGAATAATTGTTGGGCAATTGGTTCACGATAAAATAAGGCTTTCAGGATTTGAGATGGGAAATTAGAAAAGAAAAGGCACACTATGAATTCAACATCCAAAATTGAAAATCCCAAAACCCCAGATGCCCAGCTCGATCTGCGGGGCACTCCCTGTCCGCTGAATTTTGTCCGCAGTAAACTGCGCTTGGAGCAAATGACGCCCGGAGCAGTTTTGGAGGTGTGGCTGGACGCTGGGGAGCCGATCGAACAAGTGCCCGACAGTCTAAAAATGGAAGGCTACCAGATTCTAGAAACGCGATTGGTGGCGGACGAGCAGGATTCCGGGTTTTTTGCGGTGAAAGTCCAGCGCCCAGCAGACAAGGAAGCAGGATGAACCCCAATTCGTCCTCGATCGTGGGTACTGTAGTGGCTGTTCAGGCTAACTTCTACCAAGTAAGTTTAGATCCAGAAGCCTGCATTGACGGGAAAAATCGTTCCCTCGCCGATGCTCCGACGCTGCTGTGCACCCGCCGCACTCGACTCAAAAAAATTGGGCAACAGGTGATGGTGGGCGATCGCGTAGCGGTAGAAGAACCCGACTGGACAGATCGCAGGGGGGTCATTTCTCAAGTCTTCCCGCGCAAAACAGAACTCAACCGCCCGCCTGTAGCTAATGCCGATCGCATTCTCCTCGTTTTTGCCCTGACTGAACCCGACTTAGACCCCATGTCATTAACTCGTTTTTTAGTCAAGGCAGAATCTACAGGTTTAGAGGTGAGTTTGTGCCTCAACAAATGCGATTTGGTCACAAAAGAGGAATTGGAACAGTGGCGCAAAAGGCTTAGAAGCTGGGGCTACGAACCAATATTTATTAGCGTCCGCAGCGGCTTGGGAATCTGCCAGGAAGCCGCCAAGGACAGTCAAAATGAAATTTATGGCTCTCAATCTTCCAAGCCCACTCTATCAAACGAAATAAATAGCTCCGATCGACCTTTTACCCAAGATGGAAGCGAGGGGGATGCGGCCTTCTCTCTCCAAAGTCACTTGCAAGGCAAAATAACGGTAATTTGCGGGCCTTCAGGAGTCGGCAAGTCGAGCTTGATCAACCAACTGATTCCGGCGCTGAATCTGCGAGTCAACGCTGTTTCTGGCAAACTCGGCCGCGGGCGGCATACTACTCGCCATGTAGAACTGTTCGATCTCCCCGGCGGCGGACTTTTGGCCGATACTCCCGGCTTTAATCAGCCGGCACTGGAATGCGATCCGTCCGAGTTACCTGAATATTTCCCGGAAGCTCGGCGCAGGCTGGCTTTGGGCACTTGCCAGTTTAGCGACTGCTCGCACTCCTGCGAGCCTAACTGTGTTGTGCGGGGCGATTGGGAGCGCTATGAGTATTACTTGCAGTTTCTGTCCGAGGCTAACCTCCGCCAGCAACAAGAGCAAAACTCTACTTCAGCGGAAGCGAGTTTGAAGCAGCAAACTAAGTCGGATGGTACGCAACAATATGAACCGAAGCTGCAAACTAAAAAATATCGCCGTTCTTCCCGTCGCGTTCAACACCAGTCACTGCAAGATATGTGTCAAGACGACTTATTCGAGGTTTGAGGAAATAGTCGATCGCGATCGGTCGATCGGCACTCCTAGCGCAGTACATTAATAGCTAAAATTAAATGGCCTTAAATTTCTTAAAAAAAGTACAACAGAAGCAAAGCTGATTCGGGTTATGCAGGAGTAAAAATACTGTGAATATTCAAGAACTGTTTGATAAAGGCGGCCCCGCCATGTGGCCCCTGTTGGTGCTATCGATTCTATCTGTAAGTACAATTATCGAGCGCTTGTGGTTCTGGGCGAGCCTCTTGAGCAAAGAAAAGCAGATAGTCAACCGCATTCTCGAAACTGCCCGCAGCGATTGGGGTGCCGCTAGCGAGATTGCAAGACAAGCTAACCGACAGCCGATCGGGCGATTTCTATCTGCGCCCCTGCGGCTGTACAATCCCGAACCCGATTTATTTCGACTCGCACTCGAAGCTGCTGCCGATGAAGAGTTGGCTTCGATGCGCCGAGGCGACAAAATCTTAGAAGCGACGATCGCTCTCGCTCCTTTGCTGGGCTTGCTGGGAACCGTTTTGGGTTTGATGAACTCCCTGGGTTCGATCGAGCTGGGGGACATCGGTACTGAGGCAACAAAAGGAGTGACATTGGGGATTAGCGCGGCGCTGATTACCACGGCTACTGGGATGGCAGTAGCAATTTTTACCTTGGCGTTTTATCGGATATTTCAAGCTTTTTTGTTCAATCAGGCAAAAATATTTCGCAAAGCTGGAAATGAACTGGAATTGCTTTACAGGCAATACTGGCCGACGGCTAATGCTAAGGGTCGATCGAGGGACGCAGAATACAGCAATTCTTCCTTTGGTGCCGATGGTTTGAACAGGCGTTCTCTCAATTCTCAAGAATCATCGGGAGAACGGAAGCGGGAGCCGAAATTGAAAGGTTCCGATCCGGCTGAAGATGCACCTTCTAATAATTAGAACCGAGGAGAACGGATGAAGATTCACTTAGATACTCCTGCTGAAGAGGCTCGGATTGAACTGGTGCCTTTAATAGACGTAATTTTTTGCATTCTGACGTTTTTTTTGATGGCGGCTTTGCAACTGACTCGCCAGCAAGCAATTAATGTGGATTTGCCTAAAGCGAAAACCGGACAAACGCAGATGCGAGAAATGCTGATTGTCAGCATTGACGATTTCGGGCAAACTTATATCGACCAATTGCCTGTGAATTACCAACAGCTCGATCGGGTTTTAAAGAGTTTTAAGAGTCAAAATCCTGCCGGGTTGACGGTGCTATACGCTCCTCAAAATGCTAAATACGCCAAAGTTGTCGAGGTTTTAGACAAATTGCGAGAGGTAGGTGGCGATCGAGTGGCTCTAGCAACTCTTCCTAGTTCGGCGACATCCCCGCAGCCGAATCCTGTAGCTCCCGGGCAGCAGCAGCTCAATCCGAATCAATTTCAATCCCCTCTACCAGCTCCCGGGCAGCAGCAGTTCAATCCGAATCAGTTTCAATCCCCTCTACCAGCTCCCGGGCAGCAG
>JAUBOG010000030.1:18403-25633 GCA_036700105.1 Microcoleus occultus BM001215583
GCAGCAGTTCAATCCGAATCAGTTTCAATCCCCTCTACCAGCTCCCGGGCAGCAGCCTTCTAACTCCGGTATAAATCAGGGTATTCCTCCTGTTTCGCCTGCACCCGCGGCTCCCAATATCAGACCCGGAGCGGCCGCTCCCTCCCAGAATGTTCCGCCTCAAAATTAGTTAAATTTAGGCGAAAAATACTGGTTAAAGTTGTGATTTCGATATGGGCGATCGGCTAAAAATAGAGAAAGCCGATCGTCTCGGCAAAGAGAGCTTTGCGGTTTTTGACTATTTTGGCGATCGCGCCTCAACAGTGGTAAAAATATTACACAATAAAAGTTGGCGATCGCCTGTAAACCAGATATTTTTCGTGTTGAGTTGGTATAAATCACTGCAATTATTTTGGTTCGTACTGAGCCTTTTTTCTTTTGACAAGTCGATATACTTGTCTATGCCTGCAGAAGGAACTTTTGGGGGCAACTCCCCATCTGTATCATTAAGTTATTTCTTGGGAAAGATAGCAATTTTGTCAAATTATTGTTACCTTTTGTAATATAGCTGAAGCGAGATGAGCGATGGGGCATCCTGAAACTAACTCGCGATCGCTGAAGCAACTGATAAATCTGGTCGATCCAGGTTCTCAGTTTCAAGTCACCTTTACTTACAGAGGAGTCATGCGTCATGAGCCAACCAGCAGAACTGTCTTTGGAGCAGCAATTCAGCCTGTGCTCGTTCAAAACACAGGTAAGTGACATGAGCCGCGAGCAAGCCCAGGAGTTTTTGGTCAAGCTTTACGAGCAAATGATGCTGCGGGAAACTATGTACCGCCATTTTCTCAAACACCACTGGGGTTTAGAACCCAACCCAGGGCTTGAGTAACCCAGAGTCGCAGTCGGCGACCTCCGTCTCTTACTCTCTTCCGTCAGGTGGAAAGGAGTTGGGGGTGATGGGGCGTCACTCGAATCAAAAAACCGCTTCGGCTTACTTCCACTGCGCCAGCGGGCGACTCGCCAGCGGGTAAACAGAAGGAAGCAGAAAGAAGGGAAATGCCACAAAATCAATTATTTTAGCAATCCATCCCGCAGACCGATCGGGCGACTGCTGTATCGCACTTTCTTTTTTAATTCCACGCTCATGCGGCGGATAGTCTCGGCACTGTCGCAAGAGATCGAAACCGTAATGCGAGTGCTTTCAGATTCAAAAATCCTGCAATTTTTGAGCGCCAGCGTAAAATTTATTCAAGAAATTAAATATATTTGTCTGGAGTTACAGTGGAGCGGGTTGAGTAAAAATGGCGCAAGTCGGACATCTGAGCGCGACCTCCGACTAGCGGGACCTTCAATTTTCACATCAAACCCTAGAACTCGGAACTGTTGACAAAGAGAAAAAGTTATTCCGGCTGACGTTCGAGAGTTGCCTCCATCGTACTCGTCAAGTAATGACCAGACATGATGCCGCTAGACTGGTAGTAGCGGTTGTCATCAACGCGGTGAAGGGTATCAAAACCCGTCCGCCGCTGGCGTTCGTCTCCGAGCACCCAATAACGCTGGACGATCGACTGGGGAGCAATCCAACCTTCGCCCTCGACGCGGCCGAGTTCGCTGTGTTGGAGTACAAAAGTATACTGCCGTTCATCGTTGTTGAGGTGTCCTCGGTACTGCAAAATAATCTCTTCGCGATCGCCTCCAGGAAAAACGAGCTTCGTCAACATACTGAACCAATCTGTTCGGTTCCAGCTCACTAAAGTTTTGCCTTTAACCGTAATTGGCACGCCATTGCGCTCAATCCAACTTCCTTCGAGCGTCCATTGGCCAGATTCCATTAAAAACGTGTGAGCCACACTGCTGTTCCTATGCTTTTCCTGCTGGCTACAATGCTGGTGCAACAACGCACAGCCGTTGTCCCTCAGACTCTATGCTATCACGCCCAACTGTGCCAACAAGAGTTAATTTCTCCTAAAAGTACCGGTGTCCGGGCACCGGTAACTCGAGGCAGATTGCCGGGAATGCCCCGCACCCGCCATTGGGCTAAAACCGCGAAAGCGATCGCCTCTTTAAAATCTACACTCAAGCCTGCCTCAGAAGTAGTCAACACTTCCACTGGATGCAATTGAGCTTGCAATCGGCCTTTTAAGTAGAGATTGTGGCTGCCGCCCCCGCACAGCAAAACTCGATCGGGCATAGCCGGCAAAAAAGTTTGGTAACTGTGAACGATCGAAGCCGCAGTCAGTTCTGTCAGAGTAGCCAGCACATCAGCAGGACTGAGGTGATAAGCTTGCGCCTCTAGCAAACACCGATCGAAGTAATCTGCACCAAATAACTCTCGCCCAGTAGATTTCGGCGGCGGTTGGCTGAAGAACTGTTGCTTGAGCCAATCTGCTACTAAAGCTTGACAAGGAATCCCGCTGGCGGCCCAAGATCCATTTTCGTCACAAGTTTTAGTGCCCCCGGAGAAGTGCTGCACTGCCAGATCTAACAAGGAATTTGCCGGGCCTGTATCCCAACCCAAAATGCCATCCCCAAGACTAGAAATCTCGGACTCGCCCTTGTTTTCGCCCTTGGACGCGGCCGGAAGATAGGTAACATTGCCAATTCCGCCCAGATTTTGGATGCAGAGACGGAGGTTGGGTTCGGCCAGCAAACAGGCATCAACTATCGGGACTAAGGGTGCTCCTTGACCTCCTGCTGCAATGTCTGCCGATCGAAAGTTACTCACAGTAGTAATGCCTGTCAACTGCGCAATTAGCGCCCCCCGCCCCAGTTGCAAGCTGTAGCCCATTTCTGTACCCGGAACCGGGGAGGAAGCAGAAAATCTCCCTTTCTCCCCCTCTGCCCCCTTCCGAGTTGGTCGGTGGTAGACGGTTTGACCGTGAGAACCGATTAATTCCGCTTTATCATATTTTGCTTGAACTGTCAAGGCGGCCGCCGCAAATTCTTGGGCGATGGCATCGTCTAATTCGGCTAATTGAGCCACTGACAAAGCCTCACCGCTGCAAACCGAGAGAATTTGCGATCGCAAATGAGCAGGATAAGGGAAAGTTTCGCCGGCCACTAATTGCACTTGCAAGTCTGTTTGGGAACCGACAACATCTACCAAAGCAGCATCAATGCCATCCACTGACGTGCCGCTGATCAAACCGATAACGCGAGTCATGCGATTTTAGATTTTAGATTTTAGATTTTAGATTGTCGGATTCGATCGGTCGATTTTAGATTTCAGATTTTTCGATTTTCCGAGAGGATATCACTTGAGGTCGATCGTCACGATCACCACAGTAATATTGTCGCGTCCCCCTTTATCCTTAGCTGCTTCAATCAAAGCAGTAGCAGCACCCTCGCAGGCGCGAATCGACTTTAGAGGCGAAGCAATCAAAGGATCGGAAAGTTCCTCAGTCAAGCCGTCACTGCAAAGCAGCAAGCGATCCCCAGGCTTTACGTCCACCGGCAGAATATCGATCTCGCGCAAATCATCGCGGCCCAAACACTGAGACAAAACGTGACGCCAAGGATGACTGCGAGCCTGATCGGCAGTCAGAGCCTTTCTTTTCACAGCCTGAGCCACCCAAGTTTGGTCTTCAGTAATCTGCTCCAAGCGAGAGCCGTGCAGCCGGTACAAGCGAGAGTCTCCGATATTAGCGCACCAAGGTCTGCCCTCATCTCTAAAGATGAGAACCACAGCCGTAGTACCCATATCAGCGCGTTCGGGATGCTCGAGCTGATCCGTCAAAATTGCTTGATTCGCAATTAAAAAAGCCTTTTCCAACAACACCGGAGTATCCTCAGGCCCTTCCCAATGTTCGATCAAATAAGATTGAATCGCCCCAGTTGCAATCCGGCTGGCTTCTTGGCCTCCGGCGTGTCCTCCCATTCCGTCGGCGACTATGAAAAATCGCCCGTCAGAGTCGATGTAGTACGAATCCTGATTTACCGAACGAACTAACCCCGTGTCTGTCTTACCTGCGAAAGAGCGTTTCATCTCTCTTCCTCCTTGGAGACTCCCGCCATACTTCGGCTGCACTCAGTACAAGTAGCTGTACTCAGTTTGGCAGTGAGTGGAAAAGGAGGGCATGGTCTAGCTAACATAACTATTCCTGTGGTCGGTGAGGGAACCGTTGCGCCTCAAAAGTGGTGAACTCCTTGGCATACCTGCTGGCATTGCAGGATAGAGGCTACCGACATTGTTCTGAAAAGACCCGCCTCAGTAGGGCGTTTAATTTGGGGATTCCTCCCCCTAGGATTTTTCTGCTGGTAATGTTAGCGCCCGTCTTGCTGTCAGTCAGTACGCATCCATTACCAAAGAAGAATAAAGGCGTCAGTCGCCAGAATTCAGAATAATTCTGTGGGATTGGTGGATGAATCGTGGTTTAAAGCCCCCGATTTTAATCGTGGAGATCGAGAAAAATTTTCCTTGATTGAAACCCCTGACTTCAGACATGGGGTATTCTGACTCCTGAATTCTGACTTCTGACTCCTTCTCATACGCGACTTACCATAGGGCTGTTTAACGTTTTGGTTGCACAGAAGCGGTCTAGCTTTGCAACGCCGGAGTGTGAACTCAAACACTTGCCTGAAACCACGCAGTCAATTAAGACTATTGCCAGTCAACTAGGGGAATTTGCGTGTCCCGGCGATTAATCGGTAATCCGATGCGCGTGTCAGGTTGGCGGCAGATTGGCGGGCGAGCCCATCCAGCTTCCAAGGTAGGTATAACTCTGGCAACTTTTGGGCACGCAACTCTGACGTTGAAGGCGAGTTAAAATTGCTTCTCCTCGCCGTATACGATCGCGACTTGGGCGAAAAATCGCACTTGTTTAGCCTTTAATTGTAGATCGTTTGATGCTCTCCTCTCTTAAAAATTGAGTTGAGAGTTGTAGCTGGCAACATCTGGCGAGGGCAATTTTCTAGGACATCCTGTCCGAGCGATCGATCCGCTTGAACAAACGCAGCATAGCAAACCCTGCACCCGCAGCCAGCACAGCCACTGCGACCGCCGGCCAGATTTGATTGCTGACAAACAAAATGGTTGCCGACAAAGTAAAAGCACTCATCATCAGAGTATAATTCGTGCCCATTTGAACGCTGCTCATGCGGCGGAGCAAGCGCTCTGCTTCGGCTGAACGGACGCGAATCCGTAAATCTCCCTGTTCGAGCTTGTCAATAGTCTCCTCAATCCGGCGCGGCAAACCCAAAGCAGTCGAACTCACCTGAGCCGCCTGACGGCCGATTTCGTTAAAAATGCTGCTACTTGCATCAGAACCATTTCCATTAGTCATAAGCTGCATGGCAAAAGGTTGTGCCACCTCCATAAAGTTAAACTCGGGATCTAAACCCCGCCCCACGCCTTCAATCGTCGAAAAAGCTCGCATTACAAAAGTAAAGGTAGCTGGGAAGCGAAAAGGTTGGTCGTAGGCAATATCGTAAAGGTCGTCGGTAATGGCGCTCACCGACTGATTTTCAAAAGGCTTGTCCATGAAGTTATCCAGCATATACTGGATGCTGCGGCGCACCGGACTCATATCGCCCGTAGGAACCAAAGCTCCCAAATGGATCAGAGAATCCATAATCCGCTGCCCGTCCTTGGAAGCAATGCCGTAGAGCGTCTCCATCAGTCCTTCGCGGACGTTTGACTGAATTTGCCCCATCATGCCGAAATCGTAGAAAATCAGAGCTCCCTCGGCGCTAACAGCGATGTTGCCGGGGTGCGGGTCAGCGTGGAAAAAGCCATCGTTGAGCAACTGCCGCAAATAAGCTTTCGCCCCCAACTGAGCGATTAATTTGCGATCGATCCCAGCAGCTTCCAAAGCTTCGTAGTGGCTGATTTTAATTCCCGGCAGGTATTCCAAAGTCAGCACTCGCGGAGCCGCGTACCGCCAATAAACCCGAGGCACCCGCACCCAGTCGCAGTTGCTAAAATTGCGGCGGAAAGTATCGGCATTGCGGCCTTCGTGGAGATAGTCAATTTCGAGCCACAGAATGCGGCAGCATTCCTCATAAATTCCCATCCAATCTCGGCCGCGACCCCACTTAGGATGGTTTTGAAAGTAGCGGGCGATTCCCTTGAGAATTTGCAAATCGATCTCGAACAGCTTCCGCAGTCCCGGCCGCTGCACCTTAACCACAACTTCCGGGCCCGAGTGCAGTTGAGCTTTGTGTACCTGACCGAGACTGGCCGCGGCCAGAGGCACCGGGTCAAAGCTGCGGTAGAGTTCCTGAACTGTCTTGCCCAAATCTTGCTCGACAATTACCTCTAACTGCTCGTAGCTGAAAGCAGGCACTTTATCTTGCAGCTTAGAAAGTTCCTCGACAAACTCTGCCGGAAACAAGTCGGCGCGGGTCGAAAATAACTGTCCGACTTTAATGAAAGTCGGGCCTAAATCCAATAGTGTTTCTCGAACCCAGATAGCTTGAAAGCGGCGTCTGGCAATTTTTTTTTCTTCAGTCACACCTCCCCAGTAGCTCCAATTTTTGCTGTCTAACCACAAGGAAGCCAGCCAGAGCAAGACAAAGGCCCAAATGTCGAAGAAGCGCCGCTGCCGGGAGTATTTTTCGCGATTCCAGCGATAAGCTTTACTTTTGTAGGATTTACCAGCAGTAGTTTTTGGCTCGTCGCCGTCGCCAGTCCGCTTGGTGGAGCGCTGGCGATTAACAGAGTCATTAAGGAGAGCAGACACTTGGGTTCCCAAATTGCTTATTTTATGTTGTTGCTTTGATGGCGGGTAGGAGCGCTTCGAGCGCATCGCTTTGCGCTCGTCGTGTGGTCAGTAAATAGTTGTGGCGGTGCGATCGCCCTTTCTTAGGGCAAACTGCTGCGGTAGCGCTGCAATTCGGAGCGCACCAGTGCCACTTCGGCGCGCAGCTCGTCAATAGTCGCTTGCAAGTCGGCGGGATTGATGTCTTGAATGGCGGTAGCGGATGCAGTGCCCGTTCTGGTCTGCATCGCCCCATCGGCGGCACGAGAGGCCCGTTCCACAACTCGATCGGTGAATTGGCGCAGGCGTTCTCTTTGTTCGGCGTCAAATTTGCCGAGTTCGGAGAAAGCGTTGGCTGCTGCGCTTTCTAATTGCTCGTACAGTGCTTCGGCAAGTGCTCTGCCTACAAAAAAAGCATGAACTGGAGGTTTACTCATAAAAAAAACTTCAGTAAGTGGGAAACGAGCGTGGCTTCAGCCCGCTCGTGGAAAACGACCCGGCGATTTCAATCGCCTTGAATCCCCTTTCGGGGTTGGAGGGGTATGGTTGCCCC
>JAUBOG010000310.1:0-7929 GCA_036700105.1 Microcoleus occultus BM001215583
GCAGTGCCGTGTCCCTACAATCGATCGATTGTAGGGAGACGGCACTGCCGTCTCCTCCCTTGTCATGTCTGAGTGCAGCCGGAATTGATATTAGTAGGGTGCGCACTGCGCACCTTAGATATAGCGCCAAAGAAAGTTTTTGAAGAATCGGACTTTTAGCCGACAGGTTTAAACCAAGTTTTTAAGCCGGATTTGATATGCAGCACATTCCATGTTTATGAAGCAAACCGCAGCTCGATCGCGGTAAGGAAACGGCAATGCCATATCCCTAATGTATCACTTAACCTTCCGCTTGCATTTCTTCAATTTCAAACCAGCTAACTATCACTCCCGCTAGCGGAATAGCCAGAAATATGCCTAAAAGTCCTGCGGCTCTCGCGCCTATTAGCAGTGCAAAAAATACCACTACCGGATTGAGGTTAAGCGAATTTTGCATCAGTCTCGGATGAATAAAGTTGTCTTGAATTTGCTGCAAAATAATGCAAGCTGCCAATACTTTTAAAGCCAGCCACACATTTTGAGACAATACAATAAAACAAACCAAGCTAATTCCCAGGGTCGCTCCTATCCCCGGAACTAAATCAAACAATCCGATAATAAATGCTAAAATCAAAGGAAATCTCACATCGAGCAGCAGAAAAACTGCAAAGCTTGCGGTTGTCAAAAATAACATTAACAGAATTTGTGCTTGAAAAAATCCTAAAAAGTTTCGCTCAATTGTTAAACTCAAACGCCTGTGCAGGTGTCGGGGGATAAATTTGAGAACCAACTGCCACAGCCTCTCTCCATCAAGTAACATGAAAGAAGCCACCACCAGAATTAATATTAAGTTCAATAAATTGGTTAAAAATACTTGTAAAAAAGCAATACTCGAAACAACTCCAGCCAAAGCTTGATTTCGCAGTTGTTCCTCAATAACTCGCAGGTTAACTTGCAGGTTTCTCGCCCGCAGGAATTCTTCGAGGCGCTCCGACAGAGGTGCCAGAGCATTCAGAAATTCAGTCATGCTGTCTATTAATTGCTGTCCTTGAGATAAAAGAGTCACGCCTACGGTGACGGTGAGACCGCCAAAAACTAAAATGGCGAGCAAGACAACGAAGGCGACGGCTAAACTTCGCGGTAACAACCGCTGGAGAGTTCGCACCGGATAGTTGAGCAAAAAAGCCACGAGTGCAGCAATCGTGAAAACGGCGACTGCGGTTTCAAAATAAGCTAAAAGTTGCAGTCCGGCCCAACCTGAAGCAAATAAAAGCAAAAACCGGACTAAGGCTAAATTGCTTAGCATATTCCAAAAGTTGGGAGGGGTTCTTTCTTGCTCTTTCACAGGGATTTCCAGGGGTTAATAATAGCTCAAAAATATTGCAGAGTTCTCTTTTAGAATCGCACCCAAGATATATCTGCGGCTATCCCCCTCAAGGCTGAAAATAGATGCAGAAGGAAGTTCGGCAACGGATGCTGTAACCGATGTAACGGATGTCGAAGGAAGTTCGGCAACGGATTCGCTCAGCGGATTTAACGGATGTAATGGATGTCGAAGGAAGTTCGGCAGCGAGCAATGTACGGGATGTAGCGGATGTAACGGATAGAGGGAAGAGGGCTTTCCGGATCTGTTCGGTGAAGCCGATCGGGTAAAAATAAGGATGAAGGCAGTTCTTTCTCACTGCTGTCTGAGGCTAGAAGCGTGGGTGCATTTGCCCCGAAGGGCCCAAAACACAAAGCCGATCGAACCAAGCTGGCGCAACAAAACCCGGTTTCAGCGGTAGTCGCGCAGAATGTTAGCTCCGTCTTGCGGAAGATAGTACGAACAGGTCAATTTTTGGGATACTAAAAAGTAGCACTCAACTTAGCTGAGGAACAAACGTGCTGCTATCAAAAGGCTTTGAAGTAGAAATGTATACCGGCACTCCCGCAGGTGAGGTGGTCGGTCTCTCCGATCGCATAGTCGCCGATCTAGAGGGATTTGTGCGGGAGCCTGATAGCCGCAATGTGGAGTACACGACCGCCCCGCTGTGCAGCTACGATCGCCTGCTGTGCGCCTTAGTCAAGCCGCGAGTCCGGCTGCGCCAGTATCTCAAACAATTGGGCGACTATACTCTGCTGCCGGGAAGTACGCTGTCTCTCGGAGGGAGCGATCGATTTTACAGATCCGATCCCAACAATCCCTACCATACCTACATCGAGCAAACCTACGGCACCAAAGTCGTCACCGCCAGCATTCACATCAACATCGGCATCTCCCAACCAGAAATGCTGATGCGGGCAATTCGCCTCGCCCGCGTCGAAGCACCGCTTTACCTTGCCTTGAGCGCCTCTTCTCCCTTTCTCGACGGCGAAGTCACGGGTTATCATTCTACCCGGTGGGGTTTGTTTCCCAAAACTCCAGCGATCGTCCCGCTGTTTGAAAGTCACAAGCATTACATCCAGTGGACTCAGGAACAGCTAGAACTCGGCACCATGCAAAACGTCCGCCATTTGTGGTCTGCAGTGCGCCCCAACGGCGATCGTCGCCCGTACTGTCTCAACCGCCTGGAACTGAGAATTTGCGACCTCGAAGTCAATCCTCTAGCTTTGTTAGCGATTACTGCCTTGCTAGAAGCTCGCATTTGGCAGATGATGGAAGACCCCAGCTTAGACCCCTTAGAACTCAGCACCTTGCCGGCGGCTACCCGCAACGAAGATTTAGTGGCGCTGACAGACGCCAACGAAATTGCTGCATCCCGCCACAGTTTGGATGCCGAATTAATTCACTGGCAAGATGGCAGAAAGATTTTGGCGCGAGATTGGATTGAGGAAATTTACCGAGAAGTCTGGCATGACGCCAAAAAGCGCGGCTTTAGCTGCTTTCTCTCGCCTCTTTCTAAGATTCTCCGGGAAGGCAACACCGCCCAGCAGTGGTTGAAGCTGCATTCTGACGGTTTGGACCCCCGCAGTATTATTCTCCAAGGAATTGATGGCATGGCAGACCAAGAATCGGAGCTCGAAGACAACTTGTGCGCCCAGTTAGTGGCGTGAACTCAGCCCCGCCGCATCTAAATTTTACAGTTCAGTTTGATGAACTTGTTGCGGGGATTAGGGGTTGGGCTATCGCAGCCCGCCCGAAGCATACAGCGCCGGATGCAAGAAAGCAAACCCGGCACCCATCGTCGCGGGGGCTTTCAGTAGCCCCTGGCTGTGCGTACTGGGCCAACCATCCAAATAGCCGGAATTTCCGGCGAAAAACAAATCAGAATATTTAATCAATGGAACGCCAGACGCGTTATAAATAAAAACTATAAGTTGTATCTACCTTTAGGTAGATTTCTAGCTTGCTCAATAGCTGTATTTTCCGCTTTTAATTAGCTTCATGCCCCAACTTGTCTTGATTCACCCGCAAATCCCCCCGAATACTGGCAATATCGCCCGCACTTGCGCTGCTACAGGCACGGAACTGCATTTAGTCGGCCCGCTGGGGTTTGAAATTAGCGATCGCTACCTGAAACGGGCCGGCTTAGATTACTGGCCCTATGTCAATCTCCACTGCCACGAAGACTTAGCGGCTTTTGGGGCTTGCCGGCAGCAGCGCGGAGGGCGATCGATCGGATTCAGCACTGGCGGGCGATGCAGTTACGCTCAATTCCAATTTCACAAGAGCGACTGGCTGATGTTTGGCTCGGAAACTGCCGGGATTCCCCAATTCGTTTTAGATGCCTGCGACGCTACAGTTTTTATTCCCATGAGCCAGCCTGGAGTCAGGAGTTTGAATCTCTCCGTCAGCGCTGCTGTAGGTTTATTTGAGGCTAAACGACAGTTGGGCGAGCTGGGATAAATCGCGATCGACACAACATATACATATAGATATTTAATCGCTGCTCTTTGTTGCCAAATCTTGATTTAAATATAAGAAATTTGTATCGAAGCGGTGAGAATCTCGATCGCGGAAATTAATATATTTTATGCATCCAAAAACAGATTGTTATCAGCAACACCAATTTACTCGCAAGATGATTCAGCTACAAAAACAGAGAATTTCAGCGATTTAGGGTGTCAGAGAGTAGCTGCTGGGGCCTGAGCGCTATATCTAGTAAATATACGGTTGTAGGTAGTCCGGAAATTAGCATAGAGTCGAATAATAGGTGAGAGTCTTAGCCCGTGGGGGAACGAATATTTTATGTATTCGTTCCATCGATTGCGGTGTAAGGCTTTTGGGGTCCCTTTGCAGCAGGTTTTACCGAAACTTTTAAAATTTGTGACGGTTTGAGCTTGTCTAAATTTAAAAAGCAAGGTAATCTTGCCTAAGCATGATGACTATCAACAATCAAAATATTTTTGGTTGTTGATTTAAATTCAGCGTCATGCGATCCCCTTGAGTGTTTCCAAGGACAGTTAGCGCTTCTCAGTAGGAGGTCGTTTTTTTGAAACGAACATATCCCCAAAATATTAAGCCTGTTCAGGCTAGTGAAATCGACAGAGACGGTTCTGCGGAACCGTCTAAACAGACTATCAGCACTGGCAGAGTTCGCTCTCTCGCCACGATCGGGCTAGCAATATCGGTAGGTGCTTCTGGCATCCTGATGCCGAGAAATGGAGACAGCGCTCGCGCGTCTGAACTCGCACCGACAGCAGAATCCACCGCTGAAGTACAGCCAGTCTCGGCCAACGGGCCAGCTACCTCCCCGCAAGTTGAGGGTTACTCAGCCGAACAGGCCGGATCGGCTTCTGACTCGGTGGCGGTTAAGGTGGAGCAGGGACAAACCCTTTGGGAGCTGTCTCGGGACTATGAACTTGAACCAAAGGTACTGGCAACTGCCAACGGCATCAAACCCGAGAGCGTACTCCAAGTCGGTCAAGAACTCAGAGTTCCGCAGGCTCCAGAAGCCTCGCCACCACAGAACGCTGGCAATACTGCCGCGGCTAGTGTGAATCCGGAACAAGAGTTAAATCTGACTGGCTCCGAGCCGTTGGATAGTACAGCGATCCTGTCAGCGCCAACATCAGTGGCATCGCCAGGGTACGCCGGGATGCTACCGGCACAGATTTCGATCGACAGCCCGAACGCAGACGGGGCGATCGACAGTTTGAAAAAACAGGAAAACCGCACCGCAGCATCTGAGCGGACACTGTTGGGGTCTGAGGGGGGAGCAAATTCATCTACACCTGCATGGCCGGAGTCTGTACCGACGCTGGCATCCCCCGGAGCGAGCACTCAGACAGCCATTCCCGACCTCTGGGCGACACCTGTAATTCCCAATGCCGAGGTCGGCCAAGCAGCATCGCCCGATCGAGCATTCCAATCAATTGAACAATCTCTGGCAACACCGAGTTTGCCCTCTGCTGCGGTCATCCCCCTTGCGGACAGTACCGCCGGTCCGGCAAGCGCTCTCTACAGCGTGCGTCCGGGAGATACGGTAGAGGCGATCGCCTCCAGTCACGGCGTATCGCCCAAAGAGCTGATCTCCGTTAACAAGCTCGGCAACCCCAACTTGCTGAATGTCAATCAACGGCTGAAAATTCCTCAAGTTGGGTCAAACAATCCAGCAGTGCAGGCGGCAGCTTCTGATTCGGCCAGCTCTACATCTGTGTCTTCGGCGGCTGCGGCATCTTTCAACAAGAGCCCGTCTACCCCGGAAATAGCCAGTGCTGGCGTTGCAGCAACCGCGCCTGGAGTGCAGGTGGTCTCTCCCTTGGCGAACTTGGAAGGTCTGAACAATATTTCAGCACCGATGGTTCCCAAAATTAACAGCATTCCGCTAACTCAAGTTTCTCAAACTATCAGCAACCCCGGAAAGCTTGAGCTTCAAGGCGAGCCAACATTTACAGGCGCAGTTGACACCAGTGCCCTGCCGATACCAGCCAGTGCAACTGCTACAGCTATCGCTGCGGGAGAATACCCGCAGCCGGTCAGCTTCGTGTCAAATGCCGAGCCAACTAGCGCTTTACCTGAGTCGAATCCAGAGGCTCTCCCCGCCGCGCAGGCTCTGAGTCCTTATGCCGAACGGTTGAGGGCGGAAGTTGTCAGGCTGCGAGAGGAATATCGCGCCGAGCGCAATGCGATCGGGGCCAATGCCGTGTCCCTGACTCCAACTGACGAGCAAGATACGAAATTAGCCTCTGGGCACCCATCTGGGGATCTGCCAAGTCTCAATCCCGACCTCTACACCCCCGACTATCCAGGGGCGGTGCAGGATGAAATCAGCAGACCGCCGTCGAGAGCCTGGTCCGAGCAGGTTCAGAAGCAGCAGCAAGAGCGTTTCGATCCCGCTCGCGCAGCGGAACTGCAACCGATCGACCTGACGCCGGCCTCTACCTCTACTCAGGAACGGCCGGTGGTGGCAACTGCTCCTTTGGGAGCAGAAGGTTACGACCCCCTGAGCAACCCCTCTTTGGGACGCATGGTTTCTCCAGAACTGCCTCCGCTTTCTGGTGCGGATACTTATCTGCCTAACGGCAGCAAACAACAGTCGGCTAACGGGTTTATTTGGCCGGCTAAGGGCGTTCTCACTTCGGGCTACGGCTGGCGCTGGGGACGGATGCACAAGGGAATTGATATTGCAGGGCCGATCGGCACGCCAATTGTGGCCGCCGACAGCGGGGTGGTTACCTATGCAGAATGGAACGACGGGGGCTACGGCTATCTGGTGGAAATTACCCATCCAGACGGCTCTGAAACGATTTACGCTCACAACAGCCGAATTTTGGTGCAAAAAGGTCAAAGGGTCGATCGAGGCGAACAGATTTCAGAGATGGGCAGCACCGGCTTCAGTACCGGGCCGCACTTGCACTTTGAAATTCATCCCGCCGGATCGGGAGCTGTCAATCCAATGGCTTTTTTGCCAAAGGATGATTCCAGCGCTTCTCGGTAACGATCGGTTGGAAGTTATGGGTTTTGAATGATTATCAAAACTCATAGCTTTTATTTGAAGCTATGAAAAATTCTGTTGTTTAAAATTGAGACATAGCTGGCGCTACCGTGCTACGATAGTAAATCGTGAAGTAAGTTTGGCTCAGTGGCGCAGTGGTTAGCGCAGGGGACTCATAAGCCCAAGGTCGCAGGTTCAAATCCCGCCTGAGCCATTATTTAATCGAAAAAACACGCTCCAATTTTGAGAGCGTGTTTTTTTTAACTTTTTCTTAAACATACTTGTAGTCGTTATGAGTATGATATATTTGTAACAGTTCGCAAGAAAGGAAACAAAATTTATGACGAGTGAATGCCTCCGGGTTGGTCAAGCTGCACCCGATTTCGCAGCAACAGCCGTAGTCGATCAGGAATTCAAGACAGTTAAACTGTCAGACTATAAAGGCAAAAAGTATGTAGTCCTGTTCTTCTATCCCTTGGACTTCACCTTTGTGTGCCCGACTGAGATTACAGCATTTAGCGATCGCTTCGAGGACTTCAATAAAATCGAGACCGAAATCCTCGGCGTCTCCGTTGACAGCGAATTCTCTCACCTGGCTTGGATACAAACAGACCGCAAATCCGGCGGCGTCGGCGACCTCAACTATCCATTAGTTGCTGACCTCAAAAAAACAATTAGTGCCGACTACAACGTCCTCGACCCAGAAGCAGGCGTGGCCCTCAGAGGTCTGTTTATCATCGACAAAGAAGGCATCATCCAACACGCTACTATCAACAATCTTGCCTTCGGCCGCAACGTGGACGAAACCCTGCGCACTCTGCAAGCTATTCAACACGTCCAGTCTCACCCGGATGAAGTTTGTCCCGCCGGCTGGCAGCCCGGTGACAAAACCATGACTCCCGATCCGGTTAAGTCTAAAGTATTCTTTGCTGCGGTTTAAGCACGTTGTATATTTGTAGGGGCGCGGCACTGCCCATTGGTGTCAACTTAACATCAAACCCACTCACAGAATGCTGTTTGACTGTTAAGCCTAGATCCCCCCTAGCCCCCCTTAAGAAGGGGGGGACAAGAGTCCGGTCAAAGTCCCCCTTCT
>JAUBOG010000311.1:0-7915 GCA_036700105.1 Microcoleus occultus BM001215583
ACCAGTTGTATCCGTAGTACCAGTAGTGCCAGTGCCTGTACCAGTTGTATCCGTACCAGTTGTACCCGTAGTACCAGTAGTGCCAGTGCCTGTACCCGTAGTACCCGTATTAGTTGTATCCGTAGTACCAGTAGTGCCCGTACCCGTACCCGTAGTACCCGTAGTGTCCGTGCCAGTACCGGTAGTGTCCGTACCCGTACCCGTAGTACCCGTAGTGTCCGTGCCAGTACCGGTAGTGCCCGTACCCGTACCCGTAGTACCAGTAGTGCCAGTGCCCGTCGTACCCGTACCGCCACCCGTACCGCCACCCGCACTGCCACCCGCACCGCCGCCTGACTGTGCAGAAGCAGGCACTGCTAAGGAAACCGTTACTAAGCCTAAAGTACAAGCACCTGCTAAAACAGCTTTCAACAATTTAGAAGATTTCATGGTTAATGCTTGCTTTTACTTTGTAGAGTCCTGCGATCGCTTTTGATGCCAAAACCGCAGGGTCAAATAGACAGCGTAACGTGCAACTTTTATAACATTCGGTGCGGAATAATCAAGGTCAAGAAACGAATTTATTCGCGTTAGCTCGATTATTTTGACACTGGTAAAGTTACACCGCAACGTTAGCAATTTACAAGCTACGATCGATCTTCCCACCTCGGCATTCATCTTGAGGAATAGTTTGAACGAAATGATGTTTTATTTCAGGTGGATGATATTGAATGTGCCAGCCGACTAGCTACATCAAAACTTACGCACGGGGGACAGAAAGCCCGTCAATCTGAAATATTTGGGGTTAGGGTTTCGCTCCGCAATGGCTCCGCCAGATGAGCTAGTTTAATTTTTTTTCGACCGCTATTTTTCCTTTACTGGCTGCTGGCAATTTTGACCCTCGGAGAATACCGCTCAAACTTTCTGAGGAAACCAAATGATCTTACAAAGCTGTTGGTGACGGCCCACCGGCAGAACTCTTGTTAGCTCGAAACGGCTAGGCTTTTGACAGTCAAGCAATTCGCTCCGGGGTCTCCGGATTCATCGCTGGAGGGAGAAAAAAAGCTCCGAATCCCGATCGCCAGCCCTCCGGATCGCTGCTGGCTGGTATTGTTACATCCGTGCCGAAAACCAAGGCTTAATTATCTGGGAGAGCAAACCGCAGTTTTGTCAAAACTGACCAGCCGCCTGCAAGGTAGAAGGGGATATCGCGATTCGTTAAATTGGTTGAAAATAATGGTTGACTCATGGCTGAAAGCTTGAACTAAAATTAATTCGATTAGAGTGTTGCTCCACCAGAATTAATGCCTGCAGACAGCAAGGAGCCGACTTTCTTCGGTGAAGCAGGAAGCAGGCCAGACCGGAACAATCCTGATTGAACGGTGAGACTTAAATAAGTTTAGCTTTCGTTTTGTGTAGCAGATATCAAGTTTTTTAGATGGCTGAGTGCGATCGGACTTAACGAGCAGTTGGTTGAGGAGCGCATCAAAGTAGCGCACTGGCTGGAAATTCACACTATCGACGGCTTGAAAACCAAATTCTCTAGGGCGATCGCAAGCTGTACAGTATTTAAATTGTATATTTCGATCGCCATCGAAAATCGTCAAATCCTCTCCCCATCTCTTACCGCAGAAAATCTAGATGCAAGCCTTGGTTGCATCTGTCTTCGGACTGAGAATAATGCAGTCTTAAACTTGCTTTTAGAGAGAGGAAGGTAGTTGAGTTTAGCATCTAAGATAAAAATTATCTTTAATAATTGGAAATCATCATGCCAGAACAACAATTTGACACTTTACCTTCAGAAGCGCAAGAATTGCCCCAAGGGGCCCAGCATATTTTTCAGGCTGCTTTTAAGAGCGCTAGCGAAGATGGAATGAGCGAAGACGCTGCTACCCGCGTTGCTTGGAATAGCGTAAAATCTGAATACGTTCAAGGGGATGGCGGCACGTGGCATCACAAGGGAGACGATACTAACCAAACCCGCAAATCTGTACAGTCTGGTGGCAATTAATCATCAGTCATCAGCCCTCAGTCAGCTTGTGTCCGCTAAAATAACTGCGATCGGGTTTGTAGTGATGAGTTCAGTCTTCCTAAAATTTGGAGGACTGAACTCATCACTACCAACGAATTTGATTGAGGTGGTTCGATCGCACCTCGAATCATCAGTCATCCGCAGCTTGCTAATGAGTGATGATTTGCGGGTAATGATTTATGTTGATAGCTCTCGGACGCGGTGCTGTTCCTGATTAAATTGCTGCTGTTCTGGAGTTAATGCAGCGTAGTTAATCGGGTGCCGCATATCCCACTGCCATTCGGCTAAAACGAGCAAGCTAAATACCATTACAACTCCCGTAAACAGGAAATACCAACCGCTGGTATAAGGCAAAATCAAAATCCCCAACAGGTGAAAGAAACTTGCGGTTAAAAGCGCGCGCGATCGCACTGCCACTCCAGTCAAAAAATACCCTAACCCGCTCATCCCCAACCAGAGAGGACAGAGATTTGCCAACACTTTTCCCCAACCTAAAAAAATGCCAAAATCGGTCAGCAGCAATCCCAACAGCATCAGTATTACCCAACCGTAAAGCACCCAAGTCACGCGTTCGATTTTGACCCAATAGTAGGTTTTGCTTATCATTGCTGCTGTACCTAAAAGGCTGAGCAATGACCACAAACCTGCTTGCAGCATCCAACTCACCGAAAAAAATTGTGCCGTCCCGAACATGGGTATTAACAGCAGGCCCCACAGCAGGCAAGCTTGGTCGAGCCGAGTATAAAATGTTGAATAAAATCGATTTTTACCCAGGCGAAACTGAACGTACCAAAGTCCTTCTAAATCCTGAACGTCAAGGTTAAGCTGTTTGCGGCGCAGAGGTGGAACTGAATAATTAAAAAAAGTCATATTTGACACTATTAAAATGCACGATTAGTTGTTCATGTTCCTATCTCAACAGCAATTGCTTGGATTGCAATCTGTCAATCGGATTAATTTTGTAATTTGTTTTCTGTGCCGGCAGTAATAGTTATTCGCTCGCAGCAGGTAAAACAGGAAGATATAGATTTCACAAGTTTAAAAAATAGCTCTTGCGACAGATGGCTCCATTATTAGTTATTCGATATTTTGAAAATAGTAAACTTTGTTACAGAATTTATGCTCACTTCATCCCATCCTCTGAAACAGGTATTCCACTGCCCGGAAGAATCGGATTTTTACGCGCACTCCTTGGAAAGTTTAGTGTTAAATGCCAGCGATAACTCTCGACTGATTGTAGAATTTGGTTCGGGAGAGGGAAGTCCAGTTATTAAGTGTTTACTGAGAAGCGATTTTGATGGGAGAATAGAGGGATTTGAGCTAAATAATGTAGCTTGGAAAATTGCTCAGTCTCAAATTAAGAAATATGAGCTGAGCGAACAATACACCGTCCACAATTGCTCTTTTTTTGATTCGCCTTTATACCAGTCGGCGGATTGTATAATCTCAAATCCGCCTTACTTACCGGCGGCGGATGACAAGATTTATCAGCCGCTTTTGCACGGTGGGACTGATGGTTCTACAATTGCTAAGAAACTTTTATCTTTGGGCTGCGACCAAGTTTTACTGATGGTTTCTAGCTATTCTAATCCTGTGGGTTTGATTGATTATGCGTTGGATCGAGGCTACTCGGTTGCGAATTTTGAGATTGCACCTTTAACTTTTGGGTATTACAGTTCGGAGTCTAAGGTGAGAAGCGCGATCGCCAATCTCCGAAAACAAGAAATGGCTTTTTATTCGGAAAATATTTATTTGCTGGCTGGAGTTTTGTTTAAGCAGCAGCAAAAATCGCAAAGAGATTTGTCGATCGAGCTAATTCAGTTAATGACTGCTTTGTAATACCATTTTTCTAAAATCGTGCAACACTCGAAGACCCCCCCTAGCCCCCCCTTGTAAAAGGGGGGAAAAAGAATACTGTTATTTCGTTTTAAAATTGGTATAACACACAGCCTTGGTAGCCCTGGTAGGGTGCGTCTCATATTTTGCACCATTGTCAAGAACAGGCAAGATGCCTGTTCCACAAGAAATACACTCTTTGTGGAATAGGCATCTTGCCTGTTCCTAAAAGGCTGGTTGAGAACGGTGCAAGATTTAGCGTGCATCAGTCTTTGATGCACCCCAGATAGCCTTTAATTTTTTTCTGCTGCTTGGATCGATCGCGCTACAGCAGCAGCAGCCCGATCGCCGATCGACTTCTCCTGATCGTAGCCCAACACCAATTCCCACGCATCCTGCGGGTATTTGTCAACCAGCGGGATCGCCACCTCATCAAGCATCCAGCGCCCGTGACGCTCATCTTCTCGGATGTGGAGTTCCCAATAACCCATCGCAGCTTGCGAGAGATTCAGACGCTGCGCGGCGGCGAGATAATTGCGGTAAGCGACGGGCCCGGCTACTTCAAAATAAGTTAGTCCGCCGTTGTAGCGCAGAAAATGGCGCTTGCGTTCGGTAAGCAGGAAGTTGTGGTTGATGCTGGCGAGCACTTCCCAAGGTACTAAATCGAAATACGCCTCCGGTTCCGTGCTCATCCCGAATTCTGCCATCATTTGGGCGAAATAGGTCGAGTGCTTGCGGGGTAAGCGACCGCCACCGTATTCTTCGATCAGCACCCGCGTTAGGGTTGACTGAATTTCGTTGCCTGCCCCGCCGAGGATGCGGGAAAGGCGGCTGGCTTCCACTAAACCGTCGAAGGAGGCGATCGCCAGCAGGTGTCTGTATCCCCCTTCTGTCATCTGTTCTCGCAGGTAGCGATCGATCTCAGATAGCGGAGGATCGACATCGACGGCGGCGCGATCGCGCAGGGCTTGCTTGACATCCTCGATGTTTTGCAGGGCTGCAACGTCGATTTGGGCAAGTTCCCACTGCTGCCAAGGTTCTTCGATGCGATCGCGCACCGAACGCAAATAGTGCGATCGTTCGTTGTTGTAGCGGCGCAAATCGTCGTACCAAAACAAGTTGAGGCGGTTGATCCGGTACAGCACCCGCTGCAAGAAGCTGTGCGCCGCATCATCGCCCGGTTCCTGTTTGTAAGCTGCTTGAATTGCAAAGGCGATCGCGCTTTCAAACTCGCTGACAAGTAACGGTTTTGCCGCCACCGTCTTGTCTAAATCATCCACCTCTAGCAAATTGACAAATTGGCGATCGGCTGCCTCATAATTTGGGAGTGCAAGTTGCTTTTTAGGAAGACTCGGCGAGTCGATTTTGGGGAGTAAGTCTGCGGTATTTTGCATGGAATCAAGTTATGTTAACTCAGATTATTGTGCAGCCTGCCACCACAGCCAACCGTTGCAGATTGCTGAATATTTTGGCTGCTTATTGTCAAGATACCGAATCATTCAGCCGGATACACCTTTCTATTGATAGATATTTTTGAGTCTCCCTTGTTCTGTACTCTTGCATTAACTAACTAATTACTTCTGACTGCCTCTGGGAGCGATCGAGTAATTAGCGCTAATATTTCAGCATCTTGTTTAGCGGGCACAGCTTCCCGCCACGCTGTGATACCGCCTGAGAGGAAAGCTAAATTCAAATTAGTTTTTTGCAATTTTTGGTATGCTTTAACTGAGCGCCCTCCCCGCGCACAATAAAGTACAACAGTTGGTTGAGTTTGATTAGATTTTACACTCGATCGAGCAATAGCTTGCACTTGCTTGATACCGAATCCAGCTTCAATGTCAATGAGGGGAACCAGCGGACTTTCACCGATGCGATCTTCTGCGTATTCTTCAGGCGATCGCACGTCAATCAAAATTGCAGATTTCAACTTACCCTGCTGCAATTGAGCAACAGTTACTTTTGGGGCATTCAAACTCACGAGAAAAGTCGGGATATCCATGCGATTAATTAAGGAAAGTGCACTCAGAGAACTAACAGCAACTAACATCGCACCAAGCATTAGAGGCAAAGGGCGAAAATAGCGAGCCATACCTTGTTTTAATTTGTCATTTAGCATTTTATTTTTTCCGAGGAACGGATAGAGTAATTGTCCGAGATAGCCAACAGGTATGCGATCGGAAACACCATATTTTCGGGGTCTTTTCCCTGCTGGCATATACAGAGTACCAAATAGTAAATCTAACAGTGGCAACTGAACAGCAAAATTTTTGTTGTTTATTTCGGGAATTTTAGTGTGATGCCATTGATGAAATTGTGGGGTAGCCACAAACCATTTTAGCACGCCAAACTTGATAGTAATATTAGCATGAATCAAAAAGGCGATCGCCGCCGAATAAAGAGCATAAACCGCAAAAGCTTCCTTGGTAAATCCCAACCAGTAAAGAGGCAACATTTTGCAAATCTGAGTAAAGAGTTGCTCGCAGGGATGCACCCGCACTGCTGCCAACCAATCCATGTGTTCGATACTGTGATGGACTGCATGAAATTGCCAAAGCCAGGGTACTTCATGCAGCAGTCGGTGAGCAATATAATATGCCAGATCGGAAATCACAATTGCTTCTAAAAACTGCAACCAGATAGGTTGAGAGGCTATTTTGCTTTGCAATTCCGGCTTGAGTAAATCCGTCATCATCGACAAAGTTACAGCCACAACAATAGCGCCTGCCCTGCCAATAAAGTGACCTGTAAAAAAATAGGTAGCATCCGTTGCCCATCCGAGACGAAAGACTTTTTGATTGTGTAAAGCAAAGATTCTTTCTAGGGGCATGAAGATGCAAGTTAAGATGATGAACCCTTTGATTACTTCTGGCATAATTTTTGTCGATATTTACTTGCTCACTACCACAGTGCCATCACCACAGGCAAAATCGCCATTCAGAAGGATAGGATCGGGCGGTTGGGTTTTCCCAGAAGAAGTAGCTTCACACATAATGGATACAGTAGTATTTTCATTTTTAGCTGCTTTAGAAACAGGTACTAACCATGCAACCCCGACATAACTACGAAGATTATTCCTGCGGGCTACCCCATAACTAAACGCAGCATTTTCTGTAGAGCTGATTGAATAGTTATAGTTGGTTGTCTCAGTTTTAATTTCGCGTCCCAGGGCAGTAATGGAATTAGAAAATGCGCCATCCTCTGCATATTTTGCTTGTTGGGCGCGGTTCATTGAGCCAACATATTGCTTACCTTCTGACTGCCTCCCTTTATTGCCACAACTCGTCAACTCAGGGAGGACGATCTGAGCAAGTATCCCAATAATTATCACAACCACAAAAAACCGTAAACTTCCTCCACCAGATTTATGTTCTTTTATGGGTGGCAAATATGGCTGATAAGTTTTTGCCACAGATTTACGGTTTTTTATCGATCGCAAATCTTGCCGATCGACTGTTGCGGCAGGTTTAGGTTCTTTGATGGGTTGCAAATTTGTGCGATCGCTTGTGGCGACAGATTTAGGTTCTTTGATGGGCCGATCGGGTTGATAAGTTTTTGCCAAAAATTTCGATTGTTCGTTGATTTGATTGAGTTCAGGCTTTTCTTTGGACTGTATATCGACTCTGGCGACAGATTTAGGTTCTTTGATGGGCCGATCGGGTTGATAATTTTTTGCCAAAACTTCCGATTCTTGGTTGATTTGATTGAGTTCAGGCTTTTCTTTGAGTTGCATAGTTGCTCTCTAAATGTTTTACACCAGAGGTTTTCAGACGATGATTTGTCTGAGGCGATGTGCGATATTCGGCTTTGAAGTAGCGCCTCTTTGACCTTCGATCGAGGATTTGCCAACCGGGGCGATCGCACTTTCTACCGTATTTCTATTAAATCAGATCACTATTTGAGAACATGAGTGAGTTCTCATCGACTTCTCATCGACTTTTCTGGAAGTTGCGCAACAAATCGAAATATAAGGGCGATCGTGGGAGGAATTGGTATCAACTTAAGCCGAAAGCCTTTGAGAAATCTCGCTTTTTCCAGAGTCTAGAACCCCCTAAATCCCCCTTAAGAAGG